>WFTM01000493.1 GCA_015485525.1 Candidatus Zhuqueibacterota bacterium | reverse complement strand
TCGACATGGTGTACACGCCCGAAGTCGCTGTCGAAGTGACGCTGCAACCGATCGATATTTTCGGTTTCGATGCTGCGATCATCTTTTCCGACATTCTGGTCATCCCTGAGGCTATGGGCATGCATGTACAATTCCTGGAAGGCCGAGGGCCGGTTTTCGAGGCGCCGATCCGGGATTTCCGCGCGATCGACCGTCTCGGCAGTATTTCGGCTACAGACAAACTCGACCCGATCTATGAAGCCGTGCGGCTGGCACGCACCGAGCTCGAGGGTAAAGTGCCGCTGATCGGTTTCGCCGGTGCACCCTGGACCCTGGCTGCGTACATGATCGAAGGCAGCGGCAGCAAGACCTTTCAGCATGCGCGCGCAGCACTGTACACGAACCCCGATGCCATGCACGCCCTGCTCGATCGCCTGACAAGGGAGATCATCATTTATCTGAAAAACAAAATTGCCGCCGGTGCGCAGGCTATCCAGATTTTCGACAGCTGGGCCGGGCAACTGACGCCGCAGCAGTTTCGAACCTTTTCCCTGCCCTATCTGAAAAAAATCAGCGAGGCGATCAGCGCGACCGGAACACCGGTCATTCTTTTTGCACGTAACGCTGCGCACAGCCTGGACGAGCTGAGCCAAACCGGGGCAGCAGCGCTGGGGATCGACTGGCAGACGGAGATGGCACCCTGCTGTGACCTGATCAAAAACCGCGCAGCTGTGCAGGGCAATCTCGACCCACTGGCACTTTTCGCCACGCCCGGGGAAATCCGGGCACAGGTTGGGGAAGTGCTGGAGAATGTGGGCAGCATCCAGCGACATATCTTCAACCTCGGCCATGGCATCCTGCCGCAGACACCGGTCGCCAGCGTGCGCGCACTGGTGGAGGCCGTGCACGAGCTGAGCCCGCTTTATCACCGCGAAAAAACCGGAGTTACCCTATGAACGCCGCAGGAACACGCCTCGATGTGGACCTCGGGCTGATCAGAAAATACGACCGCCCCGGCCCGCGTTACACCAGCTATCCCACTGCGCCGCATTTTACCGGAGAATTCGGCCCGGCCGATTTTCTCGCCTCCCTTGAGTCCGGCAATGACAGCAACCGGCCCTTGTCGCTGTACTTCCACCTGCCATTTTGCGCCAAACTGTGCTACTTCTGCGGCTGCACCATGACCGTGACCCGAAACCGGGACCGCATCAGCGAGTACCTCGACTACCTCATCCGCGACACGCAGTTTTTTGCCCGGCATACCGGCAACCGGCCTGTCACTCAGGTGCACTGGGGCGGAGGCACGCCGACCTATCTGACCCCGGAAGAGACCCGCCGCCTCGGTGAAGCGATTCAAAACTTCTACAATATCGCAACGGGGGCGGAAATGGGTGTCGAAGTTGATCCGCGCCAGGTCAGCCGGGAGCACTATCAGGCCCTGCTGGATACCGGCTTCAATCGCATCAGCATGGGAGTGCAGGATTTTCACGAGCCGACCCAGAAAGCCGTCAACCGCATTCAACCGGAAGCCATGACGCGCACTTTCGTACAGATGGCCCGCGACATGGGTTTCGAGTCCGTCAATCTCGATTTCATCTACGGGCTGCCGTTCCAGACACGGGAGACTTTTGCCCGCACGATCGACAAGCTGATCGATATCCGGCCCGACCGCATCGCTTTGTTCAACTATGCACACGTGCCGTGGATGAAAAAGCACCAGAATGTGCTCAAAGAGGAGACCCTGCCCGAGGCAGAAGAGAAACTGGCGATCTTCAAATACGCCATCGAAACCCTGACTTCGGCCGGCTACGTCTTCATCGGGATGGATCATTTTGCATTGCCGGAGGACAGCATGTCACGCGCGCTGCACAACAAAACCCTGTACCGCAATTTTCAGGGTTATTCCACGCACGCGGAATGCGATCTCATTGCTCACGGCATGAGCGGCATCAGCCAGACTGCTGACACCTATGCGCAGAACACCAAGGAGTACCCTGCCTATTTTGCCGCTGTTGCTGCCGGACGTCCGGCCACGGAACGCGGCTACAAGCTGAACAGCGATGATCTGCTGCGCCGCGATGTCATCACCCGGCTGATGTGCGACTTTGAGCTCGACTATGACTTTTTCAACAATAAATACGGCATCGATTTCAAAGAGCTGTTCAGCGATGCACTGGCAGACCTCGAGCCCATGGCTTTCGACGGCCTGGTACGCCTGCGTCCGGAGGGGCTCGAAGTTACGAACACCGGGCGGTTGCTGATCCGCAACCTGGCGATGCCGTTTGACCGGTACCTGCGCGCAAGCAATAACACGCGCTTTTCGAGGACGATTTGAGCCATGAAAAAACAACCGGAACATGTGGAAATCGCTGTGGTCGGCGCCGGGGTCAGCGGGCTGGCCACTGGCTATGCCCTGCACAGAGCAGGCAAAAATATCGCTGTGCTCGAAGCCGGCGATACCGTTGGCGGTGTTGTGCAAACCCTGCACTGGCACGATGCGCTGATCGAGCTCGGGGCCAACAGTTTTCAGATGAAATCACCGGAGCTGCGCCAGCTCTTCCGCGAGCTGAGTATCGAAGACGAACTGGTCAGCGGCAGCGAAACTGCAAAAAACCGTTTTATTCTGCGGGGAGGAAAGCTGCAAGCTGTTCCGCTTTCGCCACCAGCTGCCTTCACCACCGGTATTCTCAGTGCCCGGAGCAAGCTGCGCGTGCTGATCGAGCCGTTCCTCTGTCCCAAAAATATTCAGGATGAAAGCCTGGCTTCGTTCATGCGCAGGCGTTTCGGCAAAGAAGTGGTCGATTACATCGTCAACCCGTTCATCGCCGGTGTTTATGCGGCTGACCCGGAAAAACTGAGCCTGCGTGCGGTGTTTCCTCTCCTGGCCGAACTGGAAGAGGAACACGGCTCCGTAATTCGCGGCATGATCGTGCGCATGCTGCGTGCGCGCGGGGAGAAGAAAACCCCGAAGGAACGCGGGCTGTTCTCTTTTCGCGATGGCATGCAGACCATCGCACACGCTCTCGCCGGCCGCCTTGGGGATGCACTGCACACCAGCCATGCAGTACGTGAAATCAGCAGAAACGGCAAAGCATTTGCGATCGCGATGGAAAGCCCGCAGGGCGAAACCGTGCTGAGGGCAGACCGGCTCGTGCTGGCCACACCGGCTCATATCACAGCCCGGCTGGCGACTGAGCTGGCTCCGCAGGCCGCAGCAGCTTTTGATAAAATCACCTATCCTCCCCTGGCTATCGTCCACCAGCAGATCGCGAAAGAAAAAATCGGCCACCCGCTCGATGGCTTTGGTTTTCTGGTGCCGGCCAGGGAAGAGCGCTCTATTCTCGGCTGCATTTTCAGCTCATCCCTGTTTCCCGGCAGAAGCCCGCAGGGCATAGCGCTGCTGACCACGTTCATCGGTGGCCAGCGGCAACCCGAGCTGACCCGGCTGCCGAAACGGACCATCGGCCGCCTCGCTTTCGATGAACTGAAAGAACTGTTGAACATCAGCACAGAGCCACAGGCCGAGCGGGTTCACATTATCGAAAAAGCCATCCCATCCTACGGGCTTCAGCATCCCCGCCTGCTGCAGGAGATCGCTGCGCAGGAAAAGGACGGGCTCTATTTTGGAGGAAATTTCCGCGGCGGGCCTTCGGTCGGCGATTGCCTGCTGAACAGCCTGCAGCTCGCGGATTCTATTTTGAGGACGCATCATGTTACCGAAAACAGAACCGTTACCGCTGATCCGGCCGAGGCGCTTGCGGGCGAATGAGGCCATCCGCGCGCTGGTTCGCGAAACCGTACTCGACCCTGCGGATTTCATCTTTCCGCTGTTCATTACCCACGAACGCTCCGCACGCAAGGAGATCAGCTCCATGCCCGGACAGTTCCAGATCGGGCTGGACCATCTGCCTGCTGAGCTGGACAGCATCATCAGCGCCGGCATCCGCGGGGTGATTTTATTCGGGATTCCCTCTTTTAAAGACTCCCGCGGTACGGAAAGCCTGGGCGAAGAGGGCATCATACCGCAGGCCGTCCGGCTGATCAAAAAACACGCGCCGGAGCTGTACGTGATCACCGATGTCTGCCTGTGCGAATACACCGATCATGGCCATTGCGGCCCGGTGCTGGAGAATGGCGAGGTGGACAATGACGCGACGCTGGAGCTGATCGCACGGCAGGCCGTCGTGCACGCGCGGGCCGGAGCGGATATGGTGGCGCCAAGCGGCATGATGGATGGAATGGTTGCTGCTATCCGCGCGGGCCTGGACCGGGAACATTTCGCCGGTGTTCCGGTGATGAGCTACGCGGTCAAATACGCCAGCGCATTTTACGGCCCCTTCCGCGATGCAGCCGAATCCGCGCCCCGCTTCGGCGACCGGCGCAGCTATCAGATGGACCCGCCCAACCGGCGCGAGGCTTTGCGCGAAGCGGCGCTGGACGTCGAAGAAGGTGCAGACATTCTGATGGTCAAACCCGCCCTGGCCTATCTCGACATCATCCGCGAAGTGCGCGACAGCTTCGACCTGCCGGTGGCGGCCTATAACGTCAGCGGTGAGTTCGCCATGGTTCATGCAGCCGCACAAAAAGGCTGGATCGACGGCGAGCGGGTTATGCTGGAAATGCTCACAGCCATCAAACGCGCCGGCGCAGATTTGATTCTGACTTATTTTGCCAGGGAAGCGGCTCAGCTCGCTGCACGAAACTCATGAGCACAAAAACAGATATCCGCACTGCCGCTGACATCGAACGCTTCGTCACAGCCTTTTACGATACCGCTTTCCGGGATGATCTGCTCGGCCCGATTTTCACCGATATCGCCAAACTCGACCTCACAGCACACATGCCGCTGATGGTCGGATTCTGGCAAAAAGTTCTGTTCGGAGAAAGCGATTATAATCGCGATGCCTTCCAGCCACATGCGGCTTTGCATGCACGCTTTCCGCTGCAGAAAAAACATTTCGACCGCTGGCTGGAGATTTTCGAAACAACTGTGCGCAGCCTGTTTGCCGGTGAAAATACCGAGCTCGCAATCGAACGTGCCCGGGGTATTTCTGCGGCCATGCTGCAGCAACTGACCAGGCCTTTCAACGGCGGCTTTGCGCGCATTAGCTGAGATCCGATACAACACGACAACACAGGAACAACATGAAAAAACAGGGAATTTTGCTCGTCAACCTCGGCTCGCCGGACTCCACATCTGAGCAGGATGTACGCACGTACCTGCGCGAGTTTCTCATGGATAAATACGTCATCGATGCGCCGTATCTGATCCGCAAGATGATCGTCGAATGGTTCATCCTGCCGAAACGGCCGCGCGAATCAGCCCACGCCTACTCGCAAATCTGGTGGCCCGAAGGCTCGCCGCTGATGGTAATTACGGAACGCTTTCGCGACCAACTGCAGGAACGGCTCGAGAACCCTGTCGCCATCGGCATGCGCTATGGGAAACCATCGATCCGCAGCGGGCTGCAGGCACTGGTTGCACAGGACTGCGATGAAGTGCTGCTGGTGCCCCTCTATCCGCAGTACGCCATGGCTACGGTGCGTACCGTCATCGAAAAAGCCCGCGCCGACCTGCATGCCCTGTGCGACCCCATGGAGATGAAGGTTTTGCCGGTCTTTTTTGATGATCCGTTATACATCCAGGCGCTGGTGCACAGCGCTGAATCCAGCCTGAGCCAGGGGTTCGATCATCTCCTTTTCAGCTATCACGGCGTGCCTGAGAGACATCTGAAAAAAACAGACCCGACCGGCAAACACTGCCTGAAAAGTGCTGCCTGCTGTTCCACACTGTCTCCGGCACATCTGACCTGCTACCGGCACCAGTGCATGCGCACCACCCAGGAATTTGCCCGTGCAGCGCGGCTCCCGGAAGGAAAATGGTCGGTTTCCTTCCAGTCCCGCCTCGGGGTCGATAAGTGGATAGGCCCGGCAACGGATGAAGAGATCGAACGCCTTGGTCGTGAAGGTGTAAAAAAGCTGCTGGTCATCTGTCCCGCATTTGTGGCAGACTGCCTGGAAACGCTGGAAGAGATCGGCATCCGCGGCAAAGAGGCGTTTTTGGCCGCAGGCGGTGAGGCGTTCCACATGATCCCATGCCTGAACGACGATAAAATCTGGGTTGAAGCTCTGGCTACGCTGATCACGCGGGAGCTGGCGACCGAGGTCGTCCGCCCGCGTCAGGCTTCTGAGCTGGCCAGGGTGTAAGTACCACGTTCATGCCGCCGGTTCCTGCCCGGGTGCAGGCGGGGATGCTTCTGGCTGAGGACGCGCTTTTCCCGCTGGTGCGGAGGTGCGGCTTCACACCGCAGGAGCGGTGTGATGAGAGAATATTGAGTACCTGTGTCGGGTTGTCTGGCCTGGTGCGGGATTGAGTTGTTTGGGGCTGAGGATGTGCTTTTTCCGCTGAAGCGGAGGAGCGGCGTCACAGAGGGTTGATGAGAGAGTTATTGATTAAATCGGGGAAAGAGGATAGGTTATGAATCAGGACAAATCTGCGGCATTGTTCGCGCGCAGCAAGAATGTTATTCCCGGTGGCGTCAACAGTCCGGTACGCGCTTTTGGCGCCGTGGGCGGGACACCGGTTTTCATCGCCAGGGCCAGTGGCCCGCACATCGTCGATGTGGATGGCAACAGCTATATCGATTACGTCGGTTCCTGGGGGCCGATGATTTTAGGTCATGCGCATCCGCAGGTGACAGAGGCTGTGCAAAAAGCAGCCAGCGAGGGGTTGAGTTTTGGTGCACCGACAAAGCGCGAGGCAGAGCTGGCAGAGCTGATGATCGCGGCAGTGCCTTCGGTGCAGAAAGTTCGCTTCGTAAACTCCGGAACCGAGGCAACCATGAGCGCTATCCGGCTTGCGCGCGGTTTTACCGGACGCGAGAAAGTGGTCAAATTCGCCGGCTGCTACCACGGTCACAGCGACCTGCTCCTGTCCCAGGCCGGCTCAGGAGTCATCACCTTCGGTCTGCCGGACACCCCGGGCGTCCCCAAAGAAGCCGTGCGCGCCACCCTGACGGCGCCATACAACGATCTCACAGCGCTGGAGCACCTTTTCGACGAATCCGGCTCTGAAATCGCGGCGGTGATCATCGAGCCCGTGGCCGGGAACATGGGCGTTGTGCCCCCTGAGCCGGGCTATTTGCAGGGCGTCCGCGAGCTGACGCGCCGGCACGGTGCTCTGCTCATCTTCGACGAGGTGATGACCGGCTTCCGCGTACACTATGGCGGCGCACAGAGTCTGTATGATATTGAACCTGATCTGAGTTGCTTCGGCAAGATCATCGGCGGCGGCATGCCCGTTGGCGCCTACGCCGGACAGGCGGAAATCATGGCGCATGTTGCTCCGGAAGGCCCGGTCTATCAGGCCGGGACGCTGAGCGGCAACCCGGTTGCCATGGCCGCAGGCATTGCCACGCTGCGCCTCCTGCAGCAACCGGGCGTTTATGAACAGCTCGAAACCACTTCAGCCAGGCTGGCAGAGGGCCTGCAGCAGGCTGCGCAGGAAAACGATATCCCCGTTCAGCTCAATCGCGTAGGCTCCATGAGCACGCTGTTTTTCACCGACCAGCCGGTGCGGGATTTTGCCAGCTCGGAACGCAGCGATGGCCAGCGCTACGCTCTCTTTTTCCATGAAATGCTCAAACGCGGTATCTACCTGGCCCCATCGCGTTTCGAAGCGTTGTTTACCTCCCTCGCACACAGCGGGCAGGATATCGAAACGACAATCGCGGCAGCCAGACAGGCGATGGCCGCCATCGCCCGATGAGAACCGGCCCAACGACGCCGGCTTGCGGAGTGAAGCCGGCACGACCCGGGGATCACTTGATCAACTGCATCATCCGGCTCGCGACAAAATCTCCCGCCTGCAGACGATACTGATACGTTCCGGCAGGCAATGTCCCGGCATCCCAGACAAAACGGTGCCTGCCCACCGGCAGAACTTCGTCAGCAAGTACGGCCACTTCCCTGCCGAGAACATCATAAACCCGCAATGACACATGCCGCTGCTCAGCGATATCCGCCGTAATAGTCGTGGAGGGATTAAACGGATTGGGATAGTTCTGCTGCAATGCCCATGAGGTGACAGGAGCAGAACCACTCTCTTCGACCGAAGTCTGTACCGCCGTAACGTTGGCCTTGAACACGCCGGCACCATGGGTAGCGGCAACCACGAGGCCATCGCTTTCACGCACGGCAACCATATCGACGATAGCGTTGCCAATCACATCCGGGGCCTCCTGCACCCACTCGGTATTCATGCCATCCAGCGTCGAGGTCGCGTACAGACCGACGCTGGTACCGGCAAAAATAACCTCTCCATCATCCAGAGGCAGAAAACGCACCCAGCGTACCGAAGGCCCATTGCCGGTGCCATTGGAATACTGCTCGAGATTGCCGGCGATCGCCTGCCAGGAATTTCCTCCGTTAGTGCTGTAAAACAAACTGAGGATATTGTAATTGGAAAACGCCACGATGACACGGTCTGCATTCCCCGGATCGATCGCGATACTGGAAACATAGGCATTTGCAGGCAACCCCTTGCCGGTTGAGATATCGACAGGCTGCGGGTCACC
Source organism: Candidatus Zhuqueibacterota bacterium (assembly GCA_015485525.1). GTDB lineage: Bacteria > Zhuqueibacterota > Zhuqueibacteria > Zhuqueibacterales > Geothermadaptataceae > Geothermadaptatus. Next base: position 1,290 of record WFTM01000493.1, on the reverse strand, counting down.
ACTATTGGCCCCATCGATGCGCCGCAGGCTGCCCTTTGTCGTACCGTAATACAGGCGATGGGCCGGAGAAACAGAGATTGCCAGCGCAGAAATCGTTTCGCCGTTGACTGCACTGTTGTTGAGTTTAGTCCAGTTGCGCGCTACCGGGTCTTCTTTATAAGGTGGAATTTGATCGAGATTGCTGTTACGCCAGATCACAGAGCCACCGGCCATGTACATGCGGCTGGTGTTGTTGGGATCGAGCACGAAAGGATTGATGAACAGATAGCCGCTGCCACCGAGGGGATCAACCCGAGTCCAGACAGTTGGCGTCAAACGGTATGTCTGGCCATTCTGAAAAGAAGCAAACAACACCGAGCCACCTGCGGCATAAGCGCAAAAAGCACCGTCACCGCCGAGTTCTTCATGCCAGCCGGCATCAGAAGCCGTGCTGTTCGTACTCCAGGTACCATTATCCTGCATACCACCCATTATTTTTGCGCTCCCTGCCGTGGCTTCATCGATGGCAACGGTGTAAAACTGTGACGTGAGATAGCCGTTGTTACGGGCGGTCCAGGTAACCGTACCAGCGGTGATATCCGAGGTCTCGCTGACACCGCCGTCGTGGACGGACAGAGCACGTTTGTTATCTGTAGGATGAAAAACAAAATAGTGCTGGTCAGCATGATGCCCGGGATAACTGGTGAAAGAGGTCGTGCTCTCGTACCCTCCGATAATACTCGTTTTGGAAGTGCTGCTGAAGCCATCGGTGGACCGATACAGATTCACACCACCGGCGATGACGAAATTCTCGTCATCCGGTTTGACTGCGAGCAGCATATCATAGCCGCCCTGGGAAGCAAAATCACCAGCATCACCGCCAAAAGCAGGGAGGTTATCGCTCAAATCCTGCCACTGGCCGCCTGCACCAGAGCCATCACCGGAGAGCCAGGTATATTTCCACAAACTGTGCCATTCATCATTGCCGGCATAGGTACCTTTTTTCCCGCTGTTCGGTGTTACGGCCAGCACATAGACGACTGACTGGTTTGAGGGCGCCAGCGCAAGGACGATGCGCTGGTACTTCGACGGCCAGCCCTGAGGAGTGATCTTAGTCCAGTTAGTGCCATCAGTGGAACGCCAGATTCCGGCATCGGCCGAGGTCCGGTTGCCGATCGCTTTTTCGCTCAGGGCGGCATAGGCAACACCCGTGCTGGTCACGACGATGTCGGTATAGTACGAGGATGAATTGGAGAACGAACCCAGCACTCTCTGCCAGCTCTGGCCACCATTTTCCGACCGGCTGATACC
>WFTM01000492.1 GCA_015485525.1 Candidatus Zhuqueibacterota bacterium | reverse complement strand
CGAAATACCGCGGAGCCGCGCCGATCAACTGGGCGCTGATCAATGGCGAAAAGGAGACCGGCGTGACGACATTTTTCATCGACCGTACCGTGGATACCGGAGAAATCCTGCTGCAGGAGCGCACACCGATAGCCGATGAGGACAATTTCGGCACCCTTTACGCTCGGTTGAAAGAAATCGGTGCAGAGCTGCTGGTGCGCACGGTCAAAGGCGTGATGAGCGGAGAAATCACCCCGCAGCAGCAGCATGGCGAAGCGACCCGTGCGCCCAAACTGACTCCGGAGCTGCGCCGAATCGACTGGAGCCGTACTGCCGATGATATCCACAACCTCATCCGCGGGCTTTCGCCGGTGCCGGCAGCCTATACGGTGCTGCGAGGCAAAAGGCTGAAAGTCCTGCGTTCCCGGCCTGCTGCTGAGATGAACGCGCCGGGCCCGCCCGGTACGCTGCATCCTGAGGCGTTGCAGCAGGGCAGGCTGGCCATCAATACAGGCAGGGGCGTGCTCGAACTGCTCGAGGTACAGCCAGAAGGTAAAAAAACGATGCGGGCGGAGGATTTCCTGCGTGGATTCCACCCCGGAGGGCAGGATGTCTGCGAATAATAAACCCACTGCCCGATCGCTTGCGGTGCAGGTTCTCGTCGCCAATGAAAAAAACGGTACCTACGTCGATCTGCTGCTCGAAAATGATGCGCATGTGCGCACGCTGGCCACCCGCGATATGGCGCTGCTGCGCGAGCTGGTTTTCGGCGTGCTGCGCAACAGGTCTTTTCTCGATCTGCATATCCGCAACTACATCCGGCGCGGTTATGACACCTTTGATGTGAAGATCAAAAATATCCTGCGCGTAGCGTTCTATCAGCTGTTGTTTCTGGATCGTGTGCCGGATTATGCCGTTATTTCCGAGGCCGTGGAACAGGCGAAAACCGCCGGCACCGGTTCGCAGGCAAAGCTGGTCAACGGCGTGCTGCGCACATTCCAGCGCGAACCGTGGAAACCGGAACTGTCTTCAGCGGCTGATCTGCAGGAAATCGCAGAGTACATGAGCCATCCCCTCTGGTTGGTGACCCGTTTTGTCGAGCAATTCGGCGCTGAGGAGCTGCTGCCGTGGCTGAAATCGAACAACCGTGTTCCGGTGACCTTTCTGCGCCATCTGCATGCACAGGAAGCCTGTATGGACCCCGAGCTGCAGAGCACGGATTTTGACGGATACTTTGCCATGCCCGCCGGGCTGCGGCTGCAAATGCTCAAGGGCTGGCAGACCGGACGCTACATCGTGCAGGACCCCAGCGCCGGACTTGCGGTCGCCCTGCTGGCTGCTGGAGATGGGGAACGCATTATCGATTTGTGCGCGGCGCCGGGTGGGAAGGCTGTTGCCCTGGCGAACCTGGTCGGGCCGGAAGGACGTATCGTCGCGGTTGAGATCGAGAAAAAAAGACTCGGAAAAATCCACGAAAATGTGACCCGGACCGGGGCGGAAAACGTCGAAATCGTACAGGCTGACGCGCGCATGGTCGAGCTGGATGCGGCGGACGCAGTGCTGGTCGATGCGCCGTGCAGCGGATTCGGGGTTATGGCGCGCAAACCGGATATTCGCTGGTTGCGCAAGCCGGAGGATATGCGCGCGCTGTTGCGCCTGCAACGGCATATTCTGCACAATGCGGCCGGTCTGGTTAAACCCGGCGGACGGTTGATCTATTCGACCTGTACCACCGACCGCGAAGAAAATGAAATGATGGTTACTGCGTTCTTGCAACAGCACAGAGAGTTCGCTCTCGAAAACGCGGGTGAATTTGTGCCGGAGCGATTTGTAACAGAACGCGGCTTTGTGCGCTCGTGGCCGCACTTACACGGCATCGACGGTTCCTTTGCCGCCCGTCTGGTGCGCAGGAAGTGATTTGTGAAAAACCCGGGTTTACACTCAGCACCAGGAGCTTTCGGTGTGTGAGTGCATGAATAGACCGAGGGAGAAACAAACCATATTTTGAGGGATAGATGGAACAAATTCGCGAATTTTTCAGGAATCTGTGGTCAAAAAACTATGTACGCAGGCTGGTGTTCGGCTTTCTCGCCCTTTTTGCCTTTGGCGTGATCATGGACCAGTTGGTGATGCCTCTTTACACCAAGCATGGAGAAGCAATTCCGCTGCCCGATGTCACTGGCAAGCGTTACGAAGATGCCAAGAACATCCTCGACACCGGCGGTTTCCAGATCGTACGCGACGAGGAGCGCTACGACTCGCAGTATCCGGCCGGCTTTGTCATCGAGCAGATCCCGCGTGCCGGAACAAAAGTCAAGAGCGGCAGGCGGGTACACGTTATCGTCAGCAGGGGGGAGCGTCGCTTCCGTATGCCGGACCTGCTGGGCTCATCAGAACGGGACTGTGAGCTGACGCTCTCGAAGTTTGGCCTGCGTGTCGGCGAAAAAACATACGAGTATTCGACGTATTACCACGAAGGTACGGTGAGCCACCAGTCGATTCCGAAAGGCGTGGAAGTTCCGATGAACACCCGCGTCGATCTGACCATCAGCCTGGGGCCTGTGCCGGATGTGTTCAAAGTGCCTGCCGTCGAAGGCCGCACATTGGATGACGCCCGCGATCTTATCCACCGTGCCGGCCTCGAAGTCGGGACGATCCGTTACGAAGTTTTCGAAGCGCTGCTGCCGGAAACTGTTGTCAAGCAGTCCCTCGAGGCCGGAACAGAAGTGCCCCAGGGTACTGCCATCAACCTGGTTGTATCCACGCTTTCGGGCAATTGATTTGCTGGAAAGCGTAACTCATGCTCTTATCAGGAGTTATCCCTGCTGTGCCGGGAGTTGCTTCTTGACAAGGCACGATATAATACGTATATTTTCCGTTATTCGCCGCTGAGCTGAGGTGTTCAGGGAATCAGGAGTAACGCTGTTTTTTTTCGCAGGGTTACGAAAAGACACGTGATCGAGCAAAGCTTGACAGTTGTCACGCTTCCCAGGCAGCGCGGTTCATGATTAACACAGGATAATGCGGTACATTTTCCCCGTCCGGATCAGACACGAGAGGCTTGCAACAGTGACGCGCGGAAGAGTGAAATGGTTCAACGAGGTCAAGGGCTACGGTTTTATCGAAACCGAGTCTGGTGAGGAGGTATTCTTCCATTTCTCAAAAATCGAAATGGAGGGGTACAAATCACTCCCACCGGGTACGCCTGTTGAGCTCGAATACATCGATGGCGAGATGGGCTACATGGCCACTCTTGTCAAAAAAAGTGCAGATGGTGAGCAGCGCACGCAGCAGGTACATGCGGCTGTGCCCCATCGAAAAAATTTGCTGCAGCGTTTGTTGGGGAAATGATATCCCCGTGTACGTGCGGCTGCTGTTGTGCCATTCTTTGGCACAGCACAAGAGAGCGAACAAGGTTTTCAGGCTATCAACGAGGTCATGGTGGAATTTACGAAAGCAGATATCGAGCATATATCCAGGGCTCTCGGTGCTGAAGCACGGGACATGGGGGATAACTATCGTCTGACCGTTGAAAATCCCGATGCCGGCAGAAAAATCAGCCTGGAAATCTATCCTGACACCCGCATCGGTGACAAGCGCGGCAATCTGATCATCGTCTATGCCTCCAGTGCTTTTCTTCAGCTTCAGTTCTGCACCGGCTATGTCATCAGCAAGATGCTGGGAGAGGTGACTTTTGTCGCCCGTCATGAGGGACGTGTCAGCGGTCTGATCGTTGAGCGTGAGGCGGGCTGTTCGTTGTATGCCAATGTCGATGAGTCGGTGCTGTCGGGAGATTTTACCCAGCTTGGCCCTGAGGTGATGTTGTCGAGCATCGCTCTGTCTTTGTCTGAACAGTTGCTGAGCGAAGGCCAGGAACGCCTCGACGCGGATTCTCTTCTCGAAGATGACGACGATGAATGAATTCCCGCAGTCCCATGCCCCCTGAACAAGCGCACGATTTCCTTCTCGAAGAATGGATCGGCGCCTTCCTCGAGTATCTCACCGTCGAACGCAATGTTGCCCAAAATACCATCGCCGCCTACAGGCGTGACCTGCGGCATTATCAGACTTTCCTGACTCAAATTGTCAAACGCCCGATCGATGCGGTAGAAACCGCGGATATCCATGGTTTCCTCGGTTACCTGCACGAACTGCACCTGGCGGAGACCAGTATCGCGCGTATGCTCTCTGCCCTGCGCATGTTCCACCGTTACTGCGCTGCTGAGGGTTTTCTGGCCACTGACCCATCGGATACCATCTCCTTCACCCGGCACGATGAGAAAGTGCCCGAAGTACTGGAAATCCATGAGGTGGAGGCGATGTTGTCGTCGATCGATGTCAGCTCAGCGCTAGGGCTGCGTGATAAGGCGTTGCTGGAATTCATGTACGCAACGGGCTGCCGGGTTTCCGAAGCTCTGGCCTTTGCCCGTCAGGATTATTTTCCGGCCGAACATTTTGTACGCCTGTTTGGCAAGGGCAGCAAAGAGCGCTATGTCCCCATCGGAGCAGAGGCCGAACACTGGCTCGGAGAGTATTTGCGCGCCGGCCGGCCGCTGCTGGCCAGCGCACTCCTGTCGCAGGAGACGGTTTTTCTCAACGCACGCGGACGCGGGCTTTCGCGCATGGGAGCGTGGAAAATTTTTAAAAAATATATCGTTGCGGCTGGTATCGACAAGCCGGTTTCGCCCCATACCTTCCGGCATTCCTTTGCCACACATCTGCTCGAGGGCGGGGCAGACCTGCGTGCTGTTCAGGAAATGCTCGGCCATGCAGCGATCAGCACAACCCAGCGGTACACGCATCTCGACCGGGACTATCTGCGCGAGGTGATCACACATTTTCATCCTTTCGAGCAGCGAAAGAAGAAGCCCCCGGGCTTGTTGCCGCGTTGAAGCGGGTGTGGTGTGACGAAGGGAAATCCCCCTTCGAAGGGGGACAGGCCCGGCCCGCAGCCGGGCCAGGGGGATGTGGAACCAACTCTGAATCAGCAATTGCAGTTATGTGGGAATACAACTGCGGGGTCACGAGCGCGTTCGTAGTGCGCGCTTCAGCGCGCCCGGAAACTCACCAATTCCACGGAGTTTCGGAATTTCCCGAAGTAGGTGCGTGCTTTCGGATGCAGGTGGTGTTTCGTTTCGCTTGCGGAACTGCCCCGCTGAAGCGGGGCAACCGGGGCTTCACACCGCAGGAGCGTTGTGACGAGAGGAGCGCGTTGGTAGTGCGCGCTTCAGCGCGCCCGGAGACTCGTCAATTCCACGGAGTTTCGGAATTTCCCGATATAGGTGCGTGCTTTCCGGGGCAGGTGGTGTTTCGTTTCGCTTGCGGACTGCCCCGCTGAAGCGGGGCAACCGGGGCGTCGCCCCGCTGGAGCGGTGTGACGAGATGAAAATGAAAATTTAAAGACTTTCCGGGCTATGAAAGAAAAGACGATCAGCATCATAACCGTTATCTTCGCTTTTCTCAGCCGACCCTGCTGAGTACTGCCACTGGTTTTCAGCTTCCTCGGGTTAGGAAGCCTGTCTTTTACGGCATTTCTGGTTCAATACCGAATGCTGTTCTTTGGGCTGACCTTTGTCGCCCTGGGTATATCGTTTTACCTGAACTACATCCGGGCACGCTCACATATCGTCAACCGGGTGTTGTTCTGGATCAGTGCAATCGTCGCACTCGGTGTGCTCATCTTTTTTTCCTGAGAGCATTCCTTTCGGCCGGGGATGACTTGCCTGCCGCAGAGTGCACGACAACCTTTCACAGCAAAACAACTGCGATCATGCAACAGTTCGATGTTGATTTTTTACGCGAAAATCTGCAGCGCATTCCGCTGATCAGCGCGACGCATATCTACCAGAGCGTCGCTTCGACCAACGAAACGGCACGGCGGCTGGCAAAACACGGTGCGCCGGGCGGTACCCTGGTGCTCGCCGATCAGCAGACCGGTGGGCGTGGGCGGCTGGGCAGAGCTTGGCATTCCCCGGGCGGCAAGGGGTTGTGGTTCTCGTTGCTGCTGCGACCGCAGCGACATGAGAACGCATGGGGCCTGCTGCCGATGGTACTGAGCGAAATACTGGTCGTCACTTTGCGCGAACTGTATGACCATGCTTTTGCCGTAAAATGGCCGAACGACGTGCTGTTTCAGAACCGCAAGCTCAGCGGCATCCTGTGTGAGTCAGCGACAGCCGGAGACGCGCTGGAAATGATCGTTGCCGGCATAGGCATCAACGTCAACCAGTCCGAAGATGAATTCCCGGAAGAGTTGCGTGCATCTGCGGTGTCCTTGCGCGAAGTTCTGGGGGGAGAAACCGACCGAACCGCCCTGCTGCTGGCGTTATTGCGCGCCATCAGCGACCGCCTCGAGCCTGTGCTCGCCGGCGAGCAGGAGCTGCACCTGCAGCGATGGCGTGACTTCTGTCCGGATTTTGGTAAAAGAGTGGAGATCAGCGCAGGAAACCGGCGCATCTCGGGAATATTTCGTCAGGTCTCCGGGTTGGGTGAGATGATCATCGAACAGGAACATGGAGAGCCGGCCGTGGTTTCCTGCGGGGAAGCAACCTTTCAACAGAGGTAAACATGATTCTTGTGATCGATGTTGGTAATACCCATATTACCCTGGGTCTGTATGAAGAAGGCCGGCTCAAAGAGCACTGGCGTCTGAGCAGTAAAATTGCCCGTACTGAGGACGAATTCTGGATTTTCATCCGCACGCTGTGTGAAAGCGCCCAGATCGACGCCCGCGCCATAACCGGTATTGCGTTGGGTTCTGTCGTGCCTTCTGATACCACGCTTGTCCGCAGGCTGGTCGAGAGCCGGCTGCCGGTGCATCTCGTCGAAGTGACCAGCGAAATCGAGCTGGGTATCACGATTTGCTACGAGAATCCGAGTGCGGTCGGCGCGGATAGAATCTGTAACGCTGTCGCTGGCTTCAACAAATATGGCGGCCCGCTGGTGATCGTCGATTTCGGCACTGCGACGACGTTTGATATCATCTCCGATAAAGCGGAATATCTCGGCGGTATCATTGCGCCGGGGCTTGAGAGTGCGGTCAGCAGCCTGCACCGTTTTGCCGCCAAATTACCCGAGGTGGATCTCAGATTCCCTTCTTCGCTGGTTGGTACCAATACAGAAATGAGCATGCAGGCCGGGCTGATGTATGGTGGTGCGGAGATGGTCGAAGGCTTGATCCGGCGGGTAAAAAAAGAACTCTCCGATAAAACCCGGGTCATCGCCACAGGTGGGCTGGCTTCTGTGCTGTTACCGGAGCTGCCCTCAGTCGAAAGCGTCGAAGCACGCCTGACCCTCGATGGCCTGTATCAGATTTACATGCTCAATCAGCCCTGATAACGACCATTTTGCCGGATAATCAACAAGGTTGCCATGAAACATACGATGCTCCGCCTTTTTTTATTCTCGCTCAGTGTTTTTCTTTTTTCGTGCACAAGACCGGAACAGGTTCAGGTAGCCGGATCGACCACTGTTTTGCCTGTTGTTTCGCGCGCTGCCGAGCAGTTTAAAAACGCAACCGCAACATCGGTTGTCGTCAATGCCGGTGGTTCCGGTGTGGGCATCAATCAGCTTGGCGAAGGCAAAATTGACATCGCCATGGCCTCGCGCGATATCACCGCGCACGAACGCGGGCAATTCCCCGGCGTTGTTTTTACCGAGTGGGTGATCGGCTACGATGCGGTCATTCCCGTCGTCTCCTCGGAAATCTATGACGCCGGCGTGACTGCCCTCAGCCTCGCACAGATCGGTACAATTTACTCCGGCACTATCACCAACTGGAAAGAGGTCGGTGGCCCGGATCGCGACATCCTGGTCGTCGATAAAGAGGCGGCCCGTGGCACGCGCCACGTTTTCATGCAGGCCGTATTGGGTGATCGCGAAGCTGAAGCACCGGGCGCGGATCTCGTGCTCGGTTCCAACAACGAAGAACAGACTGCCATTGCGCAGAGCGACGCAGCGATCGGCATGTTGTCGCATGCCTGGCTCAATGCCGATGTCAAAGGGTTGGCGATTATCACACCGCAGGGCGAGCGCATCGAGCCTGTTTTGGCCAATATCGCCTCGGGCAGGCACCCGATCACACGCAGCCTGCTGCTCATCACCAACGGCGAGCCAGAGGGGGAGGTCAAAGCGTTTATCGATTTTATCCTCAGCGAGCAGGGGCAGAACATCGTGGAAGCTTCCGGCTATGTTGGCGTTGCAAAGTAGGCTGGCACACACATGGATTTTTCTCAGCGCTGCCGTGAGCTCGATCGTGGTTGCGTTGATCGTGGGCTTTCTCATCTTAAATAGTCTCGATGCTGTAACTGGAATT
>WFTM01000491.1 GCA_015485525.1 Candidatus Zhuqueibacterota bacterium | reverse complement strand
CGAAACACCCACGGCCCGCCGCTAATGCTTTCTGAACAGATCATCGCCTTCCTTGTGTTTCTAACGCGGTACTTGGGGCAGGCCGTTTCCCCTCATCACACCTCTCCTGCGGCGTTAGGCCACTGAGGTGCTCCTCCGCCCAGTAGCCGAGTCCGCGATTTACTTGTCCCTCTGTTTACAGGAAACCAGCCATTGAATAACACCTTGAGACAACCCTTTATTCTTGTTATATTGCCTGCTTCAGAAACAGGCTGGTGGTAATATCCGCAACACCAGCTTGAGCATCGAGTTTTATACTAAACCTGGACAAGCCGGAACCAAACAGGGACCGCCAATAGGCGCGAAATAGCGCGAATGGAATTCTGAAATCATTTGCGTTCATTAGCGGTTCTAAATTTCGATTTTGGAAGTCTTGCCAAAAAATTGCAAGAATTGACTTTTCAGTTACTAATATTACTCAGGTTATCCAGTTAACTCAGCATGGTAGCATCTTTTCAGTCCGCCCGCCTGACGCATAAGGTGATTATCAAAGAGAACGAATAGGTTTTAATAGTTCCGCAGTCGCAGAATCACGGCGGGGCGAGGCGGAGCGGTGCGGCGAGTGATGGCTGATTGGTATGATGAGGCACCTAACAGAGCGCAGGCGACGCGGAGCATCGGGAAGGGTGATGGGCATGCACAGCAAAAGAGGACAGAAGTGAGGCCGGGCCGGTGAAATTACAGGACCTGATCGACATCGAAGCGCAGCTCTTGCAGGACAGCGAGCGCGATCCCTCAGAGCTGCGCCAGCGTGACCGAACCATCGGACTGGCTATCGCGGCTGAGGGTAAATCGCGCGAGGCGTTGTTTCTCGACTGGCTGCGGCGTGTCCGGCCGCAGGGAGCCAGCATCGGTGCGCGTTTTGTCGCCGGGTTGCGCTGGCTGCGCCTGGCGTTGATCCTCGCCGGGCTGGCTACCGGGGTCACCGCTGCGCAGTCCACGCTGGCCTATGACGGCAGCACACCGGTGAATGTGGTGCATTTCATCGCGATTTTCGCCGGTGTGCAGATGCTCACGTTGCTTTTTTTGCTGCTGGGTTTTTTACCCGCAGGCGTGAGACGCCTGCGGCCGCTGGTCGGCGAGCTGCGGCAGATCGTGCGCGAACTCAGCTATCTGTTCGTGCGCTGGAGCGATCGTTTTTTTTCTTCCGGCCGGGAGAGCAGCTCCTTTTTCGCTGACCTGCAGCGCCTGCGCGCACGGCATGTACTGTACTATCCGGTCGAGCGCTGGCTGGTGCTCGGCCTGACGCAGCGTTTTGGTATTGCCTTTAATTTCGGTGCCCTTGTATCCTGCCTGTATCTTGTCGCTTTTTCCGATCTGGCTTTTGCCTGGAACACCACTCTGCAGCTCAGCGCACAAACATTTCATCGCATCGTTTCCTGGCTGGCTGCACCGTGGGCGCTACTCGTTCCCGACGCTGTGCCAAATCTGGCCCTTGTGGAAGCGACGCGCTACTTCCGTATCGATGGAGAGTATCTCGGCGCTGTGGCCGGCCGGGCGCAGGATGTCTCGCTGCTCGGCGGCTGGTGGCCGTTTTTGATTATGACCATTCTCGCCTATGGCCTGATTCCGCGGCTGCTCATGCTCGGGGTGGCGCATATTTTTCTGAATAGACAACTGCACAGCCTGCCACTGCACGCTGCCGAGTTCAACGCGCTTTACGACCGGCTGACCCGCCCGCTGCTGCAAACCCGGGCGACGACTCCGGAAGCAGAACAGACCTCTTCACCGGCAAACACCGGGCAACGGGAAGCCTCACCCATGCCCGCGGGCGACTGCTTGCTGGTTTTCTGGGGCGAGCGTTCTCTCGAAGAGACTGCGCTGACGCCGGTTTTACAACGCCGTTTTGGGCTGCAACCCCGGTCGAGTTACATGGCCGGGGGCTACGATGCCCGGCAGGATGAGACGGTTCTGCAGGAAATCGCTGCGCAAAAGGGCAGCCTGCCGGTCGTGGTTCTGGCAGAATCCTGGGAGGTGCCGGACAAAGCGATTATATTTTTTCTCAAAGAAATTCGACGGCAAACGCAGCCGCAGCGGGAGATTATCCTGATGCTGTTCGATGCCCGCGACGGCACACCCCTGCCACCTGCCTCAGCGGATTTTCAGATTTGGAAACGAACCCTGGCAGAGGTGGCGGACCCCTGGCTGAGGGTTGAAGCGCTGGTGGATGAATGATGAGGGAAATACCTGAATTCGCGGTGATCGGCCGCGTGAACAAAGGCAAATCGAGCATCGTATCGACGCTGGCGGAAGATGATACCGTGCAGATCGAAAGTGCGGCCGGCACGACAAAATACTGCCGCCGCTATCCCGTGCGTCTGGACGGCGAAAAGACGCTGCTCGTGCTGATCGACACGCCGGGGTTTCAGCAGGCGCCGCGGGCTCTGGCCTGGCTGCGCGAGCATGAAGTGTCCGCAGCGGACCGGCAGGAAGTGGTCGCGGCGTTTCTGGAGACATTCCGCAACAGCGGCGAGTTCATCGATGAGTGCCGTCTGCTCGAACCGATCATGCAGGGGGCGGGCATTCTTTACGTCGTGGATGGTGCGCGTCCTTTTCGCCGCAGCTATGAAGCCGAGATGGAAATCCTGCGCTGGACCGGCCGGCCGCGCATGGCGCTGATCAACAAAATCGGCGAAGGAGACCACTCCGACGACTGGCGCCCGGCCCTCGATCAGTATTTCAGCATGGTGCGCAGCTTTGACGCTCAGAATGTCCGTTTCGAAGATCGCATCGGACTGCTGCAGGCGTTCCGGGAGCTGCACGAACCGTGGCGCGCGGCACTGGATGAGACCATCCGGCTGCTGCAGCAGGACTGGCAGCGGCGCGAACGCGAAGCCGCGCACATCATTGCCCGCCTGCTGGTAGATGAACTCACCTGCTCGCTGGAAATTTCCCTGCAACGCCATGAGCGCCTCGAAGACCGCCAGCAGCAAATCGTCGATGAATTTCATCAGACTCTGCGCCGATACGAGGCCCGCGCGCGCAGGCATATCGAGGGTTTGTACCAGCACAGCCGCATCGCCGTGGAAGAGAGCGAACTGGAACGACCGCTGTTTGAGCAGGATTTGTTTGCCGAGCAGACCTGGGCCATGCTCGGTTTGTCCGGAAAGCAACTGGTGGCGCTCGGCGCTGTGACCGGCGCAGCAGTCGGTGGTGTGCTCGATACGGCAGTGGGTGGGGCTTCCTT
>WFTM01000490.1 GCA_015485525.1 Candidatus Zhuqueibacterota bacterium | reverse complement strand
TCCTGAAGCAGATCGCTGGCCGGGCCTTTGAGCATAAAACGGCCGTTTTCGAGCACATAGCCGAAGTCCGCAATGCTCAGCGCCATCTTTGCATTCTGCTCCACCAGCAGAATGGTGATGCCGTCCTCCTTGTTGATACGCTCGATAATGGCAAAGATTTCCTTGACCAGTCGGGGTGACAGGCCGAGAGAGGGTTCGTCCATCATCAGCAGGCGCGGGTGGTTGAGCAGGGCGCGGGAGATAGCCAACATCTGCTGCTCGCCGCCGGAGAGGGTGCCGGCGAGCTGGCTGCTGCGTTCACGCAGTACTGGGAAGTAAGTAAAAATACGCTCAAAGTCTGCTTTCACACCGGCGCGGTCGTGGCGCATATAGGCGCCCATCTGCAGGTTTTCGTGTACAGTAAGCTCCTCGAAGACTTCCCGGCCCTCGGGCACGTACGACAGCCCGCGGCGGACGATATCCTCGGGATCGCGCCCGTCGATGCGCTTGCCGGCAAAGGTGATCGTGCCTTTATCCGGCTGATCGTCGATCAGGCCCATGACCGTTTTCATGATCGTCGTTTTCCCGGCGCCGTTGTTGCCGATGATGGTGGTGATTGTTCCTTCTTCGATGCTCAGGGAAACGCCGCGCAGCGCACAGGCCAGGTCATAATAGGTTTCGATGTTCTTCACGTCGAGCAGTGCCACAGATCAGTCCTCTCCCAGATAAGCCTTGATCACCTCCGGATGGGCAGCGACCTCTTCGGGCGTGCCTTCCACCAGTTTCTTGCCGAAATCGATGGCGAGAACGCGATCAGAAATGTCCATCACCATCTGCATATTGTGTTCGATCATCAGAATGCTGACGCCGAGTTCCTGCTGGATGTCTTTGATCCAGAAAAACAGGTCCTGACGCTCGTCACTGGTCATGCCTGCCGAGGGTTCGTCGAGCAGCAAAAGGCTGGGTTCCAGGGCCAGTGCACGGCCCAGCTCGACCAGCTTCTGACGCCCGTAGGGCAGGGCACCGACCGGCACATCGCGTGCGGACTGCAGATCGAGCAGGTCGATGATATGCTCGACTTTTTCGCGGTGCTCTGCTTCCTCGCGCGCGGCTGTACTGTTTTTGTGAAACATCGTCAGGCCATGCCAGATATTCGTGCGCATGTGGATGTGACGCCCGAGCATCAGGTTTTCCATGGTCGTCATGCGGAAAAACAGCTCCAGGTTCTGAAAGGTGCGCGCTATGCCATGCCGGGCGATTGCGTCGGGTTTCAGGCCGTCGATGCGCCGACCCTGGAAGCAGATTTCGCCGCTGTCCGGGCGATAAATGCCGCTGATGCAGTTGAACAGCGTGGTCTTGCCAGCTCCGTTCGGGCCGATGATCGAAAAGATCGAGCCTTTTTTCTGCGCAAAATCCAGTGCATCGATGGCCACGACGCCGCCGAAGGTGCGCGTCAGTCCGGTGACGGTAAAAAAATCGTTCATACTTTTCTCTCGTAATGGCGGCTGAAGAGTCCGCTCGGTTTAAACCACAGCACCAGCACGATGAGGGCAAAAGCAACCACGGATTTGAACTCCAGGGAAATATAGGCACCGAAAAGATTTTCGATGATGCCGAGTATATAGCCTCCGAGCACCGCGCCGAAGGGCGAGGTCATACCACCGAGCACGCCGGCAGCAAACCCCTTGAGCAGCGGGTCCCACATCAGTTGCGGGTCCAGAGGCGAGACCGGCGCGAAAAGAATACCGGCGATGGTGCCGATGACCGCGCTCAGCCCCCAGGTCAGGGACATGATGCGGTGCACACGGATGCCGTTGATACGTGCGGCCGTGCTGTTCATCTGCACGGCGCGCATGGCTGTGCCGAGTTTGGTGCGCGTGAAAAATAGATAAAGCACCAGCACGCAGAGCAAGGAAGTGGCGATGGTGATGATGTTCAGCCAGCCGATGACCACCGGGCCGAGTTGCACAACGCTGTCCTCGGCGATGGGCAGGCTGAAGGTTTTCTGCTCCGCGCCCCATTTCCAGCCGATGATGCCGTAGATGAACATCTGTAGTCCCAGAGTCATGACGATGAGTTCGAGAATGCTCGGTTTTTCGGCCCGGCGCAGCACGGTGAATTCGAACAGAACGCCGACGGCAAAGGCAAAGAGCAGCGCAGCGGCAACAGCCTGATAAAAGGGCAGAAACTGTGCGTTGACGAAATGCCAGGCGACGAAGACGCTCAGCGTCGCCATCTCGCCCTGGGCAAAGTTCGGCACTTCCGAGGCTTTGTAGATGATCACCATGGCAAGTGCCACCAGCGCGTACAGACTGCCGGATGATATCCCGTTGATGATGAGTTGTGAAAACATGCTATTCCTGTCTGATCAGTTTTGTGCACATCGCTTTTCCCCTCTCGTTACACCGCTCCTGCGGTGTAACGGCCGCTCCTGCGGTGTAACGGCCTCTCCTGCGGTGTAACGGCCCGCTCCCGCGGTGTAACGGACCGCTCCTGCGGTGTGACGCCTGATGACGCCGTTCCGGAGGCTCCACGTCCCCAGCACAGCTTCCTGGCTGCCACTCACAGGCATAAATCCCCGCAGTAAAAAACCACCAGTCCCTGCCATCAAAACGGCCATGTCTTCCAGTATTTCTTGATGCGCAGCCAGATGCCGTACAACCCGTGCGGCTCGAAGACGACGAAGAGAATCAACAGAATACCGAACAGAACCGAGCGGAAGTTAGGCAGTCCGGATACGCTCATCCAACGTGTGGAGATTTCCCGCAGCAGGTCGCCGATGAGGGGCATGCTGGTGACGGCATTCAGTTTGAGGTCGAGAAATGTGACTACGATACCGCCGAGGATCGAGCCCAGGATTGCGCCTGCGCCACCGACTACGACCATAGCGAGAAAGAGAATCGACATCACGAAATCGAAGATGCTGGGATTGATATATCCGAAAATGATGGCCAGCAGGCCGCCGGCAACACCGGCATAAAACGCGCTGACGGCAAAGGACAGGGTTTTGTACCAGGCGAGATTGACACCGAGAGTCTCCGCGGCGATATCGCTCTCACGAATGGCGATCAGCGCGCGGCCGACGCGGGAGCGGGTCAGGTTGCGCATGGCAAAAGCCATCAGCACCGTGATGCTGATGATGACGACATACAGCTCTTTATCGCTGCTGAGGGTAAGCCCGGCGATATTGATTTTTGGTACTTTCAACCCCATGCGACCGCCGAAGAAAGTACTCCGCCCGATGATCTGTGTCACGGCCATGCCAAAGCCAAGAGTGGCGATCGCGAGATAGGGGCCTTCGAGACGCAGGGCCGGCAGCCCCAGGAGAAAACCAAATCCTGCGGCAACAAACCCGGCCAGCACCAGCGCCGGGAAAAAGTTCAGACCGAGGTGCTGCATCAGCAGCACCGTGGCATAGGCACCGATGGCGACAAACCCGCCATGGCCGAGGGAAATCTGCCCGGTATAGCCCACGAGCAGGTTCAAGCCCAGAGTAACGATAACGTTGATGGCGATAAAATTGACCAGCGACATGGTGTAGTTGCGGGTGACCAGCGGCAGGATCACCAGGCCGACAAGCAGGACGACAAACCAGAAAACATGGACTGGTTTTTGGAATATCTGAATGTCTTCGTAATAATGTCGCTTCATGTCCATGGCTTCAGTCTCCGGCAGAAAGAGTGATTTTGTCGGGCAGCGAATCGGTGCCATTGGCGCCCGGAAGTTACAGAAAATAAACTGCTGGCGTGCAGAAACAAGAAAAACCGGACAAAAATGTAAGCGTGTGTGGGGAAAAAATCCCCGGACCGGAAAGCCCGGGGATGTGCAGAGTTTGGGGGCAACTCGACGGATGGCCTTTGGGCAAGGTATCCAGTCAACTCAGTCGATCATGCCTGATTCAGATGCCGACATCTGTTATTCCAGCAGGCGAAGCGAAGTGCCGGAATCTCATCTTTTCGGGCACGTGCCTGAGCTCGGGAGATTCCGGTCTTCTCCTGCTGGGAAACCGGAGTAGCGACTACATCAGACCTGACCCAGACGGGCGATGATTTCTGCGGTCATCTCGCGGGTGCCGCATTTGGCGTCAGGATTTAAATCCGGCGTGACGCATTTGCCTTCAGCGATGACACTGCGGACAGCGCGATCGATGGTGCGTGCGGCCTCGTGCTCGCCGAGGTGATCGAGCATCATCACACCAGCCATGATGACTGCGGTGGGGTTGGCGATGTTTTTCCCGGCAATATCCGGCGCGCTGCCGTGCACAGCTTCAAAAATCGCCGCATCGTCACCGATATTCGCGCCCGGTGTCAGACCCAGGCCGCCCACGAGGCCTGCTGTCAGGTCGGAAAGAATATCACCGAATAAATTGGTCGTGACGATGACATCGAAGTCTTCAGGATCCATGACAAGGCGCATGGCGCATGCATCGATGATACGGTCGTTGAACTCGATTTCCGGATACTCTTTGGCCATTTCCCGGGCAATGGCGAGAAACATCCCGGTGGTGCACTTGAGAATGTTTGCCTTGTGCACAGCGGTAACCTTTTTGCGCCCGTGTTTGCGGGCATATTCGAACGCGTAACGGCAGACGTTTTCCGAACCCTTGCGCGTGATCAGCGCGATACTCTCAGCTGCGATGGTCTCACCTTCGACATCGATGTTGTGTTCGATGCCGCTGTACAGCCCTTCGGTGTTTTCCCGGATGAGTACGATATCGACGTTCTCAAACCGGGTCTTCAGACCTTCGAATGTCACGGCAGGGCGGACATTGGCGTAAAGTTTGAATTCCTGGCGCAGCTGGACGTTGACACTGCGGAAGCCGCCACCGACAGGTGTCGTCAGCGGGCCTTTGAGCACAAGGCGGTTTTTTCGGATCGACTCCATGGCTTCCTCGGGAATCTGTGACCCACGCTTGCGCAGGGCAATCTCACCGGCGAGTTGTTCATCCCAGGCGAATTTCTGGCCGCTCGCTTCCAGAACGTGGACGGCCGCTTCGACGACTGAAGGCCCGATACCATCTCCGGGGATCAGGGTGATTTTATGCATTGGTGTGAACTCCTTTCCACGTGTTCAATTTTTATCTATACTGCGAAACGGTCGCTCAGACCGGACGGTTTTCTTATAAGCTTCGGCACAACCGGGGGATACGTTGATCCCAGCCAGTGTATCGCGAAAAACAGAGCATCAAAGTTACGAACATCAAGGGTGAAAGGAAACAAAATTTTTTGCAGATGCAGTGTGTTGGGAGATATGCATTTTTAAAACTGTCACAGATGCCATGCAGGGGAGTTATGCGGATTTTGGGGCCTGGTACAGTTGAGGTGAGTAAGAAGATGAAAAACGGGGAGAAAGAAAGACAGAGCCAGGTCAGGGAAACCGCTGATACCTCTCGTCACACCGCTCCTGCGGTGTGACGTCCCTTTTGCCCCGCTTCAGCGGGGCAGTCCACAAACGCAGCGAAATGCCGCCAGCACTGAACTCCCGCATCATTATCGTGTCATCCCGGCCCGCCGGTGCAATCAGCGACTTTCTGGCACGCTGAAGCGTGAACTACGAACGTTTTAGTCTGACAGGGAGATCGTTATCCCACACGCAGACTACTGCAGCGCTTCGGCGACGACCTGTGCCAGGTCTTTGGTCTCCTCAACAGCAGCGTTGAGCATCATTTTGCATTCCGGGCAGGCTGTGACCAGCAGTTTAGCCTCTGTTTCGCGAACCTGCTCTTTACGCGTCTGGTCAACGCGTTTTTTGACATTTTGCTCGCGTACGAATCCGGCGTTACCACCGCCACAGCACATGGATTTTTCACCATGCCGCTGCATTTCAGTGATGTTGAAACCAGCGTTGCGAATGAGTTCGCGTGGTTCCTGGTACACTTTTTCGTAGCGCCCGAGATAGCAGGGGTCGTGGTATGTGGTCGCCATTCCATTACCGTTTTTCTTCACAGCAATGGCACCGTCGGCGATGAGCCTGGTGATAAACTGGGAGTGGTGCACGACCTCAGGCTGGAAGTCGGCATTGAGAGTGGGGTATTCGCGGCCGATAGTGTGCATACAGTGCGGGCAGGGAGAGATGATCTTTTCCACGCCCTGCATGTAGCCCATGTTCTCCTCGGCCAGGGTCTGGAATTGCATCTCCTCGCCTTGTCTGCGCTGGTGATGCCCGGAGCAGGCTTCGTTCTTCAAAACCCCGAAACTGGTGCCTGCGGCTTTGAGGATTTTTACCATCGAGGCAACAGCCTCGCGGGCATCGGGATTGTAATTCCACACACAGCCCATCCAGAGCAGGTAGTCGGTTTTCCCGGCTTCATAGTAGGGTATCTCGAGCTCCTCGATCAACTGCGTGCGCACGGCCTTTTTCTCGCCAAAAGCATTGCCGGTCCGTTCGACGGTTTCAAGAAATTCACCTGCGACCATACCCGTGCCAATAGCCAGGGCCTGCGCACGTTTGGCGCCTGTAAGCACTTGCAGGTGTTCGATCCCGACCGGGCAGATATTTTCGCACGCTCCACAACTGGTACACTGCCCCAGGGCGGTTTCGCTGATCACCGTGCCGATTACCGGCCGGCTGTCATCCTCACCGTAGATGGCCTTACGTCCGTTGAGAATAAACCCGCGTGGATCGAGATCCTGCCCGGAGATGTTGGCCGGGCAGTTATCCGTACAGCGCCGGCATTCAACACAACTGAGGAAATCCATCCGTTCTTTCCAGGTCAGGTCTTTCAGGGTTTCAAGGCCGAGAGTGATCTCCTCGTCCGATGATTCCAGCGCCTCCATGTCCAGATTTAGCGGTACCAGCTCACCGAGGCGTTCGGTGCGGAAGAAAATGTTGATCGGCGCCATGATGATGTGGAAATGCTTGGAACGGATGATCAGATGAGGAAAGATCATGATGATGGAAGCATGCAGCCACCAGTTGATTTTCGCCGCCTGGGTTGCCGGTGTGTAGGAGCTGTCCTGGGTGTACAGATAGGTGAGCATGAGCAGCAGGATCATCAACGCCACGATGCCGGATTCATAGGATTTGGGGTTTGGGGAAAATTTTGTAAAAACGAAACGGCGCAGCGCCAGCCCGATGATACCGATGCTGACCAGTACGGCCCAGATCGAAACGATGAGCTTATACACGGGCACCGCATCTCCAAAAAGCAGTTGCAGAAAGTGAATGTCATATACTTTGAGAAAGTGGTCGATGGTTTCGAGCCCGAAGAAGATGAAACCGCCAAAAACTGCTGCATGCATGCTGCCGGCTACCGGGCGGCCGGAGAGAACCCGGGTCTGAAAAAGGACTTCCTTTATCGTTACCGCGAGTCTGCGTGGGATATTCTGCAAGCGCGGACGGTCTGATTTCCCCTTCAGGATGATTGCCACGCGTTGATAAAAAGACCAGGCAAAGATGGCTACAGTCAAAATGAGAAAAATCGTTATCAGCAGTCGTTCCACCGTCGAGAACAGCATGATTCCATCCTTTCGGCAACTTAACCCGATTTATTCACAAATGTACGCGACACGCCGTACGGGATTTCGGGAGAATTGAAAAAGTTCTGCGAAAAATTATCTATCCCGATTCATAGAAAATCAGCCCTGCGCAATAAGTACAATCGAGATAGTTGAAAGATTTTGTTCGATGGGCTGGCCCGGGATAACTGTTTTTGAAAAAATCACGCCGTGATTTTTCTGACTGTATCCGTTCACGAGATGTCCCACCTCACCAGACAGCCCCTGAAGGAAAGCATTTCGAACAGCAAAAAAAGACGCATGGAGAATAGATAAATCGTCTGTGAAAATCAAGATAAAACAGGTGAGTGCAGTATGGTGGACGAGATGAATGTTCGTAGTGCACGCTTCAGCGTGCCTGAGCACTGATGTGCCGGAATTCCCATGGTACAGGTGTGAGCTCCCCGGGGTATGTGGGAATCCTTTTCATTTGTGAAGTGCCGCAGGAGCGGCAACAAGGCCGTCACACCGCCGGAGCGGTGTGACGAGAGGAAGGGGAGGTGTTCGTAGTGCACGCTTCAGCGTGCCTGATGGTTGATGAGCCGGAATCCCCATGGTACAGGTACGAGCTCCCCGGAGGTATGTGGTAATTCTTTTCGCTTGTGCATTGCCGCAGGAGCGGCAACAGGGCCGTTACACCGCCGGAACGGTGTAACGAGAGGAAGGGGAGGTGTTCGTAGTGCACGCTTCAGCGTGCCTGAGCACTGATGTGCCGGAATTCCCATGGTACAGGTGCGTGCTCCCCGGGGTATGTGGTAATTCTTTTCGCTAGTGAGTTACCGCAGGAGCGGCAACAAGGCCGTCACACCGCCGGAGCGGCGTGACGAGAGGAAGGGGAGGTGTTCGTAGTGCACGCTTTAGCGTGCCTGAGCACTGATGTGCCGGAATTCCCATGGTACAGGTGTGAGCTCCCCGGGGTATGTGGGAATCCTTTTCGCTTGTGCATTGCCGCAGGAGCGGCAACAGGGCCGTTACACCGCCGGAGCGGTGTAACGAGAGGAGGAGGGTGTGACGAGATGATGGCAAAAGAGTCCATCGCCTGCGTGAGAAGCTATTCCTGCGCTGCCACGCTGAGAATACGCTCGATGAGTTTCTCATCATTGGGGAGCAGGCCGGCAGCGGGCAGGCGCCGTACCAGCTCAGCCCATTTAATTTCCCGCTTGAACACCTCCTTGAATAACGGCAAAGCCTGCTCGACCCGTCCGACTGAGGCCAGTGTGACCGCGGGCCAGAATTTCATCTCCAGATTGTCAGGAGCAAGCTCCATCGCCCGGGTATATTCCTGCATGGCTTCTTCAACCTTGTTTTCCGTCATCAGCTCGTCACCGCGATTGGCGTGTGTGTACACTTCGTTGATCAGCAGCAGGCGTTCGAGCTCCTGCAGAGGCGCAGGATGGTCTTCGACGCGCAGATCGACGATCCGCTCGGCCCAGGGCGTGCCGCTGTGCTTGCCGGAGACCACGAGAATGGCCGCGGATTGTTTGCCGCGGATATCGCCTCCCTCAGCCTGTGCGGCCTGCAACGCAGCGAACAGGCGCTGTGCCAGGGGGCCACGTGCCTGCTCATAAGCGCGGGCCATGGCTGCCGGCACCGTGCTCTTTTCCATCAGGTTCGCCTGGCAGGAAAATCCCTTCCCGGTCACATGGCCGGCATAGACGATGCATTTTTTGCCTGTGTGGGCAGACACGTTTCCGTTCGCATCCACGAATGCCACCTGCCGTACGTCTTTGTGCTCATCCGCCGTGAGCAGTGCCTGCAGAGCCTGCTCCGCTGTTTTGCCTGCGCGCATCAACTCTAACCCGAGGGGGCCATAAGATGGCTCGACAAAGGACTGCGTCGCCACAGCACCGACACCGGATTCTGCCCAGGAAACGATACTGCCGACGGAAAACCAGTTCGACTGTACAGCCACCCCGAGCTGGCCGGTAGTGGAGTCAAAGGCAACGATAGAGTAGGTTGCCACCGGACGTTTTTTCTCAGCCGCAGTACATGGCACCAGACTTGAAAGAGTGAAAAAAACAGCGATGAGAGTTCGCAAAGTGATCATGGGATAGCCTCCAGAATATGGCGTGAATCTGAGATTTGAGAGTACAATAGCGGCGAATCACGGAAGAATTTTGTCAAAACTCAAGCGCGGACTGACGAACCAGTGCTGGTTCGCTTTTTCTTGTGCCCCGGCGTTGTGCGCACTATTTTGTCGCTTTTATTTTTACTTTAGACAAGACCGTAGGGAGAAAACGATGCGCATCGCGCTGATTTATAATCCTTGCGCCGGCTTCGGGCGCGCACGCAAGCTGCTGCCAAAAGTTTTACAGGCCTTTTCTGCGCATGCGTCCGCTGAAGTGGATGTGCTGCTGACAGAGTACCGCGGGCACGCAACCGAGCTGGTGCGCGATCTCGATCTCTCTGTTTACGATGCCGTGGTCGCCGCTGGAGGAGACGGCACTCTGTTCGAAGTGATCAATGGATATTTCCCCAATTTGTCTGTTTCCAGACCACCGGTGGGTATTTTGCCTGTTGGCACGGGCAATGCCTTTGTGCGGGACATGCAGCTCGACAAGAAAGACTGGCGCCGGGCTGTCGATATCATCTGTTCCGGTTTTGTCCGCAAGGTCGATGTCGCCCGTTTTGACTGCAACGGAACGGAGCGGTATTTCCACAACATCCTCGGCCTCGGACTGGTGACCGATATCGCGCAGACGGCATTGAAGGTAAAATTTCTCGGCAATGTGTCCTATACCTTTGGCGTGTTCCAGCGAGTGGCCGGCATGCGAACCAACATCGCGCGTATCGAGTACGACGGCCGCAGCCTCGAACGCGAAAACCTGTTTATCGAAATCTCGAACACGCGCTATACCTCAAATTTCCTCATCGCACCGCAGGCAAAGAATGATGACGGACTGCTCGATATCACCATTCTCGCCTCCATGCCACGCCTGAGGCTGTTGCGTGCCTTCCCCAAAATTTTTGACGGCAGCCACGTGGATTTGCCGGAAGTGGAGACCTTCACAGCAAAAAGTCTGACCATCACCACTGACACACCGCGCTTGCTCAGCCCGGACGGAGAGCTGCTCGGAACGACTCCGATTGCCGTCACCTGCATGCACCGTTTCCTGCCGGTTCTCTGGCCTGCTGATCCGGGGAGATAACCGTTTTTTATCCCTTGCAACTCTATCTGAAAATGTTAATTTGCTGTGGTATTTCTCTCGCCTGTGCGCCATTTTTTCTGAATAAATGAATTGTGACGCATCCATTGTCGTCATCCCTGCGGGGTTCGCGTACGGATGGCAGAAAACCCGGCACTCATTAATGGATTTTTTAAAAGGACATATTTATATGAAAAAAATATTCTTGCTACTGGCCCTTCCTGCTGCTCTCTTCGCCCAGACCGACCTGACTCTGACGCCATCAGAAAAGGCAGCTGCCGCCACGATTACTGAAGATATAATACGAGGCCACATCGCCTTCCTCTCCGACGATCTTCTCGAAGGCCGCGCACCGGCAACCCGCGGTGATGCCCTGGCACAAAAGTACATCGCTACTGAATTCAAAACCCTCGGGTTGCAGCCTGGTGCTGAAAATGGCAGTTGGTTCCAGGAGTTTGACATCATCGGCCTCACCAGCGAGGTCCCCAAAACCATGAACCTGCGCAAGGCCGGCAAGAGTCTGCAATTGCAAGACTGGGATGATTACATCGCTTTTTCCGGCGTGCAGCAAGCGCAGGCCTCGGTCGAAGATGCTGAGATCGTCTTCGTCGGCTATGGCATAGTGGCGCCGGAGTACGACTGGGATGACTATAAAGGAGCAGACCTGCGCGGCAAAATCCTGCTGATGATGAATAACGACCCCGCAGGTGATGATGAGAAGTTTTTTGCCGGCAGCAAGCGTCTCTATTATGGCCGCTGGGATTACAAATACGAGATGGCTGAAAAAATGGGAGCAGCCGGCGCGATCATCATCCACACCACGCCTTCAGCCGGATATCCTTTTCAGGTCGTGCAGAGCTCGTGGACCGGTGAACAGTTCGAGCTGCCTGCTCAGGGTGAGCAGCATATGCCACTGAAAGCCTGGACCAGCTACGAAGCCAGCAAAAAACTGGCGGCATTCGCCGGGCACGATCTTGAAAAACTCATGCACGCTGCAGAGAAACGCTCGTTTAAACCCGTACCCCTGGGTGTCAAACTCAGTTTCACCATGAAAAATCGTGTGCGCAAACTGAAAACAGCCAATGTCCTCGGCCTGTTGCCCGGATCAGACCCGGAGCTGAAAAAGCAGGTCGTCGTTTACACCGCACACTTTGATCACCTCGGTATCGGCAAGGCAGCGGCAGGAGATTCGATCTACAACGGTGCTCTGGATAACGCCAGCGGTGTCGCCAGCATGCTGGCTGTGGCGCAGGCCTTCGCCCGAGGGGGGATTAAACCCGAGCGTTCTGTGTTGTTTGCTGCTGTTGCTGGTGAAGAGTCCGGACTTCTCGGCTCGCAGTACTACGCTGAGCACCCCACTTTTCATCCCGGACGGATCGTAGCCAACATCAATATCGACGGTGCCAATATCTGGGGGCGGACGCGTGACGTGGTCATGATCGGTCTGGGAAAATCTGAGATGGATGAGTATGTGCGCTCACTTGCAGCTCAGCAAAAGCGCGTTCTCAAGCCGGACCAGTTCCCGGACAAAGGCTTTTTCTACCGGTCGGACCAGTTTAATTTTGCCAAAATCGGTGTACCGGCGGTGTATTGCGATAGCGGCACAGATTTTATCGGACGGCCTGCCGGCTGGGGCAGGGAGGTGATGGAAAAGTGGACTGCCGAGCGCTATCACCAGCCCGGCGATGAGTATGAGGCAGAATGGAACCTCTCGGGAGCAGTTGAAGATGCGCAGCTCTACTACTGGATCGGTTTGAAAGTGGCACGCAGCGCGGCATTGCCTGCATGGTA
>WFTM01000489.1 GCA_015485525.1 Candidatus Zhuqueibacterota bacterium | reverse complement strand
CCGTTGAGCAGTGCACCCAGGACCTGGGTTTTGACGTTTTTCAGCAGGTTGTAGGCGCGGAAGGCGGCTTCCTTGTCGGTCTGGCCGGACTTGACCACGAGGATGACACCGTCGAGGATGCTGCCGAGAACTGCGGCATCGGTAACAGCGATCACCGGTGGGCTGTCGATGAGTACCATATCGTAGCGGTCTTTCAACTCGGCCAGAGTTTTCTTCATTGCCTCACTGCCGAGAAGCTCTGAGGGGTTCGGAGGCAGAGTGCCGCAGGGCATAATCGACAGGTTGTCGATTTCGGTCTGAAATACCGCATCATCGATGGGAATGCGGCCGACCAGGACATTGGTCAGCCCGACATGCCGCTCGATTTTAAAAATGGAGTGTACCACCGGGCGCCGCAAATCAGCGTCGATAAGCAGCACTTTGCTGCCCATCTGCGCCATGGTAATGGCCAGGTTGGCAACAGAAGTCGATTTCCCCTCTCCCGGACCGGGGCTGGTCACGAGCACAGCTTTCAACGGATTGTCGATTCGGGCATATTGAATATTGGTCCGGAAGGTACGATACGCTTCGGAAATCGGCGATTTCGGCGCAAAGTGGGTGATCAACCGTGCAGCCATGCGGCGGATTTCTTCCTTGTCCTCCGGCGAAGTTCCCATTCCAGCAGGTTGCACTTTCATGCGCCGCAGTGCCTCATCCTCCTTGATCACCGGGATCGAGCCGAGTACCGCCAGACCGATGCGCTCGACATCTTCAATGGTACGCACGGAGTTATCCATCGCTTCGAGTACAAAGGTAACCCCGATCCCGAGGCCCAGGCCCACGATCATACCGAGAATCATGTTGAGCATTTTCTTCGGCTTGATCGGTTCGATCGGCGGCTTGGCCGGATCGATGATGCGCACGTCGCCGAGCTGGCCCACTTCGGTGATGCGCGATTCCTGATACTTCTCTTTCATCATGATGTAGATTTTCTCATCAACCTGGGCAGCGCGTTGCAGACGGGCCAGTTTCAGGCTTTTTCCCGGCAGGTTTTCCAGTTGGCCTTCATACTGTTTCATGATCCTTTTCAACGATGCTACCTTGGGCTTCAAAGAGGCGATGCCCGCTTCAACTTCCACCTTGCGCTGAAAAAGCTCTTCGCTCATGGCCACCGGATTGGTGATATTCTGCGAAGCCAGCTTGGCGATCTCAGCCTGAAATTTTTCTTTCAAAATGTCGATTTGTTCATCGATCTTCTGCAGACGGGGATCATCAGCGCTGTACACCCCATCATTAACCAGGTTGGCGACATAGGCAGCGCGCTCGTTTTGCAGCGCTGCCATGCTCTTGCTCAGCTCTTCGAAATAGGTGTTTGCCGACATGGACTCGATATTGAAATTGAGCTTGTTGCGGCTGAGCTGATCGTCGATGTATTCCAGGCGTTTGCGGTAGGAATTCAGTTCGGTGAGTGCTTCATTATATAATGTTTCGAATTCGGCCAGCTTTTTGATCAGCTCCTCGGTTTCGTGGGAAAGTGCCACAACCTTCTCATTCTCCTTGAACTCCTTGAGAGCATTCTCAGACTCCGTGAGCTGTTGCTGGATGATATCCAGCTGTTCCTGCAGGAAGTCTTTAACCTGCCTGACTTCTTCCTGGCTCATCAGCCGGTTTTTCTCACGGTAGGCTTCGGTCAGGGTATTGACGATAAATGCAGCTTCTTCCGGGGAAACAGCGGTAACCTTGATTTCGATCATATCCGTGTTGCGGATCGGCGTGACGGTGAGGCGGTTTTCCATCAACTCCTGCACCATGTCATCGAAGGTGTATTCGTCACTCTCATCCTCGATGCCCAGAAGCCCTTTGATGCCGCTGAGCAGGCCGGCGAGAACGCCGTCACGGTCACGGGCATATTCACCCCGGCCGAGAATTTCGAGGTTATCAGCGAGTTCGGATTGCATCAGGCGCTGCAGAACAGTCTCTGCCAGTGTCCGGCTTTTGAGAATCTCCACCTGATTGTTGATCATGGTTTCCTGCTGCATCAGGCTGCCGATATCGAACAGGGACATCCCCATATTGCCTTCTTCCTGGACGATGACCTTGGAGCTGGCCTCATACTCCGGAGTGACAGTAAAGGTGTACCACGTCGTCAGCGCCATGACGGCCAGAAAACAGGAGATGATGACCCAGCGGCCACGGTACATGATGCGCATCAATTCGGTGAGAGTAACCTCTCGTTCCAGCTTTTCTTCCATAATCCGGTTTTCCCTATCACCTGAAAAATTCATAAATTCTTCGAAAATTAGGCGTAACTACAATTTTATTAAAAGTTATAACCAACCACATCGTCGATTAAAATTTTTCAACCATCCCGACTTCCCATGCGCCAAGCGCGCCGGCCAAGTTTGTGAATAAAGCAGGATAAACAGTATTTCAGATTTGTTCCTGCCAGTTGTGTCTGAGTTACCTGTACACAGGAGCGGTGGCTGGCGACTCCGGCACTGCTATCGGATATGCCGGATATACGTCTCGATCGCCGGCGGCTTCTCAGCAGAAGCGGCCTTGAGAAATGATAGTACAAAGTCTGTGAGAACCTGGCTATCTGCGCGGTTGCTGTACCCAGAAATAAACCTGAGCGATGATCGCGAGCTTGGTGGCGAACTCGAAAATCTTGGCAAAGAAATGAAAGGCAGAACCTTCGACGATGATGGTATCGCCGGGGCGGAGTTCAGGGATCAGACTGAAGTCACCGGATTCGGTATATTTCTTGACATCGATTTCGATGACTTGTCTGGCCTTTTGAGGCGCGTCCTTTTCCACGGCCTGATTGGAGAGCACACCCATTTCCTGAGTATCGCCGTTCATGGCAAGATAGTTTTTGCGCTGTCTGCGAGCAGCAGCAAGCAAAGCCTCATTGCGGATGAGCTTGACCGTGCTCAGTCTGGCCTCTTCCCGTGGCCCCCCTGCGAAGGAGATCAGTGAAATCAGGTCCGTTCCGTTCGGAACCATATACTGTCCCGGTTTCTGAACAAACCCCCATATATTCACCTTGATCAGCAGCTCGTCTTTCTCTCCGAGATAGTAAAGAGAACCGCGGTTCTTCAGGTTTGACGGGAAATCATTCGATTGTGCGGACAGAGAATCTTGAAGGGAATAAAGGGTTAGTACTGATATCACTACCAGCATTCGGGTGAGAATACGTTGCATGTTCATGGTCTGCCATCCCAATTGTTTTTGTGTGAAACTCAAAGATGTCGAATTTGATAATCAATCATTCCACACAACGAATATCTGCTCCGGCCTCCTGCCTTCGAAGATATTCATACCAAGTCGTGCTAATTTAGAATTACAAAATACAGAGTCAAGGTTTGTATCAACTTCTTAACCTGAAAAATTCACAAATTGCTGAGAAAACCATCTCAACTGAATTTTTATCAACAGGTTAGGCAAAAGAACTTCGCCGAACAAAGTTTTGGAGTGCTCCCGATATGCCTTGTCGAAATGCTCGTTTCTGAGAAGACATTGCGTAACCCGGACGCCCCTCGCAGCCCGGTTTACAGATCATAAAATTTGCTCAGATCAGATGCAAAGAACGAGCACCGGGCCTGCACGCCGGCGGTTTCTCTTCATGTGATATTTCCAGTTATCGTACGGACGGCGGCAGACTTGAAAGATATGGCTGTTTCTTAACCCGGTTTACCCTTTGATAACAGTTCGTGCAGGGATAATCGGGATATCTGCAAAACTCACTACCGGCTGACAAGCATCGGAGTATCCATTTCAATCAGCATGGTTGCCTCGTTTCAACCAGTCAGGACGCCCCCAGCACATGCCTGCACCAGAATCGTTATGCCGGCTTCCTTGCAGGAGAAGACCGGAATCTTCGAGACTCTGGCACGTACTCCAAAAGATGAGATTCCGGCACTGCGGCGCTTCGCCTGGCCGGAATGACTGATGCCGGTATCTGGGCCAGGCCCGGTTAGCTGTGTAAACTGGCTACCCGGATGATCAGCAGGCTAACTGATTGACATTCAAAGGCTTGCAGCACAAATCTTTCGATTGTAAGGATTGTTCGGGTTTAAAGAGAGAATACCTGCAGGCGAAGAAAACGCGCAAATCCACCCGGAAAATTTTTCCGGCTTACCGAAGGGACTTCAGCGCATATCGATGATTTCCGCCTGCTCGGGTGCGGTAAAAGTAAACAGAGAGGGGGAAAGCGGGGTATTGATGGAAAACTTCCTCAGCTCGTATCGGGTCCTGTTCTCATTGATGTCTTCCTGTTCAAACAGGACAGCAAGCCAGGTTTTCTTATCGACCATCACACGCGTCTGTACTATAAAGGCATCGTCTTCCCGTGGCCGGAAGATCAGCTCATAGCACGGCGTCCCGCCGTATGTTACCTCTCCCTTGAGTTCAGCCCGATGGTCCTTGGTATACGAGAGCAACAGATCGCGCGGCAAAGGATTCTCCTTGGAGGGCGACAATCTGTCGATGATCAGCTGATTGCTGTTTTTCGTATACGTCCACAGTGTTTTACCATCAGTGACGATGATCTGCGTATCAGTTTCGATGCGATAGCGATTATCACCTTCAAGGGACAGGGTGCCGGTGAGGGTCTCTTCCCTGCCGGTCAGCGCCCAGTAGCTGGTCATTGTAAACTCAACGTGCAGGGTTTTTATCGATTCGTACTTTTTGCGCACTTTCTTGACGATATCATCGACATCGCTGCCAAAGAGTACGCTGCTGAAGATGGCCGAGATAAAAAAAAGCAGCACTGTGCTGCGCAGGGTTGCGGTCATTTTGTTCATCCGATTCATCTGTTTTTGGTTCATATCTCCCGGGACAATGGTTACTCAGCTCGGATATACTGCCCGCAGGGCTTTCCGTTCCACGATATTTTACATCTGCTGCTTATGCGGCTGACAGATCTGCGTTCCCGGAGCCGGGGCTGGGACGAACCATATCGCCTGGACGCCGGGTTCTGAAGGCTGATCTGAATTTTACAAAGAGTCCGGATCGAGGTGTTCGAGCTGCTCTTCGTCGATGAGCACTTCGCGCGCCTTGCTGCCATCGAAGGCGCCAACGATTCCGGCCGCTTCCAGCTCGTCGATCAGGCGCGCCGCACGGGCATAGCCGACCTTCAGTCGGCGCTGCAGCAGAGAAATAGAGCCCTGCTGGTGGCGCACGACCAGCTTCAGCGCTTCGTTAAACAGCACGTCGCGTTTCCCGCTCACCGTCCCACCTCCGACGCTGGTGATCGTCTCCTCTTCCCGGACCGGCAGCAGCGTTTTCGGATATCGTGGCTGCTGCTGGATATGCGCCAGGATGCCTTCGATCTCTTCAGTCGAGATAAAGGCACCGTGCAGACGGATCGCTTCCGGGCTGCTCGGCGGCAGGAACAGCATGTCGCCCTTGCCTAACAGTTTTTCAGCACCGTTCATGTCGAGAATCGTGCGCGAGTCGGTTTTCGAGGCAACAGCAAAGGCGATACGCGCCGGGAAATTTGCCTTGATGACACCCGTGATCACATCAACCGAAGGCCGTTGCGTCGCCACGATCAGGTGCATGCCAACAGCACGCGCCATCTGCGTCAGACGTGAAATCGGCTCTTCGACTTCTTTAGCGGCTGTCAGCATCAAGTCCGCCAGCTCGTCGATAACGACGACGATATGCGGTAACTTGCGGACAGGCTCGTCATCCGCCGGCTGGATCTTCCCCTGCTCGACTTTTCGGTTGAATTCGGCGATGTTCCGGGCTCCTGAGAGAGCCAGCCGGTCATACCGGCGCTCCATTTCGTATTCCAGACTGCGCAATACGGCGAGGGCATTCGCCGGGTTGGTCACAACCACTTCGTCGAGGTCTTCGCGATAGGTCAGGTGGTGTTTATGCAGGGCGCTGTAATGCGACAGTTCCAACCGCTTGGGATCGATGAGCACGATCTGCACTTCGGTGGGATGCGCCTTATAAAGGATACTGGCGAGGATAGCATTCAGGCAGACACTTTTGCCTGAGCCTGTGGAGCCGGCCACGAGCAGGTGCGGCATCTTTTCCAGTTGTGTGATATAGGTTTTGCCGCTGATGGTTTTGCCCAAAGCCATGGTCAGGGGCGAATCCGAATCGCGGAACTGATCCGTGTCAACGATCGAGCGGAAATAGACCGTCTGCGGGTCCCGGTTCGGCAGCTCGATGCCCACGGCTGCCTTCCCCGGAATCGGGGCGATGATACGGATGCGGCGGGCGCGCATCGCCAGAGCAAGATCATCGGAGAGGGCGGTAATTTTGCTGACTTTCACGCCCGGAGCGGGTTCAAACTCGTAGCGCGTTATCACCGGTCCGGGATTAATTTCCACCACCTGGCCGTCGATGCCGAAGTCATCCAACCGTTCTTCGAGAATTTTGGCATTGCTGAGCAGCTCATCGCGGGAGATCGGTGCAACTGTCGTCTCAGGCCTGTGCAACAAATCGAGGGCGGGGAAGACATAAGCGTCGCGGCTCGGTGCCAGAGCAGCATCGTCTT
>WFTM01000488.1 GCA_015485525.1 Candidatus Zhuqueibacterota bacterium | reverse complement strand
TATCGTCCCCACTGCAGAATAATCAAAAACCGCGCGGATAGTCCCGGAATTTGATTTTTTGGAAGTAAGTACTACATACAGGCAATTGCAGGAAAATGAGCAGAGAGGGAGGAAAAAAGAATGCCGGGGAGTCGGACTTCCATTATTATTGATTGTGTTACATGTGTATATAGAAAATATTTTTGCAATTCAGCGTTCAGTGTACCCAATTAACTCAGCTAACCGGACCGGGCCAGATACCGACATCTGGCATCCCGGCCAGGGCGAAGCGCTCGGCTGGTCCCCCATCGAGCAGGTACATGCCAAGGCCTGGAGGATTCCGGTCTTCACCTGCGGGGAAACTGGAAAAACGGTTTCAGTGTGGGTGCAGGCTTTCGGGGTAGGCGGTAGCTCGTTTCGCTTGTGTACTGCCGCTGGAGCGGCGACAGGGGCGTCACACCGCTGGAGCGGTGTGACGAGAGGGGGTAGCAGAAAGTCTGGAGGATTCCGGTCTTCACCTGCGGGGAAACCGGGATAACGGTTTCACTATGGGTGCGGGCTTTCGGGGTAGGCGGTAGCTCGTTTCGCTTGTGCACTGCCGCTGGAGCGGTGTGACGAGAGGGGGCAGCAAAATTTTACTGGGTTTGCATTCTGCGAGTGTATAACCTGCGTAAATAGAAAATATTCTTAACTATTCAGCGGGTAAAACTTGCCTTTTTCAAATCAGGTGCTATTTTGAAATGGCCTGCTTTATTCACAAAACAAGGCACCTTACCCGGTTATCTATTTAACTCCGCTAAGCTGCACCTTTTCAACCAACCTGCCTGGCCCAAATAACAGTAATGAGAGCACTCATTCCCATGCCCCCCGGCAGGTCGCTTCGCTTTGGCCGGATAAAAACAGAGCGTGCCGGTAAGATTATTTTTTTCGAAAGGAACTCTCACATGTATGTTCGAAGGACAGCATCTTTGATGCCCGCTGCCATCTTTTTGGTTCTGAATCAACTTCTGGCACAGTCCGAAAGGGGAAATCTCATACTCGAGAATCAAGAGATCCGTGTCGAAATCAATACATCTGAGAATGCCTCCAAAGCTTTCGGTGAAATCATCAGTTTCCAGCATCGTGGAATCGACTACATCACTGAGAGCGATGTCGGCTTTGCGATCAAAGCAGGGGCCTTTGTCCCGAAAAGCGGCGAACTTTCTGAAGTCAGCCCGACTTCGGCAAAATTAATCAGCAGGACACTCGTCAACCCACAGGGCGAAAACCTCCCCGTTATTACAACTACACTATATCAGTTACTCGCCTCCGGCTTGAAAATCGATCTTACATTCACTGTGACCGATACTGTAGATTTCATCGACGGGCTGAATTTGCGTTACACCAGCACATCCTGGGATACGGTTGTGAGCCGCAATCAAAGCGGCATCGATGCAACAATACCTGTGCTTCAATCCGGCAAGGTGTACTATGAGGCTCTGAATCAGATCTATGAATTTTCAAATCAAGACAAGCAGCTCAACCTGCTGATCAGGAACCCCTACCAGAGCATGGCCAACCTGAATAACCGCAGAAAGAGAATAATCGATTTTGATCTGATCGTGTTATGGGCGATCGAGCCCCTGAAGGCAAAGGAACCGAAAGGCCCAAAACTCGCTTCAATGATAGTCCCGGGTGTTGAATTGCGCAGGGAGCTGGAGCTCATTCTTGGCAATAGATTTCCAGCCACCAGTATTCCCGAAAATTACCATTTCTATTTTTCAGCGTACCCTAACAGCAGCGAACAGATCATCGCCATGGCGTTTGATGATATTCCGTTCAAACGCTGGGTCTATCCGCTATCATCCGATGATCCCAATACGCCTGTTCAAAAATATCTTATCCGCCTTTTGGAAGATCACCCGAAAATGAAAATGAGCTGGGTCGTCGTTCCTGATCCGATAACCAGCCCCGGGGCCCTGGCAACTCCGGATTACCCAAAAGGTGAATGGTGGAATGCCCATGGTTATAACCGGCTTGCGACAGCCGCGCCCGATTATTATAAAAAATGGCTACTCGACATCGAAAACGACCGGGTTATCCTCGGCTACGAGCATCGGGTACGCTTGGCGGCACACGGCTATCATCACACTCCGGAAATGGAATGGGATCCGGCGCATGAATTTCAATATTATGACCCCTATGGTCACGAGATGACCATCCGAAAAATGAAAGAAGATTACGAAATGATCGGCTTGACCAAGAAATCGCTGCGCTGGTTTCGGTTTCCCGGGTTCAAGCATACGCGTTCAACGATAGAGGCACTGATCCGCCACGATTTTATCCTGTTTGACTCAGACCGTTATTATAGGTACCCACCAGTCGTACTGTACTACTCCGATGAGGGAAAAATCTGGAATATCAGTGTGGGTTGGGAGGGAGATTCTCCCACTCCGTACTCGCGAATGCACGATATCCTCTCACGGGGGAAAATTGTCATGACCGCAGGACATCCGTACCGGTGGTTTGATTATGGTAGCGATGAGGCCTACGCCAAGCGTTCGGAACAGTTTTCCAAGGCCGCATCCGACTTCCCGCAACTCGACTACCTTTTCCCGGATGATATCGGTACTTTTGCTGATGAGACGTATGATTTAGCCAATTTCTCGCAGACTGTGATCGATAGCTCCTACTACTTTTCCTTTTCCGGCAAGACGACGTTAGGCCAGACGATCGTTTTGGAAACGCAGCAGCAAATCAGCACACACCGAAAAGCCAGAATCGATGGTATGGATGTGGAATCTCAACGAGTTGATGGCGACAAAATCTTTTTCGTTTTGCCTGAACTCGGTCCTGGCCCGCACCTCTTCGAAGTCCCCTTTGCTTCCGAGCCTGTTGATCCCGATGCTCTTATCACTGATTTTCACCTGTTTCCCAATTCACCGAATCCTTTTTCAGGGTCGACAAATTTTCTGATTCGTCTGAGGCGGGAGGGCACGATATCGCTGGAAATCTTCGATCTTTTGGGCAGGAAAGTCAAAACGCTGCTCTTGAACCAAAGGCTGGAAACAGGGTTTTTCGAGCTGACCTGGAACGGGCGAACAGATTCCGGCGAGCGTGCGGCAAACGGCGTTTATATCGCGCGGATGGTCGCAGAGATGAGTCAACAAACGATCAAATTGGTTAAACTCCGTTGAAGCACTGCCTGTCAAACGCGCATCCCTGCAACGGTTGTAACCGGTACAGTAGCACAGCAGAAACAGCTTCATAACCTGAGCGATTTATTTTCTGGGACAAAACGCAGCAAAAGAAGCTGTTTGAGATGGATATTTTTTATCTGTATCTATCCCGTCATCACTGCTCTGCGCTGAAGCCGGGTTTCACCGCAAAGGCATGAAGAGCGCCAGGAAGCCGGGCCGTCGAAAAAATCAGTGCCCTGTCTTCCCCCACGGTGATTCTGTCCATTCTGCCAGCGGCTTTTCATCTCTCCTTGTTTCCCTTTGCGCCCTTGGCGTCTTAGCGGTTCAAAAAATGCGCAGACTGATATTCAAACTCAGCGGTCAGAACGTTCCCGGCTTTTCTGGTATGAATTGGGTTAACCATCAGGTGGGTTGCACTGGCAATATGATGATGGAATGGACATATCTAAAATAATAACAATATCTTGCGCCCAAAAAGATTCTATTGTATTATATCCCTCTGGTGAACCCCATCTTTCTTCTGTTTCTCGCCTTTTGCGGGCTCGATTGAGGCCTTGGCTCATGCACCGATACGCAAGAGATGTAGCCGAAGTGGCAACACTTCGGGCGCACAGAGGGCCGGAACTCTTGCGAGTTCCGCTACACGTGGGGGAAAACCTGTGCTCGTGCGCAATATCCCTCCGGTGAACCCAATCTTTCTTCTGTTTCTCGCCTTTTGCGGTCTCGATTGAGGCCTTGACTCATGCACCGATACGCGAGAGATGTAGCCGAAGTGGCAACACTTCGGGCGCACAGAGGGCCGGAACTCTTGCGAGTTCCGCTACACGTGGGACAAATCGCTCAGATTAGCTTCGCAGAACCCTCTGCTTTCAGGCAACAGCCGGCTTGCCTGCCGGAATCCTGATTTCGATGCGCGTTCCCTGTGCGGTGCTGTGAATGTCGAAGGTGTGCCCCTCGCCATAGTGCAGGTGCAATCGTTCCTGTACGCCGGCCAGCCCGAAGCCATCGCTGCCCGGGCTGTCTTCCTGAAAACCATCGCCGGTATCGGCGATACTGATGCTGATCGCGCCCCCTTGGCGGGCACAGGTGATGGAGATGGAGCCGCCGCCGGTTTTGCGGGCAATGCCGTGTTTGATGCTGTTCTCCACCAGCGGTTGAATGATCAGTCCGGGTATCTGCACGCTCTCCAGCTCTCCGGGCAGGCTGATGTCAAACTGAAGCCGCTTGCCCAACCTCACTTTTTCTATTTCGAGATACTGGCGCACGATATCGATTTCCTCTCCCAGTCCGATCATCTCGCGGTGTTCGGCATCCAGTGTGTAGCGCAGCAGGGTGGACAGCTTCTGCACCATGCTTTCGGCTTTTTCCGGCTGCTCAGGAATCAGGCTGGCGACAGAGTTGAGGGTATTGAATAAAAAATGCGGATTGATGCGCGCGCGCAGGGCCTCCAGCTCCGCGCGGGTTTTGGATTGCAGCAGCTTCTGCTCATTGACCTCTTTCTCGGCCAATTCTTTGACCACTCTGGCCATCCGCTCTTTCAAGTTGAAATAGGCGACGATAGCGGAGCCAAAAAACAGGCCGGCGATAATATTGTGCGGCAGGAAAAAGAGCTCCCGATTCAGGTCAAAATCTGTCATCCCGGTCAGACTCGTGATCAGCGAGGCGAGCAGAGTGCCGAAAGCGCTGGCTGCAGTGATCACCAGCAGCAGCACAAAAAACAGACCCAACCCCGGCCGCGGATACTTCTGGATCAGTGAGGTGACGGAAAAAAAGATCGTAAGCCCGATGCTTTGTGAATAGATCAGATTGATAAGAAAAAAAATCGTCACACTCGTCGGGACAATTCCGACCGTACTGATGAATGGACTACCCATAAAAGTAAGAAAAACAGCGATGAGTGTGTTGAGTGCCAGGACCCGACGTATGTTTTCCCAGCGCAGGCAATCCCTGAGAATGACTATTGTCGTGGCGAACATGGTGTTCTCCTGTGCTACTGATCGTGCAAAATTCAATTGTGATTCAGACACGGCACTCCGTACCGGCGACGCCGGAGCTGTGTGAGGAGAGAAGCCGTCTGCGGTGCTAAGCCAGCTCGCGATACCAGTCCAGTGTTTCGCGAAGCGCCTGGCGATGCGGCGTCGCTT
>WFTM01000487.1 GCA_015485525.1 Candidatus Zhuqueibacterota bacterium | reverse complement strand
CAATACGGCCATGCAGGCAGCTATCGACGCCCAGGCTGACATTCTCTCACCGAAAAGCTATGCACGCGGATTAAAAAAATATCGTGAGGCGGAAAAAGAAAAGAACATCGATAAAATCCGCAAAAAACTGGCCGAAGCGACCCGGGAATTCGACAAAGCAAAGGGCAACACAGAGATAGCACAGACCACGTTCGGCAAACACCTGAAAGCACGCGCCGATGCGGTCAACTCCGATGCTCCTCGCTATGCGACCGAGCAGTGGCAACGGGCAGAAAAAAAATTCCTCGAGGCAGCGCGCGAGCTGGAGAGCGGAGATATGAAAGATGCGCGCAAAAAAGCCGACGAGGCTGAAAAAATCTACCGGCTGGCTGAGCTGCAGGCCATCAAGGTCAACTATCTGGCGGAAACCTGGGAGCTCCTGCGCAAAGCCGATGACGAGGACGTCAAGGATTATGCACCGCGTACGCTGCGCAGAGCACGCGAGCTGATCCAGCAGGCTGAGGCCGAGCTGGTCAATAACCGCTACGATACCGATGTAGCTCGTAATCTCGCTCAACAGGCAAAATATGAGGCCAGGCATGCCATCTATCTCGCAAATACTATCCGCAAAATCAAGGACACTGACCAGGGGCTGGAAGATATCCTGCTCGCTACCGAACGCCCGTTGAAAAAAATCGCCGTCGAGATCGATATCGTGCCCAAGTTCGATACCGGCTTTGGCAGTACCACCACCAAAATCATCAACTTCATCAAGACCTATATCGACAGCACGCAGTACCTCAGCCAGGAGCTGGCAGAGCGCAATCAGTTGATCAGCAACCAGGAGGCGCGCATCAAAGAGCTGGAGCAGGAACTCGGCGGGGTTACGAGGGAAAAATCAGCGCTGGCGCGCCGCATCGAGGCCCAGGCACGGGTGCGTGCCCAGTTTGCCCGAGTTGAGCAGATGTTCGGTCGTGAGGAAGCTCATGTGCTGAGAGAAGGGAATTCGGTGTTGATCCGTTTGAAGGGGCTCAATTTCGGCGTGGGCAAGTCGGTCATCGAGCCGCAGTATTTCACTCTGCTGTCAAAAGTCAAGGCAGCGATCAATACATTTCCGGACTGCCAGGTTTCGATCAACGGCCACACCGATTCACACGGCAGCGACCAGGCCAACCTGCGGCTGTCAACAGAACGGGCCATCGCTGTGCGCCAGTATCTGCTCGCCAATATGGAGATCAATCCGGCACGGATAGAAGCCCGCGGATTCGGAGAAAGCAATCCCATCGCCAACAACGAGACTGCCGAAGGACGGGCCAAAAACCGGCGCATCGATATCGTCATCCACCCGCAACTCTCCGGCACGAACTGAGAGAGGAAACTGGCTGCCGTCATTCCGACTTCCTGCGCCTGGAAGCCGGGATGGCGGCACAAAGCCGTACTCCATCTTGCCCGCGCCGGGTAAGCCGAAATAACCACCCCACTCCGGCATCCCCACAAGAGTACCCTCGCAGACATTCATGCATCAGCCCTGCACCCCTTCGACTATGGATTTTCTATGATCTCCACGCGATAGCGACGGACCTGGACAAAAGGGTCTTCGGATACGGTATAAAGTTTCCCATCGGTACCGACGTGAACGAGCTGGCCGATTTCCGGTATATTGTCCCCTTCACGTACGATACTGTACAAAAGAGTCCCATCCGCCCGGAACAAATCCAGGCTGTGCATATCGACCGGCTCTGGCGGATTTTTACCTTCTGCGACTTGGCGCACAAACTCATCGGGATCATCGACGCCCTCGCTCCAATGCAGGCTGACAAGAAAATATCCCGACGGCAAAAAGAATGGATTGGAAAAAGAGCTGAAGAGCATCATCATCGCCGAATTATTGCTTTGATAGATGCCCACCTGCGGAAATGGTGGGAAATCACGGCTTATCCTTTTTCTCAGTGTGCCGTTCAGGGAATAAAAATAGATATGATATCGATCCGTGCCACCAGCGACGATCTGTCCGTTGTAAACTCTCAGGCTGGGTGCCACCGCACCCCATTTGCTGGATAGTTTGAGCGCTTTCTGCTGATCAAAAACCAGCCATTCATCGAGTTTTTTCAGGCTGTCGGCAAGCTGAAACACTGTGATAGTCGCGTTGACAGCCCCTAACTCGGCCTTATTGATGACAATTGTGTCCGGCGCGATAAAGCCCGTCAAGCCCGCAGATAAAGATTTGCTGGGGACCTGCACACTGCGCAGATAGCGCCCACTCAGATCAAAAAAATCGAGCTGAATGCCCTGTTTATTTGCCAGGATTAAGGTGTTTTCGCCATCATATACCATTTCGCCTACTGAAGTAAACTCTCCCGGCCCTTCGCCTTTTCTGCCGGTCTGCCAGTTCAGCGTCCCGGTGGGAGAAAAAGAACTGAGGCGGAAACGGCCTGAGTCGTAGATATAAACGGTTCCATGTTTATCGGTCACAATATCATACGGCCGGGCGAAAATTTTAGCATCGTCTCCATCTTCGACACCGTAAACCTGCTCGAGGTGGAAACGAATCGGTGGTTGCTCTGCGTTCTGCCATATCCCGTCGTGCGGATTTTCTATGTACTCAACGCCGTCACGCACTGTTCTGATCGGAATCGTATCGTGCGATTCCCCACATCCTGCAAACAGCAGAGCGGCCAGCACAATAAAGCACCATTTTTTCATCTCGTCCCTCCGGATAAGTTTTCACCCTGAAACTTCTATACTCCTGAAAAAATCGACATTATCAAAATTGCCAGGCGGAAATATACAGAAAAAAGAAATAATCCATGGCGGAAAATACAATCGCTTTGTAACGAAATGCTACGTTTGCCAGGGCAGGTACATTTTCAGCTCTTCCTCACATCGTGTGGATCGAGCGGCGAGATTCATAGTGCCCGCAAGTCGCAAATTTCTCCGGGTAGCATGGCAAAATGCGGGTGGCGGTATAAGGGCCTGTCTCAGCCGGCCGGGTTGAGTGGCCGTGACGCTGGAGCGTCAGGAGGTGCGTCACACCGCTGGAGCGGTGTGACGAGATGAGGGTTTGTCGTGCACGATTTCATAGTGCCCGCAAGCTGCAAATTTCTCCGGATTGGCCTGGCAAGATGCGGTCTCCGGCACATGGACAGTCTCGGCAGGCCGGGTTGGGGGGCGGTGACGCTGGAGCGTCGGGAGGCACGTCACACCGCAGGAGCGGTGTGACGAGATGAGAGATGAGATGAAATCATGGTTGCTGTTCGGAGCCTGGCTGCAATCACCGCATATCACTTTCCTGCGCGAGGGCATTGATTTTGCCATTCACGTGTTTTTGTGTATCGATGATTTCTCCGGCAGCATCGACCGTGGCAGCATGGCAGGTAACGCATGCCGTCGTTTCGGCTGGATTATGACCCGCAGGTGGCAGCGCATGGCACGTCCCGCATGCCGCACTGGCCGGGTCCGTCCATACCGGCGTAGCATTGGCACCGGCAATACTGTCTGCTGCGTAGATAAAACTCAAGGTCGCGGTGGCTTTGTTGAGTTGCCAGTTGCCGTGACAATAGGTGTTACTGCAGCTCCCTGTCTGGTCGT
>WFTM01000486.1 GCA_015485525.1 Candidatus Zhuqueibacterota bacterium | reverse complement strand
TTTTTTTCAGCCATCCCGATTTTCCTGCATAAAACGACGGTCTGTGCATAAATCGGGTTTGTTTGTACTCAATTGCCTTAAACGGAAACATAGCCATACATGCACAACACACTCTCAGTCTGGCTGCAGGCCAGCCGTCCCAAAACGCTTTGGGCTGCTGTCGCGCCGGTTATTATGGGCACGGCCATGGCCCATGCCGACGGAGTGATGCACTGGCCCTCGGCCATGGCAGCGCTGGCCGGCGCAGTGCTGATCCAGATCGGCACCAATTTCGCCAACGACTATTTCGACTTTCTCAAAGGTGCGGACGCCGGGCCGCGCCTGGGCCCTGTGCGCGCGACACAGGCCGGCCTGGTCACCCCGCAGGCCATGCGCACAGCCTTTGTCATCGCCTTTGCGCTGGCATTCTGCATCGGCATCTACCTGGTCTGGCGCGGCGGCTGGCCGATCGTCGCCATCGGGCTGAGTTCTATTCTCTTCGGCATACTCTACACTGCAACCCCTGTGGCCCTGGCCTATCTCGGCATCGCTGATCTGTTTGTGCTGATCTTTTTCGGCCCGGTGGCTGTCGGCGGCACCTACTACGTGCAGTCCCTCGGCATCACGCCCACAGTTCTGATCGCCGGTCTGGCCCCGGGGCTGATCTCCACCGCCATTCTCACCGTCAACAACCTGCGCGACATCGAGGGCGACCGCGCGGCAGGCAAAAAGACCCTGGTGGTGCGCTTCGGAAAAACCTTTGCCCGCTTCGAGTATCTTTTCTCTCTTCTCGCCGCCTGCATGATTCCGGTCTGGCTCTACCTCAAAGGCCAGGCCCAGGCTGCTGCTCTCGCCGTGCTGCTGACCCTCCCCCTGGCCATCCCGGCGATCAGAACGATTTTTTCCGGCGCAGAGGGCCGCGTGCTCAACGATGTCCTCGCTGCCACGGGCAAGCTGCTGCTGTTTTACAGTCTGTTTTTCTCCATCGGATGGTTATGGTAATGTCCGCGCACAGCGCCAGCCCGGTTTTTTTCTCCCGTTTTACAGCGGAATTTTCCGCAGAACCTGCTCTGGCCACAGAAAACGGCACCCTCACTTATGCGCAATACGCCGCGCTCATCCATGCCACGGCCCAAAACCTTGCTGCAGCCGGGTTGCAGCGTGGTGATCGCCTCGCTCTTTATCTGCCCAACTGTGCAGAACTGGCCATCCTGCTCATGGCTGCCCTCGAGGGTGGGATCATCAGCGTGCCCCTGAGCACCCGCCTGCCGGCCGGGCATATCCCCAACGCCATGCAACAGACCGGCTGTACCGCGCTGGTAACGGCGGAGAAGCCCCGTGAACGCGAACTCGCAGGGCTGTCGCTTCTGCCAGCACGCGAGCTGGTACCGGCAACGCCTTCTCCGGCCGGGCACAGGCCGCTCCGGGAACCGCATTTCGAGCAGGAAAGCAACTGTATCTTCACCTCGGGCAGCAGCGGCCGGGCCCGGGCTGTTCTGCATACTTTCGGCAATCACTATTTCAGCGCGCTGGGCTCACAGCACAACATTCCGGTGCAGCCCGGTGATCGCTGGCTGCTCAGCCTGCCGCTCTACCACGTCGGCGGACTGGCCATTCTCTACCGCACGGCCCTGCACGGTGGGTGTGTGGTCATCCCCCCGCCGCAGATGCAGCTCGCTGATTTCCTGCAACAGGAAAAGTGCACACATGTCTCTCTGGTGGCGACGCAACTGCGACGCATGCTGCAGAAACCAGAGCTTGTGCCCGTGCTGCAGCATCTGAAAGCCATCCTGCTTGGTGGCAGCGCCATCCCGGAGCCACTGCTCAGCGAGGCGCACGCCCTCGGCCTGCGGGTGCACGTCAGTTACGGCTCCAGCGAGATGAGCTCACAGATCACCACAACCCGGCCGGGCGCTGATGTGAGTGAGCTGCTCACCGCCGGCTTTGTCCTGCCCCATCGCGAGCTGAAAATCGCGACAGACGGTGAAATCCTGGTGCGCGGCAAGACGCGCTTCAAAGGCTATCTCGAGCATGATGATCTGCTCACGCCTTTTGACGCACAAGGCTGGTTTGCCACCGGCGATATCGGCAGGCTGCGCGGAGACGGTGCCCTGCAGGTCTTCGGGCGCAAAGACAACATGTTTATTTCCGGCGGGGAGAATATTCATCCTGAGGAGATCGAGATGGAGCTTTTGCAGCACCCCGGGGTGGTGCAGGCTGTTGTGGTGGCAGTGCCGCACGCGGAGTTCGGGATGCGGCCGGTCGCTTTTTGCGAAATAACCACGACAGAGGAAACATCGTTCGACGCCCTGCGTACGTGGCTCGGCGATCGGCTGCCGAGGTTCAAAATTCCGGACCGTTTCTTCCCCCTGCCCGGGCAACACGGCAGTGGCCTGAAACCCGACCGGCGTCAATTACAGGAATTGGCAGCGGAAAAAATCCGTTCAAACAGCAAGGATTGATTTGAGATGTTTGTCCTGAACAATCCGAAAATTTAATAATAGCAGGACGTTGCTGAAATTTTATCAGCGGATAAAACCTGAGCTGAGCGATTTATATTTTGGGACAAAACCGGCAGCTTGTCCCGTTCTCTCAGCTTTGGCCTGAAGCCGGGTTTCACCGCAAAGGCGCGAAGTGCGCGAAGAATAGAGCAGAGTCGTAAAAATCAGTGCCGGCAGTTCCGCCATTTCACCTTGTTTTTCTTGGCGTCCTTGGCGTCCTTGGCGTCCTTGGCGTCCTTGGCGTCCTTGGCGTCCTTGGCGTCTTAGCGGTTCAAAAAAATGCACAGATGACACTCAAACTCAGCAGCCAGAACATTTCCACCGTTTCTGGCATGAGAATAAAAAAGCATCTGGGTTATCCCGTCCTCGCCCTGGTTAACCACTTAACTCAGCAGGGTTGCATTTTTTCAACCAGACCGGGTGACAACAGCACGTGCCTGCCCCAGAACCGTCATTCCGGTTTCCCCGCAGGGGAAGACCGGAATCTCCCGGACTCAGGCACGTGCCGGAAAAGATGAGATTC
>WFTM01000485.1 GCA_015485525.1 Candidatus Zhuqueibacterota bacterium | reverse complement strand
GCAACAGGTTTTTCCGAGTTTTTCACGGATGCGGAACCGGCACATCCTGCCATGACCAACACCCCTGCGACCACGACGATTTTCAGCATGACTTTTTCAGCTCCTGATTTTACACGGCTGGCGGTTTCGCGTACGCACAACGCGGATGGGTTGTCAAAATACGCACCAAACTTAGCCAACATGGGAGCGAAAGTCAAGTTGAATTGTCGAAGCAACAGTCGTGCTACCCGGGTTCAGACATTATCCGGCAAAATTTCTGCGAGAAGCGCGGCGGTCTCCTGCATGGTTGCGAATACGGCATGCACATCCTGTGTCGAGGTGATAGTGGCGATAAGCAGCGCTTTATCCTGCACGCGGCAGATAACCATTCCGCCGTTCTCGTTTTCGAGATAAATGCGCTCAGGTTTACCGTGCGTCAGGTCCGTAGCAACGCGATTCCCCCTGGCAAACAAAGCCATCCCCAGAGCACCAACTTGCTCTTTGCTCACTGGCTCGGCATCCATAAAAGCAGCCAACACCAAGCCGTTTTTATTGACTACGGTAGCCCCTGTTATACAATCCTCTTGATCACACAAGCTCCCCAGCGCCGTAGTCAATCTTGTAATTACTCCCGTCATATTGTTCTTCCCAGCAGAAAAATTTTCATTAGCCCCTTATTTGAATAGTCACCATTTTTTCCGGGAAATCATGTACTGCAGGACCTGCTCAATAAAAACCACTACCGACCGGGCAGTAAAACTGCTGATTTTGTGAAAAAATCAGCTCAAAAAGTATGCACAACATCTTCTGTCGCAAGGTTTGCAAAACATGCATCGAGACGCACATACAGCTCACCCAAATCCACTTTTTGAATCATGACCGGCAAACGCGTGAACTTCTCGAATGCCGACAGATCGAAGCGGCTGCGATAGACGAAACCTGTGTCGAGGTAGACAGCCTGACGGTGCATTTCCGGAAAAAAAATTCCTCCGAGTTCTGGTGTGAAACCCAATTTCCTGGTAAAAATTTTATCCCAGTAGCTCGCCCACTGCGGCAGCACGAAATATGTACCCGCGGCCAGATGCTCGCGATACTTTTCTTTCCCAAGCAGCAATTCATAGCAGTTTCCGAGGGATAATAATCGCGCACCACCCCGCGTCACGATTTTCTGAATATCCGGATGGCACTGGCCGTACAAGACCAGCACACAATCAGCCGGCCCATTTCCCTGCAGTTGCTTTAGCGTCCGATCCAGTGCCCGTTCGAGATGTGAGAATGAGAGATCGAGATTAGAGGGTAGAAAAACAAACTCGAC
This sequence comes from Candidatus Zhuqueibacterota bacterium, assembly GCA_015485525.1. Lineage (GTDB taxonomy): Bacteria > Zhuqueibacterota > Zhuqueibacteria > Zhuqueibacterales > Geothermadaptataceae > Geothermadaptatus. The sequence continues at coordinate 14,758 of WFTM01000485.1, read as the reverse complement.
TCCATACGCAAACCGCCCCGGCCAGGACATCAGTTCCTGCTCCAATACAGCGCAGGTGACGACGCGCCATCCGGGCGGAGCCTGCATTTCTGCCTGCAAGCGAACTCCTGAGAAATTCATACGACAGCTCCGTTGTGCCGTCCCCATTTCTTGCCCGCCTCGACAAAAGCGCGGATATTCTCATCCGGCACATCGTACGGAATTTCCGGCCCCTGGTTGGCGAGCACGAAACCTCCACCATGTTTGGCAGCATCACAAACGGCTTTCACTTCCTGCTCTATTCTTTCCGGCGTCCAGTCGATCAGGGCGATGTTGTTGATGTTGCCGACAACCGTCACTTTGCCCTGCAGAGCTCGTTTGCACTGCGCCATATCGTCGTGACGATCGAGAATGACAGCGACAGCACCCAACTCCGGCAATAAATCGGCGAATTGTCCCAGGGAGCCGACTCCTTCATACACGACCGGCCCGTTGATGCGCGAGATAGTAATTTTAATCAGCGGCATGGCCCACGCCTGAAACTGTTCCCGCAGGAGAATCGTCGCAGAAGCCATGCCGTCAGCGATGACGACGGCATCGGCACCGGCTTCGATCTGCAGGTTCATCCAATTGACGCAAAAGTCCATGGACAGCTCGAGAAACCGCGTGATATACTGTTCGCGCAGGTCCGGCTCATCGAACAGCAACTGGAGCCATTTTTCCGTGCCGATGAACATGCTCGGCAGGGAAAACGGCGCGATTCCAGCGCCAAAAATCGGCACAGTCCCTTTGAAGCGTTTCGCCAGCAACTCGATCGCTCGTAGTGTTTCCCGTAGTTCGGGCACTTCTGTCGGGTCTTTTACTTCGAGGCTGTCGATCTGGTGGTAGCGGCTGATCGCCATACCGCCCAGTACAGGCGCTCCATTGGGAAAATAGACCAGCTTTTGCCCAAAGGCCAACAGGTCTTCCACGACGTGCGGAACTCCGATCACGGCATCGTGCTCGTATTTTTCGATCAGCCGGGTCTGACCCTCGGCAAGCATTTCGCCGTTTGTAAAATACTCTTCCAGGCTGACGCCGAGCTCTTTTGCCCCGTGCTGCAGCATCACCGGGAAAATCGGAATCCTGTCTCCTTCTTGATGTGACAGGGTCGTCATCAGTCTTTCCAATGGTGTTGGCATTAGTCTCCTCCTGTCAACTCTTTGATTACCCTCACAGCGTCAAGAGCGTTAGGAGCCATAGCATCGGCACCATATTTGTCTTTCAGAGCCGGGTTGAAATTAAAAAGCGCGCCTCCGACGACGAGCTTGATGTGATCGTAACCGCGTGCATCCAGCTCTTTCCGGATTTGTGTAATACCGAGTGCCGTGTGCAGGAGTAAGGCGGAGACACAGATGACTTGTGCATTGAATGCGATCGCCATGTTGACAAAATCAAAATGGTTGACGCTGAGCCCAAGGTCCATCACCTCATAATCAGCCAGGCGCAGGAACGTAGCAACCAACTTTTTGCCCAGCCCGTGATAATCTCCCATCGGTGTGCCGAGAATGATCGTCCCTTTTGTACGCGGTTTGATCGGCATTTCGATGAGCACTTTATTAATTTCATTTTCCGCGATTTTAGCCATGACGTAGATTTGTGCCACGACGACTTCTCTGTTCTGCTGTTTGTTGGCGATGACATCGATGGATGGAATGATGACATCCTTCAGCAAAACTTCCGGATCGTACCCCTCGCGTAAACACGCGCTGATCATCTCGTCTGCCGCGTTTCGGTCGAGCTTTTCCAAATGTTGTAAAAACCGTTCACCCAGTTCGTTTGCTTGTACCATGATTCATTATCCCGTATTATGTCTTTCCCAATTTCATCACATATAAGTACCGTGCGCGGAGATGTCGGGATAACAGGAATATATTCTTTCCGGATATTTTCCATGCCAACCAAATTAACAAATCAAGAGATAAAGTGTCTTCACTCCGGGTATCCAGTTTACTCAGCAAACCGGGCTGATGCAGATCGCGGCATCTGTCATTCCGGCCAGGCGAAGCGAAGTGTCGGGGTCTCACTTTTCTGGCACGTGCTGTTATCAGGCGGTCTGGTTGTATAGATGCAACCGCGATGAGTTAAGTGGATAACCAGATGTATTCACATATTGCCTTATGATCCGCATCCAACCAGGCCAGACAGTCCCGGATATCGCATCCTGGAGTCTGCTCCCTATGTTACATTCTCAATATCCGTCTCTCTTCATCCCGACAACTCAGTGGTAAATTACTCTCATCAGAGTTCAGCATCTCTCAGCAACAGGGCCTATACTCTCACGCATATGCAAAAATCAGGTTGACCGATGAAGCCTAACGGATCAAACGATATCCTGTATTTCATTCGCTGCACGCTTCATTTCCAAAAAGACGAGCCCCAAGTTTGCATCCGAGCGTACCAGCACCGAAAGTAGTGCTTTTTCGCCGGCAACAGATACGATGCTGGCCCCATCTTCACCGCTGATGAAAACCTGATTGAATTTTCCGCGAGCCTGTTCCTGCGCAGCACGTTTGCCCAGTGACAACAGGGCGGCGCTCATCGCGGCGACCGTATCCTTGTTGATATCTCGCGGCATGTCCGAGGCGATCATCAGCCCCTCCACACTGACGACCGCGGATGCTTCCACATCTCCTGTGTCCTGTCGTAATTGTGCAAGAATGCTCTGTAAACGTTCGGATTTTGTAGCCATGATTAAAATCTCCTGCTCTTAAATAAATAAGTTATGGATTACACATCCGATATTCTATCCTCTAAATTTTCCCTGCATCGCCTGCATACGATTTTCGATCTCCATTTCCATCATTCGGTCGATCAGGCCGCGATTGAATCCGAGAACGTTTTCCAGCGATTCAACATAATTGACGAAATAGCCTTCCGCAATCATGCCGGCAACCACATCAGTGACGCGTTTGAACGCTGTGTATAATCCCAAAGCATCATTTTTATCCAGTGTCGATACACATTTTTCCAGCACCAGTTGCTGCAAGCGGCTGGTCATCCCCAACATGAACGTGTTGGAAACCTTGACTTTAATGTGCACCAGCCCAACGTACCACTGATGCCACCAGAATTTTCCATCGATTTCACCGTTAGTTACACTCTCGTACCACATGCGCAGAGTTTTTTCGCGATCAGGACGCTCATCCATCCCCCTGGGGAAAACAGTCAATGTCCGATCGTAGCTGAACAAAATATCGTAAAATGCATTGACGAATTCATCCGTCCAGTTCTGCATAAGGGTTGAGTGTTGCCTCAGTACCGCATAGTCCTGTTCCGACATGCCGGTAAGAACCTGCAGGTCTTTTAAAATCTCCTGCATTTTACCTCCTTTGATTCAGTGAATGACAGACCCCGTTCATTTATCCTGAAACTCAATAAATTTTGGAGGTTACTTTTCACATCTGCCGATGGTCCCGGTCAAAAATCCAGAAATTCATAGCTGATCTCTTTCGCCGTTTTCCCACCTTCGAGGCTGACAAGGCCGATATTGGCATCTTTTCTGAGCACCAGCAACAACATTACTTTGCCGATGCTGTAAACCAGCGCCGAACGGCCGTTGCCTTCCAGCAAGAGCTCACGAAACGTCCCGATACGCAGCGTGTCGTGCTGAAACTGAAACAAGTTCAACAATGCTCCGACGACCATCCCGACACGGCGCGAAAAACGCTCTTCACCAAAAGTGTGTGTCAAAACCCGCCCGTTTTCGGATATCAGCGCCCCCCCGTGAATATCCTTGTTTGCTCTGCACAAAGCTGTGAGTAACTGCCGTGGTTTTTCTATTTCTGGCTCATGAATCATTGCGAATCCACCATTAATCAGAGAGTTCATGACTCTTTCGGATGGCTTGTCGAACGGTCACACTCAGTACGATTATTTCGTGGACAAGCCCTGGCCCTTCAGTGCCCGCTGCAGGCTAGTAGCCACTTCCTGCGCCTCGAGCGAGATCATCCCGGCCGGGACATCGTGTCCGGCCCACACGATGAGTATCGCATGCTCGCCGGCATCGAAAAGCAATACCCTGCGATCACTGCCGTCGAGCTGCATAGTGTGCACGCCGTCGAGGTTGAGCCCACTATCCAGCAGACGTGCTAGTTTGCTTAAGGCAAGCAACTGCGGCACGATATCAACAGTGTTGTTATTAGCAATTTTTCCCTCGGTCAGCAGCATCTCACCTCTGCGCAAAAACAGACCGACGCCATGTACGCTGCGATCCGCATTCAGCAGTGTTTCCACAATCGGCGTGCAGACTTTGCGCAAGTGAGCTGTCTGCTCGTCATCCTCTTTCTGCTGCGTCTCATCGTATTTTGCCTGTTTCCGAACCAGTTTTTTGTAGTCCAGCGAGACTTTAATTCGCTTGATACCTTTTTCTCCACCTCCCGGTTTTTCCACTTTTTTCACCTGCTCATCGAGATTGAGTACGTTGATTTCCTCACTATCTTTTTCATCATCACCTATCTCTTCTGATTGAGAGGCAATATCCTGTTCTCCAGACGGAGGCGCCGGCCTGTCTGATTCCGGGATCTGCTCGCCGATATTATCCGGGTGGAACGGTTCGCTCTCTGCGATCACCGTCTCGGACATCTGCACGTCTTCTGGGGAGTGACCATCAGGTTCCAAGCACCTGTCACCTGCTGGGTTATTCTCAGTACCTGGTTCATCCGGTTTCGGCGTGGAATGTTTGACTTTCAGTGAGAACTTGTGGGGGGGAATTGTCTGTTCGATGTGCCCATTCTCAACAGAAAGATGCACATCTTCATTGATTTCGAAAACAGGACCGCCGTGGAGCTCTTCTTTCGAATCAGGAGAGGGTGAAGAAGAAAAATCTGATGCTGATTTTTCTTGATTATAGTCTATGTTATCAAAGCTTTTCTGGCGTGTGCCATGCGAACGATACAGTACTTTCTTCCATTCATCGAGCTCGGGTGAGCTGGCAGAAGTGTCTTGCGATGCCCTTCCTGGAGCTCTTCCGTCATTTTTACCGAAAAGCTTACGTAAAAAATCCATTTTTTTTCAACCTTCAGAAATCGAGATGTTTGGAGATACGACTCGCTCACTAAAATTGTCGAAACTCCAAACTGCTGAAAAAACAGCGGAATTTCATCTGTGCGCACCTGTAAAAAGTCGTAACACCTTTTAATTGAGTAATCCTGCTACCCAAGTGATGAAGGCATTTTGCAAAGAGGGAAGGCCCTCTGAGTGAAGCCGACCGTGGCTCTGAGAAAACGTATACAACAATAAATTTTGTGGAGTTTCTTATACGCAAAATAAGCAGATAATGCAGAAATTTTATACGAAAATGTAATCCTTTTTTGGTTAACCGAAAAAATATGCGATTTTGGTATTTTTTGTCTACCAGGTTTTCGTCACTATACAAAAAACGAAGTGATTTGATTCCAAATCATCTACACCGAGTGTACATGCAGCCCCCCCCACTCCCTCGCAACGTAAAATCAGTAAATATTTGTCTTCTGTTTATGATGTGCGCATATTTTTCACACCCCCCTGCTTATAATGCACATTATTCAACAAAAGCGCGTACCCACAGCCCTACCTTCGAGGGGAAGCAGAGCCTCCCCTCTCGTCACACCGCTCCAGCGGCCATACGCAGGCGAAACGAAATACCGCCTGCCCCAAAAGGTCTGCACCTGAACCGAGGTGATTCCGGCACTCCGGCAAAACCAGCGACTTGCACAGGCACGCTAAAGCGTGCACTACGAACACCCATCATCAGATGCAAAACGCAGTCATCCGCAAATGAGGCACAAACATTGCAATCCGAGGCCACCCACGACAATTTCGACACAGGACCAGATACCACGGAACGCCATGCTTGAGAACATCATCTACGGAATCGCAACACTGATCACGGCTGGCATACCGGCACTGTATTTCATCAGAACCGCGAGCAGGGAAAAAGCAGCGCGGGAGAAGCTCGCCAGCGCCGTTGCCGCCGGCCTGACCGAGCCCGTATCCCTGCATCCGAAAATCGATCCGAACCGCTGCATCGAAACCGGGGCATGCCTGAGCGCCTGCCCGGAGGGCGAAATTCTGGGGATCATCAACGGCCAGGCTGAACTGATCAGCCCGACCAAATGCATCGGGCATGGCGCCTGCCAGTCTGCCTGCCCGGTCGAAGCTATCTCTCTCGTATTCGGCACCGAGCGGCGCGGTGTGGAAATCCCCCACGTCACGGAAACCTTTGAGACCAACTCTCCCGGGATTTACATCGCCGGCGAATTGGGCGGTATGGGGCTGATTCGCAACGCCATGACCCAGGGCCGGGAAGCCGTCGAATTCATCCAGCGCAGTCTGGACAGCAGGGATGATTCCATCCACGACCTGCTCATTGTCGGTGCAGGGCCGGCGGGGCTGGCCGCCACGCTGCAGGCGAAAAAAGCCGGTCTGCGTTATGTCACCCTGGATCAGGATGATGTTGGTGGCACGATCCTCACCTATCCGCGCCAGAAGCTGGTGATGACCCAGCCGATGGAAATCCCCCTTTTCGGCACATTTAAAAAACGCGAAATCCGCAAGGAGGAGCTGCTTGCGTTGTGGCAGCATATCGTGCGCGAGGCGCAGATCCGCATCAACACATTTGAAAAAGTCGAGGCCATCGAGCGGGTGAACGGGCATTTCACAGTTGCCACCAGCAAGCAGCAGTACCAGGCGAAACGCGTGCTGCTGGCCATTGGTCGGCGGGGCACGCCGAGAAAACTTGGTGTGCCGGGTGAGCAGTCGAGCAAGGTAGCATACAAGTTGATGGAGCCGGAGCAGTATCAGCACAAGAAAATTCTGGTCATCGGCGGTGGCGACAGTGCAGTGGAAGCGGCGCTCGCCCTTTCCGAACAACCGGGGAATGAGGTGACCCTTTCCTACCGCAAGGAGGTGTTCTCGCGCATCAAGGAGGGCAACAGGTCACGAATCGGGCAGGCGATCACCAGCGGGCAGGTGCGTGCGTTGTTTTCATCCACAGTGCACGAAATTCGCCAGGACAGCGTGATTTTAAATTATAAAAACGAGCACATTCGCCTGGCGAATGATTTTGTTTTCATCTTTATTGGTGGGGAGCTGCCGACGGCGTTTCTCAAAAAACTGGGCATAAAAATAGAGAAGAAATTCGGAGAACGATGAGGAGCACGTTTTTCAGGGTTATTTTAGGGCTGCTGTATATTTCGGGTTTGGTCTTTGTCGGATATGTCTTCACCACCGCGGGAGAGTACTACACTCTGCCGCTTTCAGAACGGCCGCGCTCACCGCTGCACCTGCATTTCAAACCCGGCGGTTTGTGGGGGCATGGCATGGGAATCATCGGCAGCGCGATGATTCTGCTGCTCTTTCTCTATTCCGCCAGAAAGCGCGAGATGTTTGGCCTGCGCTGGGGCAAAACGAGCAACTGGCTCAATTTCCACATCTTCCTCGGACTCATGGGCCCGGTGCTGATCACCCTGCACACCAGCTTTAAATTCAACGGCATCGTCTCGATCAGCTATTATTCGATGCTGGCGGTGATGTTCAGCGGTATCATCGGTCGTTATATTTACATGCAGATTCCGCGTGACGCCAGCGGCCACACCATGTCGATCCAGCAACTGGACAAGCAGGATCGCATGCTGACGCGCATGCTGAGGGAAGGCTATGGCCTCGGCGATGAGGTGATGCGCTGCATCGGTCAGCTCTCCGGCGCCGGTCTTTCCGTGCAACGCACCGGCCTGGCTGCGCTCCTGACCCTGGTGGTCATCGATCTCATGCGACCGTTCCGCATCCAGAAACTGAAACGCACCCTGCGGCGCACGCGCCAGAATATCCCCGTGCGCACGGTCAAAGCCATCATCGAAGTGGCCAAGCAGAAAAGCCTGTTGATGCGCAAACGGGCTTTCATGGATTCCATGAAAGCTGTTTTTCATTACTGGCACGTGATCCACAAACCTTTTGCCTGGGTGATGATCGCGATCATGTTCATTCACATCATCGTCGCGCTGTTGTTCGGCTACAGGTGGATTTTCTGATGGCGGCCTGCATGCACATCAGGCGGTGCATCAGCATCGCTGCGCTCCTTGTTGCATTGCAGCCGGCAGGTGGGCAGGCGCAGATTTCACCGGGTGAGCTGGCCCGGCCGCATGCCTTTCTCGAAGGTCTGACCAGGTGCACGACCTGCCATAAGCTCGGAGCCGGTGCGCAGCCGAACAAATGTCTCGATTGCCACAAAGAAATCAAAACCCGGGTGGAGAAAAAGCGCGGGCTGCATTTTATCTTGCTGAAAAAACAGAAAAAACGCTGTTTTACCTGCCATGCCGAGCATGCAGGTCGCAATTTCGAACTGATCCATTGGGAAAACGGGCGGGACAATTTCGATCACTCCCTCACGGGTTTCACACTGCGAGGCAAGCACAAAACCATCGACTGCAGAGACTGCCACAAGCCGGCATTCATCCGGGAAAATCTCAAAAAGCTGCAGCCGAAAATCGATTTGAGAAAAACATTTCTCGGGCTGCGCAGAGACTGTTTGGCCTGCCATGAAAACGAGCACCGTGGCCAGCTTGCAACAAAATGCCAGACCTGCCACACGTTCAAAAGCTGGAAGCCGGCCGCGCGCTTCAATCACTCGCGGGCAAAGTTCCGGCTGACCGGCAAGCATAAACGCGTCGATTGCGCCAAATGTCACCCGGTCGTTCGCGACCGCGCGCGCCGAAAAATCAACGGCAAAACGCTTTTTGTCAAATTCACCGGGCTGGCTTTTGCCTCCTGTGCGGACTGCCACACCGATGTGCACAAAGGCGCCTTTGGCAAAGATTGCGCGCGTTGCCACACCACAACTGGCTGGAACCGTATCGACGGCCGGCGTTTCGACCACTCGAAAACGCGCTTTCCCCTGGTCGGGCTGCACAAAAAAGTCGATTGCACCGCCTGCCACAAAAGCGGTGATTTCAAAAAACCGTTGCGTTTTCAGAACTGCAGCAGCTGCCACGAGGATGTGCACCAGAAAAAACTCGGGACAGACTGCAAGAGCTGCCACACTCCGCTGGGATGGCAAAAGATCAAACCCGGAAAGTTCGACCACACGCGCACAGGGTTTCCCCTGCGCGGGCTGCACAAAACCGTGGACTGTAAGAAATGCCACACCAGTGGCAGCATGATCAAACCTGTTCGGCACGAGCAATGCGCAGTATGCCATGAGGATGAGCACGGCGGCCAGTTCAAACGCCGCAAAGACGGAGGGCGCTGCGAGGCCTGCCACACCGAGGCTGGATTTATCCCCACCCTGTTCGGCCCGAAGCAGCATCGCAAAACCCGGTTCCCGCTGCAGGGGGCGCATCTGGCAACAGCGTGCATCGCCTGTCACAAAATGGAGAGCACGCGCTCGGGCAGGCTCCTGCGTCGCTTTGTGTTTAAGAAAATCGCCTGCAGCAGTTGTCATGCGGACAACCATAACGGGCAGTTTACCAAACTCAAGCCCGTGAAACAGTGCTCAGCATGCCATACGGTGAGCGATTGGGCGGAGCTGCGTTTCGTACACAACCGCGATTCACGCTTCAAACTCGACGGCGCGCATGAAAATGTGCCGTGCGCGGAATGTCACAAACACGTCCGCCGCAACGGCCGGACTTTCACTCTCTACCGGCCCATGGCCATGACCTGTGAGTCCTGCCACGGCCCGGGAATGGACAAACGAAAAAAATAGCCGTGCACAGGGAGTGCACGATCCGGAGACAGAAAATAAAGAATGGATGGATTCCATGTCTTTTCACTACAGACTGCTTTTGAGCCTCATTTTTTTTGCGATGACACTCCCGGGAAGGGCACAGGAAAGCCCGCACACGAAACTCGCGTTCCCCTGCAGCGACTGTCACGTAACGCAATCGTTCTCCGATATCCGCTTTGACCATGACAAAACCGGCTTCCTGCTCGAAGGCAGGCATAAAACCGCCACCTGTTCCGGCTGCCACGACATCAGCGACTTCAGCACGACCAGCGGCACCTGCGCAACCTGCCATGAAGATATCCACCTCGGCAAAGCGGGCAATGACTGCGAAAAATGCCACACCGAGATCAACTGGCTGAAGTTCGACTCCGAAGCCATCCATGCGCAATCATCCTTTCCCATGCAGGGCAGGCACATCCTGCTCGACTGCCAGAGCTGCCACACCACCTCACCGGCAGTGGATTTTGCCATCACCGCCAGCACCTGCGAGTCCTGCCATCAGCAAAATTTTCTCGAAACCAGCCAACCCGACCACCTCGCTTTCGGCTTCAGCACCGATTGCCAGGAGTGCCATGAGATGAATCGCTGGAAACCCGCTTTCATGCCGGATCACGATGCCCTGTTTTTTCCTATTTTCTCCGGTGAGCACAAAGGCGAATGGGATGACTGCACCGCCTGCCACAACGATCTCAACAACCGAAAAGAGTTCACCTGCCTGAGCTGCCACGAGCATAACCAGCAGGAGATGGATAAAGAGCACCAGGGCATCACCGGCTATGTTTACAACAGCCGCGATTGCCTCACCTGTCACCCGGACGGCAATTCCGGTGATTTCACCGCGCACGACACGCAATTTTTCCCGATCTATTCCGGCGAGCACAAAGGCACCTGGGATGAGTGCGCCATCTGCCACGACCAGCCGGACGACCGCAAGGCTGTCACCTGCCTGAGCTGCCACGAGCACAATCAGCAGGAGATGGATGACGAGCACCAGGGCATCAGCGGATACGCATGGAATACACAGGACTGCCTGTTCTGCCATCCCAGCGGTGAAAAGGGCGATTTCCGCGAACATGACGCCCAGTTCTTCCCCATCTTTTCCGGTACCCATAACGACCAGTGGCAGGACTGCGCCGAGTGCCACACTGTGCCGGAAAACAAAAAGCTGTTCTCCTGCATCGACTGCCACACCCACCGCCAGGACAAAACCGACGCGGAGCATGCCGGAATTTCCGGTTATGTCTTCAACAGCACCAACTGCCTCGGCTGCCATCCCAGCGGTGAAAAAGGAGAGTTCCGCGACCACGACGCCCAGTTCTTCCCCATCTTCTCCGGCACCCACAACAGCCAGTGGAACACCTGCTCCGAATGCCATACTGTACCGGAAAACAAAAAGCTGTTCTCCTGCATCGACTGCCATACCCATCGCCAGGATATTACCGACACCTTTCACCAGGGTATGCCCAACTATGCCTTCAACAGCACCGACTGCCTGGCCTGCCACCCCACCGGCGAACGCGGCCAGTTCACGGATCACGACGCGCTGTTCTTTCCGGTCTATTCCGGCACACATGACAACCAGTGGCAGGACTGCGCCGAGTGCCACACCGTGCCGGAAAATAAAAAGCTGTTCTCCTGCATCGACTGCCACACCCATCGCAAGGACAAAACCGACTCCGAACATGCCGGCGTCTCAGGGTACGTTTTCAACAGCACCAATTGCCTGGAGTGCCATCCCAGCGGTGAGAAGGGGGAGTTCAAAGACCACGACGCCCAGTTTTTCCCCATCTTCTCCGGTACGCACAACAACCAGTGGCAGGACTGTGCCGAATGCCACACCGTGCCCTCGAACAAAAAGCTGTTCTCCTGTGTCGATTGCCACGCGCACGCCCGGGACAAAACCGATGCCTTTCACCAGGGCATGCCCAGCTATGTCTTCAACAGCACCGACTGCCTGGCCTGCCACCCCACCGGCGAGCGCGGCCAGTTCACGGATCACGACCCGCAGTTTTTCCCGATTTACTCCGGCACACATGACAACCAGTGGCAGGACTGCGCCGAGTGCCACACCGTGCCCGGCAATCGCAAGGAATTCTCCTGCATCGATTGTCACACGCACGCTCAGACAAAGACCGATAACGAGCACGCCGGCATCAACGGCTATGTGTACAACAGCGCCAACTGCCTCTCCTGCCATCCGAGCGGGGAAAAAGGCGAGTTCCGCGAACACGATTCCCTGTACTTTCCGATTTACAGCGGCAAGCACAACAACAAATGGGACACATGCAGCATCTGCCACAATGTGCCGGGTAACAACAAAGCCTTTACCTGCCTGGACTGCCACGAACACAGCAAAGCCAGAATGGACGACAAACACCTCGGAGAAGTCAACGGTTACCGTTACGAGAGCACTGCCTGCTACAATTGTCACCCGGACGGAAAGGAATAACCACCATGCACCGCACCTGGAACCGGCTGCTGCTGAGCAGTTTACTTCTGCTGATCTCAACACCCATGCTGGGGCAGAGAAAACCAACTGGTGAAACACGGATAAAGTACATCTCGGCGCAGAGCTATTACATCGAAGCCGGAAAAAACCAGGGCATTGCCATCGGCGACACCCTCAAGGTCATCCGCGGCACAACCACCATCGCGCTGTTGCGCGTCGTGCAGGCATCGTCGAAATCCGCAGCCTGCAGCGTGGTTCTGATGAACAGCAAACCGGTCATCGGCGACCGCGTGCTGTTTCGCGTGCGCAATACCCGGCACAAGAGAAAAATGGCGCGCAAAAAATCTTCCCGGCGCCGCACGCGCAGCACCCGGCAGCAGTCCCGCAGGGAAAAGATCAACGCCCTCAGCGGGTACATTTCGGTACAGAACACCTGGCGCCAGGCGATGAATGGCAGCACAGCCGGCTCGGTCGTGCCCAGCTTCAGCGGGCGCCTGCGCATCCGCAATATCGCCGGCAGCGGCCTCAGCCTGCGCCTGCGCCACCGCAGCCGGCGCACCATCCGCACCCATGCCACCTACCCGGCCGCAAACCGGGACGACGACTGGTACCACCGCCTGTTCGAAGCTTCCCTCGTCTTTGAAAGCCCGGGCTCACCCTACGAGCTCGGCTTTGGCCGCGTGTTGTCCCCCTACATTCGTGGTATTGGTTACATCGACGGCGGGCATTTTTCCAGGCAGATATCGGAAAAAATCCGGGTGGGATTTGCAGTCGGAACCGAGCCGGACCTGATCACATCTGGCGTTTCCGGGCGGCGCAAAAAATACGGAGCATTTGTGGCGCACCAGCTTGGCGGCACCGGTAATCGCCGCCTCAGCACCACCTTTGCCCTGTCCGCAAGCTATGAAAATGGCATCATCAACCGCGAATTCGTCTATCTGCAGAATAACCTGTGGCTGGCCAACCGGCTGTCCTTTTTTCACAGCGTCGAAGTGGACATCAACCGCCACTGGCGGCGCAGCGCCACCGGGAATACTCTCAGCTTCAGCAACTACTACATGAACGCCAACATCGACATCACGCGCGCGTTTTCGGTCAACCTCTCCTGGGATGCACGCAAGAACGTGCGTACGTATGCTACCTATTATAACAGCGCCGACTCCCTGTTCGATGAAAACCTGCATCGCGGGCTGTCCGCCGGCCTGCGCCTGAATCTTCCGGCAGACATGCAGTTTGGCGCCACCAGCTCCCTGCGTCTGCGCAAAGAATCCGCGCGTAACAGCATCTTCCTCTCCTCGTGGTTGCGCATGCGCCACTTTCCCCGGCGCGGCCATGTGCTGTCCCTGCGCGTTTCATGGATCAACACCCTGTTTGTCACAGGCTACCGGCCGATGCTGAGCTGGCGCCTGCCGCTCACCCGCCGCATGACGCTGATGATCAAAAACGGCGCCTATCTCTACGACAGCGCCGCGGGCATGAGCAAAAACTTTTACTCGGAAATGCAACTCCACACCACCCTCATGCGGGCCTGGTTCATAGAGCTGAGCTACCGGCAATACTACGGCACCCAACTCGAATCCCTCGAAGCCTTTGTCGAGGCTGGATTCAATTTTTAGCTTGAAAACCCCGTCAAGCTGAACCTGACCCGCCCCCCCGAATACTCATCAGGTGGTCGAAAACGACAGGCCCGGGGGAGTGACATCATAACTCAGCACGCGCCAAAATCCAGCAGAGCAGATGTTTGCGCCCCCACGGCAATGGTTGCTTCTATCCTCCCGGGTTAACAACTTACCCCAATCGGATCCCACCGGCACAATAAGACTCCCCCTCTTGTTCACACGAAGCATTCTTTGACGCAGAATGGAACCCGGAAAAAACCTCGTCAAAAAAAACACACAAAGCCGTACTTTTTTTCTTGCACTATCACAGTTATTTAATTATGATGACAAACATTCGCCGCAAACCGGTACCTCCACTACTCGTTCCCCCGACAAACGAACCCTCCGCAGCGAATCAATCCGACTCTTTTCCATGGACTTCCATGAGGGGAAAACCATGCAGGATGTATACTCTCTCCATAGCCCGGCTGACTTGTGATCGAACTGGTCATAGAGACGAAACCGTGGGTCCCTACAGTCAGCTTTGACACCTTTCGTATTACTCGTATTACAAAGTGTACCAGTCCGCCTGTTCGTAAGAAGAGTGAACCGGGGGAAGGGCGCTGAAAATGATTCTATACATAGACCAGAGAGTGGGGCTTTCAGGCGCACAGTATTACAGGAATATTGATAACGCGGACGCTTCATGCCGAGCCAGCCCACCTTGTTGAACGGTAGAGCGTTAGGAAAAATCAAATAATATGATCTGCATCTTTTGCTTGGAAGATAAAGAACCATCAGATGAGCATATCATCCCTAAAAATATTGGCGGTAGTACAATTATCAGAAGTGTTTGTATGGGATGCAATAACAAACTGGGCTCTTTGGTGGATTCAGAACTCAACAAACAGCGCCACATCTACGATGCATTCTTGAAGATAGATAAAAAGAATAGACCTGATTTAAAATTTCTTTTTGATGATGCATACT
>WFTM01000484.1 GCA_015485525.1 Candidatus Zhuqueibacterota bacterium | reverse complement strand
TTTTGTGTTCAACAAGAACCCACCATCATCCTGGGCAGCAACACCGATATACTTGCCCACGACCTGGACGTTGGCACCGGGCAGGGGGTCACCCGTCTCTAAGTCTTTGACAACGCCGCTGATCGTCGTCATGCTCTGCGCCAGCATGCTGCCACTGAGAAGCAACAGCAAAGCCATCAACAAAACAGCGAACCTCCCCTGGTGCATTTTTGTGGATTTCATTTTCCTACCTCCTTGTGTAAAGCACCCGTTTGGAAATAACTTGACACTACAAATGAATATTATATCAGGCATTATAATTTTTTTCGAGCTCGTTTAAAAGGAAAAAATGCCGATTCTGTATTTTTTTTCAATTCTTTTTAAGCCATGCTTTTTATCTGTTTCAGCCCGGAACAGCAAAGTGGCCAGCTATGCGTCATCCATAACATATCCGAACAGTGCCTCCTGTCAAATTCTCCTCTTTCCCTCCGCAGACAAACCAGCCATGGCGTATTAATAGAAAACCACGTCGCAGCGGGGCAACTCGTATCAACACTCTGCTCCCCAGGAATACGCAAAAGGACCTTCGATGAAAGCAAAACTGCTCATTCTCCTGCTCGCATCTCTTCTCGGAACCGCACTCTCAGCCCAGGAATGGAGTAGTGCCATCACTGTCCGCGAGGGCAACACGCCGGATCTGGACATCGATCCGGAAACCGGAAATCTGTACATCATCAACCATCATTATGGCGTGTACTACACGAAAATGTCACCGCAGGGAGAAATTCTGTTACAGGAATCAATCCCCGCGGCAGCGTTGGACCGCAGCGGGCGCTATCAGTTCGGGGCAGCGATAGCCTATGACCCGGTGACCGGGGAACCACATGTCTGTTACCGCGTCGAGCGCGGCAACGGCAGCTGGTATTTTGATGTTTACTATATTCGCCGCAAACCCGGAGGTGGCTGGACTTCTCCGGTCAAACTGATCGACAACCGTTATCGTGCTTACAAAGTCAGACTTGAGGTGGACGGTGCGGGTAAAGCCCATGTCATCGTCGGCTACTCCGACGGCAACGATGACATTTTCGGCCGGGCAATCTATTTCCGCATCGCAAATGACAAAATCGATCGCACCATCGAAAACCTGCACCGC
Source organism: Candidatus Zhuqueibacterota bacterium (assembly GCA_015485525.1). Taxonomy (GTDB): domain Bacteria; phylum Zhuqueibacterota; class Zhuqueibacteria; order Zhuqueibacterales; family Geothermadaptataceae; genus Geothermadaptatus. The sequence goes on along the minus strand of WFTM01000484.1, from coordinate 40,132 downwards.
TATCGCGCTGATGATCATCTGGAAGTTTCTCTGGGTAAGGACGACAGCATCAATATCGTACTCAGCTCCCCGGATCGCAGCTACCAGGGCAGTGCAGGCGGGCCGGTGACCTATCACCGTTCCTTCGATGGCGGCGAAACCCTGGAAAAAGTCGGCGACATCCGCGACAACGACGCCACAGACCGTACCGGTAATGCCGATATTTACGCTGATCCATCCGGTAACGTCCATTTTTCCTATGGCACCAAATTCGACAAGTCTCTCGATGCCAACAATATTGATATGGCGCACTCGGTTCGTTATGCACGCTTTGAGGATGGGCGCAAGGTGCTCGATCGTGCCGTCAGCGTGCGAGGTGAAATCGGCGAATGGGCGCACAGCCTCGGCAAAGGCTCGGTTGCGGCAACGGATGACGGCCAGACCGTGATGCTGCTCTACAATGTTGCAGATGAAGATGCCTTACGGGCACGGTACTCAACCGACAGCGGCAAAACCTGGTCAGATTACACTGAGCTGGCGAGCAAATCCGGAGGAGCCGACGGCCGGGAGAAACATGTGGTACGGGCGTGGAAAAATACTTTTTTCGCGGTCTATCCGTCCTTCGGGAAAGTGTACATGCGCAAATTTATCGCCGGGGTGCCGCCCACTGCTGTAGCAGGCGGCCCGTACACAGGCAATGAAGGCCAGGCCCTGAAATTCGACGCAAGCGCTTCGTCCAGCAGTGACGGCCAGCCTCTCGCTGAGTACAACTGGGACTGGGAGGGCGACGGCACCTTCGACACCTCCACCGCAAACGCCACGATTATGCACACCTATGCCGACGATTTTTCCGGCACCGTCCTGCTCGAAGTCGTCGATGCCGGTGGGTTGCGTGACACGACAGAAGTGAGTGTGACCATCAACAACGTCGCTCCAACCGTGACCATTCAGGCTCCGGCCAGTGTCGCTCTGGACTCTAACATAACGTTCACGGCACAGGTCACAGACCCGGGACAGGACAGCATTACGGTGAGCTGGGATCTCGATAATGACGGTACTTTTGAAACCACCGGCATGAGTGTAAACACTACTTTTGCTCAGGCCGGCGTCAAAACCGTGCGTGTGCGTGCCAGCGATGATGATGGCGGACAAAGCGAGGCCAAAACGACGGTCACAGTATCCGGTGGCGCGCCGGTCATCAGCGCTATCCCGGGGCAGGAAATTCAGGAAGGCGGTATCTTCACTCCCATCACCCTGAACGATTTCGTCACCGATCCGGACCACGATAAAACTCAGCTTGCATGGCGTTTTTTCGGCAACCGGGAACTCAAAGTTACGATCGAAAACGCCGTGGCCACGGTAGCTGTGCCGGACTCAGAATGGGCAGGTGCTGAAAACATCTCCTTCGTAGCCAGCGACCCTCTCGGCAACGCAGATACCACGGTCACCCGTTTCAGTGTTCTGCCTGTCAACGACCCGCCGCAGCTCAGCGAAGTCCCGGATCAGCAGATTGACCACGGTGGTCGTTTTGAAGATATCGACTTCGCCCAGTACGTCTCAGATATCGATGATCCGCTCAGTGCCCTCAGCCTGCGCGCTCGTGGCAACAGCAATCTGCTGGTTTCGATCACCGGCCTGGTCGCCAGCGTGACTCCTGCGGACACCGCATGGACCGGTACCGAGAGCATCACCTTCGTGGTTGTGGATAGTGCCGGTGCCTCAGCCAGTACAGAGGTCTCCTTCACCATCACCGGGACGACAGGCGTCGATGCGGCGGATGGCCTGATCCCGGATGCGTTTTCGCTGCGCGCCAGTTATCCGAATCCGTTCAATCCGCAGACAACCATTCCGTTTGACCTGAAGACCTCAGCCCACGTGCAGTTGGCGATCTACAGCATCGAAGGCCGTCTGGTCGCCACGCTGCTCGATCAGTCCATGTCCGCAGGCAGACACCGCATCACCTGGGATGCTGCAGACCTGGCCAGCGGCACCTATATCGTGCGTTTCCTCGTCCGCTCCCGGGATCGCATCCTGTACTCCGCGACCGGTAAGATGACTGTTTTGCGATAATTTTTCCTACCTCCTCCCTCGGGCCGGTGGCTGGGACAGCACCGGCCTTTTTTATCCTCACGCGCACCACTCATCCATGGGCTTCAGGCCGTTGCAGCGAATTCCTTCCCGGCAGGCAGAAAAACATTTCCCGCTTGATTTCCTCAGGAATTTAGCGCATATATTCAGTGACTTTCCGACATCCACGCTGACTCTCTATTTGAGGGAAAACCGATGAAACACATTCTCGTTTTAGGTGCGGGACAAAGCGCACCGTACTTAATCCACTGGCTGCTCGGCCAGGCCAGGGCAAACGACTGGTTTATCACGGTCGCCGATCGTGATATCAAGGCTGCGTCCCGTCACGTTCAGGGACACGACCGCGGCCTGGGTATCCAACTGGATATCACGGATAGTGACATGCGCCGTACGCAGATCGCCAAGGCAGATATCGTCGTCAACATGATGGCGCCAAAATTTCAACACCTGATCGCATGGGACTGCCTGAACCACAGCACACACATGGTATCTGTTTCCTACCGCGATCAGACCATTCGCGATTTATGTCCGGACGCGCAACGCAAAGGGATTCTCATTCTGAACGAGATCGGGCTCGATCCGGGAATCGATCACATGTCCAGCATGTCTCTCATCGATAAAATCCGCGGGCAGAATGGCGTGATCACCAGTTTTATTTCCTATGGCAGCGGCATACCTGCGCCGGAATCTGACCAGAATCCGTTGAAATATGTCATCACCTGGAACCCGCGCAACGTGGTCATGGCCGGCGAACACGGTGCACAATATCTCATCGACGGCAAGATCAAAATTCTGCCATGGCATCGCGTTTTTCAGCACTCCTGGCCGGTGTACGTCGAGGGCCTGGGACGGATGGAAGCCTACCCTAACCGTGACTCGCTATCGTACATGAAAACCTTCGGGCTCGATGAAGTGTCAACCATGGTGCGCGGCACGCTGCGCTACCCCGGCTGGAGCGAAACCTGGCTACAGATCGTCCGTCTTGGGCTGCCAAATGAAACCCTGCGCATTCCCAACCTGCCGCAACGCAGTTTTCGGGAAATTACCGAGATGTTCATCCCGCGGCATGTTTCAGGAGCAACTCTGGAATCGCGCGTGGCCAACTATCTCAACATCAGCCAGACCGGTAAAATCATGGAAAATCTGTCCTGGCTGGGGCTTTTTGATGAACAGCCCTGCGGAGTCAGAGGGGAAACATCTGCTGAAGCCATGATCTCCCTCTTGCAGCGCAAGCTGCCCCTCGGCAAAGACATGCAGGACATGGTCGTCATCGTTCACGAAATCATCGTCCGGTATCCTGATAGAAACGATGAACTGGAAAAGACCGTCTCCACGCTGCTCTATACCGGCGAAAAAAACGGTTTTACTGCCATGGCCAAAAGTGTCGGTCTGCCGGCAGCCCTTGCGGTCAAGTTGCTGCTCACAGACGAGCTGCCGCTTCTGGGGTGCCATATTCCGACTCATGCCGCTATCTACCGGCCGATCCTGCGCGAACTGGAAAAGGCCGGATTTCATTTCATCGAAAAAAGCACCCCCATTGTGCAGGATGAGGTGAGCAGCACGTAGCCGCACGTGTTCACGAATGCCGGTTCGGGCTGGAAGGGCATCGACATCTGTCAGCCCGGCATAGCGAAGCAGGGGAAGCGCTTAGGGCCGATGGTCTGGAGATGAGGCATCTCGTTTCGCTTGTGCACCGCCACCGGGGCGGCAACAGGTACGTCACACCGCAGGAGCGACGTCACACCGCAGGAGCGGTGTGACGAGATAAAATTTTTGACACCACTCGTGCTCTGAAAGGGAGGAGTGATGATTTTTTTACTCGCTACGCTGGTGCTTCTATTTTCCCTGACACCGACAGCCAGCGCCCAGCGATACGTTACTGTCGGCAGCGGGCTCGGGTTGCTCATGCTCGACAATCAGGAGCTGAACCGTTTTCGCGAGAGCTACGGGCAGGTCAATGCTGCAGACCTGTACCAGACATTCCGCGGTTTTGACGGCCCTGCCGGCCTGCGCTGGGAAGTCGGTCTGCGCACCGTCGCGGAGCACAGCATGGCTCTTACCATCGCCTCGCAGGGCTGGCAAAGCCAGGACTGGGCTGATTTCAACAACGGCGACAGGCGCAATCTGCTGCTGACGTTCAACCGCATCACACTTGAAGGTGAGTACGGCCTTGGTATGGGGAATCACTTTATCAACGCACTGTTCGTCCTCTCCCTCAGACGAAGTATCACCATGGAGAGTAGCTACAGCGGCGGGACTCCGGGCAAGCTGGAAAAAACTCTCTCCGGAACATACAAGAGCACGCCGGCCATCGCCTATGATGTCGGCTTCAGCGCGGGGTATATCCGCGAACCGTTGCTGTTCATCCTGCGATTGACGCTGCCGGTATATACTGGTGGCAGCGACTCGTTTTTACTTGACCAGGCCAAAAATGCCCGACTGGGCGAATTCAGCATCTTCCCCGCGGACTATATCAGCTATGCAGCCGGCATACCGTATGCCGGGTTGCGCAGCAACATCGATGGCTTCAAAATCACCCTGATGGCTATGCTGGTGTTGCCGTTTTAGCCTGAACCCGTGCACTCGCGCGTTCTGAAAACACGTCCCGATAACCCGCGTTGAGCTGTTTTCCCTTGACTCCTCCTGTTAAATTCACAAAAATAATCCCGCTATCAGGCCAGCTTTTCCGGCCCCACTTTCTTTCGTAATTCCGTCGGGCAGGTACGGAAAGTGGTGAGTGCAAATCATACCAGTCCCCTGCTCGCAGCACGACAGCGTTTTCACAACGCAACACACCGGAGGGATAATTTACCATGCGTACACAAGTCCACTGCGCGGTTCTGTTCTGCCTGCTCACACTGGTTGCATGCAGCAACGCAGACCGCGGCGAACCCGAGTATATCGCCTCGATTCAGAAATGGCAGCAGCAAAGGGAAGCCTACCAACTGAGCGAGAAGGGCTGGCTCAATCTTGCCGGTTTATTCTGGCTCGAACCCGGTGAAAACAGTTTCGGGAGCGGAAAAGATAATGCCATTGTCTTCCCGGAAGGCAAAGCGCCGGAGTTCACGGGCACATTCACCCTCAGTGATTCGGGAGTCAGCGTTGTGATCGCCGATGGTGTGACTGTGTTGCACAATGACAAACCGGTGCACACTATGCTGCTGCGTTACGATCTCATGGGCAATCCAACTGTACTGACCTATGGCTCACTGGCCTGGTTCATCATCAAACGCGGTGACAAGTTTGCTGTGCGCCTGCGCGATTTCAGCAATGAAGCACTGACCAACTTTGCCGGCATCGAAACCTTCCCCATCGATACTCTGTGGCGCATCACAGCGCGTTTCGAACCGTATGATCCTCCGAAAAAAATCACGGTACCGACGATTCTCGGAACCACGATAGAGCAGAACTGTCCCGGTGTGGTGGTTTTTGAGTGGCAGGGGAAAGAATATCGGTTGGAACCGACCTCCGAGCCGGAGGACGAGGAACTGTTCGTCATCTTCGCTGATAAAACCAACGGCAAAGAAACTTACGGCGGTGGCCGCTTCATCGAATTCCCCTGGCCGGACAGCAGCGGCACCGTGGTCATCGATTTCAACAAAGCGTACAACCCACCCTGTGCCTTCACGGTTTTTGCAACCTGCCCGTTACCTCCTGACCAGAACAAGCTGCCCTTCCGTGTGACAGCCGGTGAAAAACGCTATGCCGGCGGGGAGCACTAACCGGCCCCCTGCAGAAAAGAGCGCGGTTGGGGGGCTGGGTTTGGTGTGCATGAGAGCACGACTCGTACCACGACATTTATGTCGCGATCCAGCCATTCCTACCCAACCATACTGAAGAGCGAAAAGTATCGTACTGCGCAACATGAAAGTCGCGGTACATCCCGGGCGCTCCCCCGCTTGCCCATTCTGAAAATCAACCCACGTGGTTTAAGAAAGAGCCTTATATTTTTCTTCACCACCGGAGGGTAAATCGATCCCGGCATGGAACCCGCGTATCTGTGGTACCGATACGCGGCAGCAGTGGATATTGAACGCTTTCAATCCAACACCTGCCGGAATCGCGCTCAACGCTCCGGCCGTATGAGCACTGGCCTTTTATTATCTCAATGACAGCCTGCCATCCCGGATGCGGCGGTGATTTCTGTGTTCACATGCAAACCAGATCGCATGCGATGACTGCATAAAATTATCCACCAACAGGAAAAAATTATGCTTTTTTTCTCCATTTTCCTGTATATTCAATTTTCACACATCCTGCCAGAATGGTCGTAAATTTGCCATCATGGCCAAAGTTCACCTTTAGCTCAAGGAGGGTGCCATGCATAAGATCATTCTCCTGTTGACCGCATCCTGGGGTATCATGCAAGGGGCTTACTATCTCCCTCAGCTGCCCGAAACCGTACCGATACATTATGGCTTCTCAGGAGCAGCTGATCGCTGGGCAAGCAAAGATACCATGATGTGGCTGAACACCGGCTTGTTCGTTCTCATCACCGGTCTTTTTTATGCAATAGTCTATCTCGCTGAAAAGGGGTCCCTCGCTCTGATCAACGTGCCGAACAAGGAGTACTGGTTTACAGGAAAACGTGAGGCGGCGTCGCGTGCCAGGCTGGCAAACATGTTCGCTGCCATGGGAAGCCTGACCAACTTTTTATTTATTGCGATTTTCTGGCTGCAAGCACGGAGCATACTGCAGGGTAAAGACACTTTGCCGCCCTTGTTCTTTGCCTTACTCACGGGATATATTCTGGCGATCAGCGCGTTGACAATCTGGCTCGTAGCTTGCTTTCGCAAACCGAAGCAGCCTGAACACTCCTGAATTTTGCGAAAAAAACGAGCAGCAGCAAAAACAGGATTCTGCGCGTATTGTAATCAACCGGGAGGCAACTTCAGGAATCAGGAAGAAGAAAATGGTAAGCTGGCTTTCCGGAGAGCTATCGCAGGACCAGTAAAAAACGGAGTTACTGATGAACGGAAACAAAGTGATGAAGATGAAGAAACGCATGTATGCGACTGTATTTCTTGCGCTGATTTTTCTGCTCCCAGCGGCGGGTATGCAGGGACAGGCAAAACAGGGCAAGGATGTCCGGCTGCACATCATGTACAGCAGCTCATCGCACGGCTATTTCCTGCCCTGTGGCTGAAGCGGCAGCAGGCGTGGCGGTCTGGCCAGGCGATATACAGTAATCGACAGTCTGAAAAAACTCTACCCGGACCTGCTGCTCGTCGATGGCGGTGATGTGGGCGAGTCTATCAGCAAGCGGCGTGGTTGGCTTACACCCATGCTCTGGGAAGCCCTGGAAGAACTGGGATACGATCTCATCGCGATCGGCAAGCGCGATCTTGCGGACACATCCTTTCAGTGGCTCAAAAGCCCGCGCCCGAAAAAGGCGGTTTACCTCACCGGCAATGCCTCCACCAAAGACGGCGCACCGATCACGAGCCCGTTTCAGGTCATCAAACGTGCCGGCGCTAAAATCGGCGTGGTGTCGGCCATTTCCAAACGCTATAACGGTTACTTCCGCAACTACCGGATTGGGCCGGTGGCGGAAACAATCGACAAAGCGCTCGCAGCATTTAATAACGAAAAGGTTGATTTCCGCATTCTGATTTTCCACGGCCCGCGTGCCGAAGCCCGTAAACTGGCAAAGCAGTACAAGGATTTCGACCTGTTCTTTCTTTCCAGTGGCGAGGGCAGGCCCATGCGTACCGAGACCGATGCAGCCAGTGGCATGCTCATGGTCGGCCCGGGCGACCGTGGTCGGGAAATGGCTTTTGTCACTCTGGAGAAAAAAGCCGATCGTGTTGAGGCCAAAGCATCGGTTATCGTACTCGATACCAGCGTGCGCAAATCGAGTGACGAGGTAGCACATATTCTCAAACGTTTTGAAGAAGCAGCCAGGGCACGCTATGCGCGGCCGAAACGGTCGGCACCAAAGCGGCAGCAGGTGCCGTAACAATCCGCGGCTGCACTTTTTCACCAGTCTGCCTGAGCAGCAAAAACTGAGAGCAGTCATCCCGAAAAAATTCCGGCACAGCGCTTCGCTTTGCCCGGGATAACGGATATCGATAATTTTCAGACTGCATGTCTATCAACCCTTTGCGGCCTCTGTCTGATTTCACCGGGCAGAGGCCCTTGTTTTAGGATAGGGTGGCGTAGCGGCTGAAAAATGCCCTTCTGGCGTGAGCCGCTGCCGCCCCGGCACATCTTGCTCCCGCATAATGTCTGACGCTGTCTCCGCATTTACCGGTGGCTGTATGTAAATGAGTATGCATTATAAGAGCGTCGTGATCAGAAATCTGCGTTTTTTACGTCACGATTCGGGGGATGCGTTAACTTTTCTCCGGATTTATGCATCCTGACAGTCATCTGGCAATGGCTGGTTTACGTAATATATTTTCGGATTTTGGGGTTTTTCTTAACCACATGCCCGACCTCTCACTTTAGCTGAAACGGCCGATGTATCTTGGAACACAGATATTCCGGGCGGGCAATCTCTGACGGGGAATTCGTGCGGGCAGCATCCGACTCACCGCAGGCTCTACAACAAGACAAGGGATGAAAATGGGCAAAAGGAATGTAGTTATCACAGGCATGGGCATCGTTTCCGCGCTCGGGCACGATATCGACTCCTACTGGCAAAATCTCGTTTCTGGCACATCCGGTGTCAAGACCATCACCCGCTTCGACACCACAAAATTCAACACACGGTTTGGTGCCGCGGTCTCTGATTTTGATCCATCTCCCTACTTTGAGCCCAAACAGCTCAAACACGCCAGCCGCTTCATCCAGTTCGCAGTTGCTGCCGTGGCCAGAGCAATGGAAGCAGCCGGGGTGGAGAACAATGGTCTGAACAAGGAACGCTGTGGTGTCATCATCGGCAGCGGCCTGGGCGGCTGGGAAGTTCTCTACGACAACGTGATCAAATTTTATGAAAAAGGGCCCAAACGCCTGTCGCCGTTTTTCATTCCTCTGATCATCACCAACATGGCGTCGGCAGAGGTTGCCCGTCGCATCGGCTGGATGGGGGCAAATTATTCTATTTCCGCGGCCTGTACAACTGCCAACCACGCCATCATCTCTGCTGCTGACACTATCCGGATCGGCAAGGCAGATGTCATGCTTGCCGGCGGCAGCGAAGCGACGATCGAGGCGATCGGCCTGGCTGCGTTCCAGGCCCTGCGCGCGCTCTCAACCCGGAACGATGAACCAGAAAAAGCCTCCCGTCCATTTGATAAAGACAGAGATGGTTTCGTCATGGGTGAGGGAGCGGGTGTCTTCATTCTCGAAGAAGAAGAACATGCCAAAGCCCGGGGGGCAAAAATTCTGGCCCGCTACTTGGGCGGTGGTATGAGCAGCGATGCCCATCACATGACACAATCGCGGGCAGACAGCCTCGGCATCGTGCTGGCGATGAAAAATGCCCTCGAAGATGCAGGACTGCACAAGGAAGCCATTCACTATATCAATGCCCACGCCACCAGCACCCCGCTCGGCGATGTGGCTGAAGCCAAGGCAGTCAACAAACTGTTCAACAGCCACACGAAGAACATCAAAATCAGCTCGACCAAATCGATGCTCGGCCACGCCCTCGGAGCCTCCGGAGGGCTGGAAATGGTCGCAACGATCCAGACATTGCGAACCGGCACGGTACACCCGACCATCAATGTCGAAAACCAGGACCCGGAATGCGATGTCGATTGCGTTCCCAACGAATCGACCGAATACCCGGTCGAATACGCCATGTCCAATTCCTTTGGCTTCGGCGGGCACAACAGTTCGATCATCCTCGGACGTTACGATGGATGATCGTGAATAAAACGTTTTCCCAAACAAAAAAGGCAGCCTGCGGGCCGCCTTTTTTTGTTTCAACCGATATTCTCTCACAAAGACCTGGGAAGTTCATCTCAACCGGAGTTGCACGGAATGGCTCTCCTTGTATGAGGTGAACAGGCTGGTTTACGCTGTTTGTTTTTTACCCGTGATCAACGTTGTCACCCAGCCGATCAACATGCCGATCAGAACCGCCGCGACAACCCAGACCAGGATATTGCGTGCCGGAATGATGAGATAGCCGTCCAGCGGTGTCACACCCTCGCCAACATTACCGCCGTTTTCAAGCAAAAAACGCGGGGTCTGCCAGCTAAAGGCATAGGCCATCATATATGTCACGGCAACCATCAGCCGGGTGTAGAGTGCGTAGAAAAACAGTGAAACCGCCAGGGTTTTCATCGGGGTTGCATCACCGCTGGTGACGATTTCACGGGCAAAAAACACCGGGACGATGAAATAGAGCCAGGCTACACCGAAGACAGTGTTAAGCCAGCCCGGTGCTCCGATGAATTCCAGAACCAGGCGGATGACGATGACCGCTGCAGCAATGATGAGAAAGTTTTTCATCACCGTTCCGAGTCCGTTTTTATCTGACATTGTGCTCCTCCTCCTGTTCGAAAGAAAAAGATGGGATTGTGAACTGCCAGATAAAGAGTATAATTTCTGAATAGTAAACAAATAAAACATCACCAAAGCACGAGCCCGGATTTTTAGCATCTGCGCGCCACCCGCAGCGTGACAGCAAGGACGAATCACAGCGGCAGATCGACCAGCATCAGCGTGACAGCCAGCACACCGACCAGCAGCAGGATCACAGCGATGATTTTCGCAGGCTTGCCGATGATGATTTTCGCAGGATCGCGGGGGTCTCCAACCTGTCCATCGCGCAGGATGGTGACGCCGTTGGTGACGGAATAGATGAAAATCAGAAAAAAGACGAATTTGACAAACAGCTCGAGCTCCATGTGATGCTCCTCCATTTCCCGGTTTCGAAGTCAGAGTTTTTCCAGTGTGCGGGCAAAAAGGTCGTAGGCTTCCTGTTCCCATAAGCAGAAACGCACCTCCTCGATCGAGGTCGTGCCCGCCAGCCAGTTCCTGGTGGTTGCCAGCATGATATCCGCACAGCGATCGAGGGGGAAACCAAAAATTCCGGTGCTGATGGCCGGAAATGTCACCGACTTCAGTCCGTTTTTCTCAGCAACCTGCAAAGCAGAACGGGTTGCAGAAGCCAGTTTGGCATCTTCATCACCCTCACCCATTCTCGGGCCGACAGCATGGATGACATAGCGCGCGGGCAGCCGCCCGGCCGTTGTGATCACAGCCGTGCCCACCGGTGTTCCGCCAATCGCATCGCAGGCCTTCTGAATGTCCGGCCCGCCCTTGCTCCTGATGGCACCGGCGACACCCCCGCCGAGAATCAAACGGCTGTTCGCAGCATTAACGATCGCATCGGTATCTTGTGCCGTGATATCGCCCTGCACAAGGACGATTCTGCTGTTGCCGATTTGCTTTTCCATCATTTCAGCCTCCAAATCAATATCCGGCTGCACCACCATCCGGGCTGCGGGAATCAGCAGCGCCGCTGATGATTCCAGACTCATGATCGATGAAAATCCCCATGGCGCGCCCCTGGATGGAGCGAAAACGCACCCGGTGGCCCATATTTTCATACAATTTTTGGGTGTCCGGTGAAATAGCCCATCTTTCGAAGGAGGTGATATCCGGTAACCACTGATGATGTATACGCCCGGCCTCGATCGCCTGCGCAACATTCATCCCATGATCGATGACATTGAGGATGACCTGCAGCACGGTGTTGATGATCGTCCGGCCGCCGGGCGAGCCGATGGCCAGCACGGGCTTGCCATCACGGGCGACGATCGTGGGGGTCATGCTGGACAGCATGCGCTTGCCCGGCGCGATGGTGTTCGGCTCCGTACCGATGCGGCCGCGGCTGTTGGTCAGTCCGGGGATGGCATTGAAATCCCCCATTTCATTGTTGAGTAAAAAGCCCAGTCCCTCAGCGACGATTTTCGTCCCGTAGCTCTGCTCCAGAGTATAGGTCATGGAAACGGCGTTGCCCTGTTTATCAACCACGGAGAAGTGTGTTGTCTCCGTGCTTTCGTAGCGCTGGTTGAAGCGTGCGGAATCGCTCGGCGAGGCACGGAAAAGATCGATACTGCTGCGCAGCTTTTCGGCATGTTCTTTTGAGAGAAGTTTTTCCACGGGCATATCGGGATTAAAATCCGGATCGCCGAGAAATTGTGCCCGGTCTGCAAAAGCGCGGCGCATCGCCTCGGTGAGCAGATGCAGATACAGCGCGCTGTTGTGGCCGATCGCGGTGAGATTGTACCCTTCGAGGATATTCAGCATTTCGATCAGCGCCACACCGCCGGAGCTGGGCGGGCACATGGCGTAGATATCATAACCGCGATAGGTTCCGTGCACCGGCTTACGCTCGACCGCTTCATATTCTGCAAGATCCTTCTCTGTGATGATGCCGCCGTTTTCACGCATGAACTTTGCCAGCAGATGCGCTGTCTTCCCTTTGTAAAAACCATCGCGGCCGTGCTTGCGGATGCGCGCCAGAGTTTCGGCCAGATCCGGCTGGCGCCACAACTCTCCCGGCTCATACGCCGAACCGTCTTTTTTCAGAAACACCTTCGCGGTCGAGGGATATTTTTCAAAATACGCTTTCATCCATTCGCTTTTGGTGTGCTGGTACACCGCCCAGGACATGGGTATGCCCTTGCGCGCCAGTTTTTCTGCCGGAGCGACCAGCTCTGCCCAGGGCAGACTGCCCAGTTTTTTATGGGCGGCAAAAAGACCCGCCACTGTCCCGGGCACGCCAACAGCGAGCAGGCCATCATGATTGCTGTTGTTGCGAATCCGGCCGTTTTCATCGAGATACATGGTGCGCGTGGCAGCCAGCGGCGCTTTTTCGCGAAAATCAAAAGCGGTCACCCGGCCGTCGGCGCCGTGATAGACGAGAAAACCACCACCGCCGAGATTACCGGCAGAAGGCCAGGTCACTGCCAGCGCAAAAGCCGTCGCCACAGCCGCGTCCACGGCATTACCGCCGCGCTGCAAGATATCCCGCCCGGTCTCAGATGCAATCTCTGAAGCGGAAACCACCATGCCGTTACGGGCATAGGCCGGAATACGACCGCCGGTAGCCTGCAGCGAAGGAACCACGAGCTGGAGGGCACACAAAACCGTCAACAAAAATCGAACTCTATTTTTCATTATCATCACTCCGGTAAAAAATAAGACCTGCACCCGCGCTTCACACAGGTGAGAAGAAAATCAAATTGAGCAAAATACACCCGGCAGCACGGCAAGTCAAGCAAAAAGCTGTTGACTTGAGCGTGTGGTTTTCGTATTGGTAACTTTTCATGCAGGAAACACAGGGCGTTCGTTTGTGAAGAGGTCGGGCAAAGCAAGAAACGGAAAGCCGGCTGAATGAAATCGCATGCGCTCTGATATCAGAAAAAATATATCATCCACCACTACTGGTTATCCATTCAACTCAGCACGGTTGCATTTTTTTAAACAAGACTGCGTGACAACAGCACGTGCCTGCCCCAGAACCGTCATTCCGGTTTCCCCGCAGGGGAAGACCGGAATCTCCCTGACTCAGGCACGGGCCAGAAAAGATGAGATTCCGGCACTACGCTTCGCCTGGCCGGAATGACACATGCCGGTATCTGAGCTGTACCCGGTATGCTGAGTTAAATGGATACCCGGATCCACCACTCACTATCCGAAGGGAAACCATGCATATCGAATTCGATCATGTCCATTTTCGTTGCGCAGATATGGAAAAAACCGTGGCATTTTACCGTGAGGTCATGGGGGCGGAGTTTTTGGGGGAGGCAGAGCTTGCGGGCAGGAAGGCTGTACGCCTGCAAATGGGGGGCAAAAATCTGGTCTTTTTCCAGGCAGAGCCTGATCATCCCGGCACCGTGGAGTCAGCAGCAACCCGCCTGGGGGCCTATCACCTCGCCTACTGGGTGGATGACCATGACGCTGCTGTTGCGTGGTTCAAATCACGCGGGGCCAATTTTCTGCGCGAGGGCATCATGGCGACGCCGGAGCTGAAAGTCGCTTTTATCGAGGCGCCTGACGGCATGCAGATCGAGCTCATGCAGAAGCTGAAATAGACTGATCTGCGACAAACTGCTCGCAGACGGAATCGCAGATGAACAGGCCTTCGCGTGTCAGGCGGATGCAGCCGTCCTGCTCGCACAGGAGCGGCTTCGGCCCGTCCATGAGCAGGCGCAGAATATCCCGATACTCCTGTCTGAATTCTGTGCCGAAAAGCTCTGTCCAGCGGGCGAGAGACAGGCCGGTTCGAACGCGCAGTGAGAGAAAAATCATCTCGAGCTTGCGCTTTGCCATATCGACCTCTTCCTCGCCGGTACGGGCGAGCTGGCCCTGTTCGAGATCGCGAATGTAGTGCACATAGTTTTCGACGTTGCGCCACCGCCTTTGGCCATCAAACGAGTGCGCCGAAGCGCCCAGGCCAAGGTAGGCACTGCCATCCCAGTATTTCATATTGTGCCGGCTGTGAAACCCGGGCCGGGCGTAGTTGGATATTTCGTACTGCGCGTAACCCTGTTCAGCGAGATAATCGATGGTAAAATTGAACATGGTGCGCTCTTTCCACTCGCTCAGCGGCCGCGTCTGTCCTTTTTGTATCTGAAAAAACAACGGCGTCCCCGGCTCGACGGTCAGGTTATAGGCTGAGATATGCTCGGTTTCGAGCGCCACCGCCTGCTCGAGATTACGCCGCCACACAGAAGGCCGCTGGCCGGGCAGTGCAAACATCAAATCCACGGAAAGATTGCCGATCCCCGCTCGTCTCGCCTGCTCAACCGTACGGTACACATCCTGCACCGTGTGAATGCGGTCGAGTTTTTTCAGCTCTTCTGCATCAAAAGACTGCACGCCCAGGCTGAGGCGATTGATGCCAGCCTGGGCAAAATCAACGAGATGCTGCGCGCTCGTGGTGCCGGGATTGGCTTCCATGCTGATTTCCGCCTGGTCGCAGAACGTAAAATTTTCACGCGCGGACTCGATAAGAGTATGCAACTGGTCCGGGGTCAGCAGAGAGGGCGTGCCGCCGCCGAAAAAAAGCGTGCTGAACTGCTGCTGCCGCCAGAATGGCTGTCCGGCATAGAGTTCCATCTCGCGTACCAGGCTGGCAACATAAGCCGGGATAGCCTCATGCCGGTCCGCGACGGTGTAAAAATCGCAGTAACTGCAGCGCTTTTCGCAGAAAGGGATATGGATGTATAACGCCGCTGTCCCATCAGAAACAGCGGAAACTGCAGGCAGGTCGTCCCGGTGTGTTGCCCCCAGTTGTTTATCACCACTAATCACAACAACTCCATAACGAGGGAGGCGGTGCATCCCGGGCAATCCCCGAACATCGATTCACGGCATCACCCTGGAATGCATCGCCTCAACCTCAAGCCAAATTATTCTGTGAACGAACGCACCGTCCGGCCATTCAGCGGTAAAACGGGGCGGAAATTATTGTCCAGTATTTCAGCGAAACGTTTGAGCTGTTGAGCAGATGCAGTCACTGGTGTATGCAGCACATACCAATTCACGACTTCAGAACAGGGCGGGGTCGTCAAAGAACCTTTGTAATTGTAATAACTTTTGTTTGCAGGGAACAAGTCTGCCAGCTCGATCAAGTCGCTGGATTTATGCTCTCCTTCAGACTTTGGAAATGAGTCCAGATAGTTCGTGAAGAGAGGGTATTCATCCCCTTCTTCGAAAAAGACACCCAGTACGGCAAAATCATCATCCGAGTGTTTATGCACGAAATGAACTTCCAGGGGGTATTGCTTGCCATCGATTGTGTGCTCACTGGCAGCATGGTAATGGAATTGCAGCAACCGGTAAGTTTTACCATCCAGAACCACGCTGTGGTCTCCTGAAACATTGAACTGTACGGTATGTCCGTTATTGACTATGGCCACCTGTGAACTGCCATAACTGAACTCCGGCGCCGCGAGCTGTTGATCTGCTTTCACCTCAGCGACTTTGATATCTATCGGAGACTGCGCCGTGCCACCACAGTCAGAGAAACCGGAACATAAACTGGCCCAGTTCTCCGGCCCATCTTCACCCGGATGATGTGACCAATGCACATCACTGCAGTCATCCCCTTTTCCCTTGACAGCAGCATGGTCGTCCTTCCCCTTGCTGCAGGACATGAACACAATGAACACGACAACGGAAAGCAACGTGATTTTTTGTTTTTTCATAACTTCCCTTGCTCCTTAAATTATTCAAACTACTGGATTTTCTGGTTTACCTTCGAAGAAGTCTCTTTCTGCTGCTCTATAATAAAAAAGCAGATAGCCCAAACTCTCTCTGGCTATCCACTTCACTCAGCAAGACTGCACTTTTTCAACCAGTCAGGCTGCATACTAATAATAGAGAGCAATCATTCCGGGGGCATTCCGGCATAGCGCTTCCCTTTGGCCGGTATGCCCGATATCGACCTCTGGGTCAGCTCCACTTCGATGAGTTGACCGCCCACCCAGGGAAAACATGGGATGTTCAGTTCAGCAGCGTACCCAGACGCTCCCAACGCACACGGTTATAGATTCTGTACAGGGGTTCGTAGCGGTATTTATTCCATGACCAATAGATCACCAGAGCCTCGCCGACGATATTTGCGCGGGGCACAAAGCCCCAGTGCCGGCTGTCCAGGCTGTTGTCGCGGTTATCTCCCATCATGAAATAATAGTCCGACTCAAAGGTGTAGCTCTGCGTCTCACGCCCATCGATCCGGATCGTCTCGCCGTTGACTTTCAGATCATGGCCTTCGTAGCGGGAAATGGCGCGCTCATAGGGGAACTTGCGATGTACGCTGATGTAGATATCATCACCTTCGCGGCGGTAGGGTACGTGGCGGTCAACGGTAAGAAAGACTTTGTCGCCTTTGCGCGGCAGGTAAATTTTGGGGTAGTTCTCCAGAGCCTTGTCCTTGTCAGCAAACCGGCGAATGGTGTACTGCATGCCGTCGTCTCGCGTGATGCGGTAAAGTTCGGTATAATGCCCGTCTTCCGGATCATACATGCTGTCGATTTTTTCCGCCTTGCCTTCCGGCTTGTCATCGACATACACATCGCCAAAACGCACTTCCACAGTCTGCCCCGGTGTCCCGATGCAGCGTTTTACATAGTCGGTTTTCGGGTCTGGTGGAAATTTGAACACGACGATCTCACCATTTTCCGGGTCTTTAAACGCCGGGAAACGCAGGTGCGGCAGGGTAATGCTGGTGAAAGGGATGGCGTCTGGTGTGCGCGCACCGTAGATAAACTTATTGACCAGCAAAAAATCTCCCACCAGCACGGTATTCTTCATCGACCCCGTGGGGACGTGATAGGCCTGCACCACGGTTGAGCGCAGAATCATCACCGCGATGAGAGCGACCAGAATCGATTCGATAAACTCGCGTACCGGCCCCTTACGGCGGTGTTTGGCATCATCGCGGGTTTCGGTTTTCTTATCCTGATTTTTTTTAGCAGACATGTCAGACTCCAGATTTCGATATTTTTTTCACGCGACAGCCCGGTGCCCCATGAGGTGACTTGAACGTATCGATTGCGATCGGGTTCCGCGTCGGTTAATGCAGCAGCCTCCCTATCCGGCGCCAGCGCACTTTGTCGGGTAAATCGACCCAGGAAACCCGCGGGTCCCACGACCAATAAACCAGCACAGCCTTCCCGGTAATATTTTCATCGGGAACAAAGCCCCAGTTGCGGCTGTCGAGGCTGTTATCGCGATTATCTCCGAGCATAAAATAGCTACCGAACGGCACGCGAACCGGGCCATAATCCATCCGGGTGGAATCGAGAGCTGTATTATAGCGAACGACGTACGAGCTGCCATCTTTTTTTAAAATCAGATAATAGGCAAAGAGAGCATTTTCCACCGGATCGTATTTTTTGCGCAACAACTGCCGTTCGCCCTCGGGCTCGCCATCGATGAGCACGATGCCATCGCGGATTTCCACCGTCTGGCCGCCGCGGGCTATACAGCGCTTGATATAGTGCAGCTCCGGTGCCGGCGGATATTTAAACACGACGATCTCTCCATTGCGGGGAGCATGCACCGCCGGCAGACGCAGCCACGGTACAGGGATGTTCGTAAACGGAATGTGATCAGGCGTCCGGGCTCCGTAGATAAATTTATTCACCAGCAAAAAATCACCCGTGAGCAGCGTGTCTTTCATGGAACCCGTCGGGATGCGGTATGCCTGGATGATGAAGGTACGCAGGATCATCGCGGTGAGCACTGCCAGGAGGATGACGATGAGGTGTTCTCTCCACTGCAGACCTCCTGTTTTTTCTTCCTTCTCCTGTCCGGATTGTGCCATATCCGATCGTCAATCCACTTTCAGCAGGGCGAGAAAAGCTTCCTGAGGAATTTCCACCCGGCCAACCTGTTTCATGCGTTTCTTGCCCTCTTTCTGCTTTTCCAGCAACTTTCTCTTCCGGCTGATATCCCCGCCATAGCATTTTGCCGTCACGTTTTTACGCATTGCTCGTACGGTTTCGCGGGCGATCACCTTGGTGCCGATCGCGGCCTGAACAGCGACTTCAAACATCTGCCTGGGGATGACTTCCTTGAGCTTTTCGCAAATCTTCCGCCCCCAGTCGTACGCCTTATCTCTGTGCACGATATGGGACAAGGCATCGACCTTTTCACCGTTGATCAGGATATCCAGCTTGACGAGGTCGCCTTTGCGGAAGCCGATAATTTCATAATCAAATGAAGCATAGCCACGGGAAATACTCTTCAGTTTATCATAGAAATCAAAAATGATCTCAGCCAGGGGGAACTCATAGGTAATATCCGCGCGCGTCGGGTCCAGATAGGTCGTGTTTTTGTAGATGCCGCGCCGGTCCTGCGCCAGGCCCATGATGTTGCCGATGTACTCGTTTGGTACGATGATCTGCGCGGTGATGTACGGCTCTTCGATGTACTCATACTCGCCCCGGCCCGGCAGGTCCGAGGGTTTGTCCACCGTGATCACGCTGCCATCTTTTCTGAGAACACGGTACTCAACATTGGGCATGGTGGTGAGCAGGTCGAGGTTATATTCACGCTCCAGCCGCTCCTGGATGATCTCCATGTGCAGCAGCCCCAGAAAGCCGACGCGAAAACCAAAGCCCAGGGCCTCGGATGTTTCCGGTTCATATACCAGCGAGGCATCGTTGAGACGCAGTTTTTCCAGTGCTGTACGCAGTTCTTCATAATCCTCATTATTGGTCGGGAACAGCCCGGCGAAAACCATGGGTTTCACTTCACGATAGCCGGGAAGTGCTTCAGCAGCGGGTTTGTCTGCCGTGGTGATGGTATCACCCACGCGGGTATCATGGACGTCTTTCACGCCAGCGATGCAGTAGCCCACCTCGCCGACCGTCAGCCTGTCTTTAGGCTGCTTGTCCAGCTTTAATGTGCCGACCTCTCCAACTTCAAATTCGCGGCCGGTGGTGAAAAACCTGATTTTGCTGCGATTACGCAACTCGCCATCAACGACGCGGATATAGGCGATCGCGCCGCGGTAGGGGTCATAGATAGAGTCGAAGATCAGAGCGCGCAGAGGTGCGCCGGGGTCACCTTCCGGAGCAGGAATTCGCTCGACGATGGTCTCGAGAATCTCGCTGATTCCTGTACCAGCTTTGGCACTGGCAAGCAGAATATCCGATTCATCGCATCCAAGCAGCTCCATGACCTGCGCTTTTGCAGCCGCAACATCAGCACCGGGAAGGTCTATTTTATTCAGTACCGGAATGATGGTCAGATCGTGCTCCAATGCCTGAAAAAGGTTGCTGATGGTCTGAGCCTCCACGCCCTGAGAAGCATCGACGACCAGCAGTGCTCCCTCACACGCTGCCAGGCTGCGCGAAACTTCATAGGCAAAATCCACGTGGCCGGGCGTGTCGATCAGATTGAGAATATAGTCCTGGCCATTTTCGCCGCGGTACTGCATGGTGATGGCATGAGCCTTGATGGTTATTCCCCGCTCTCGCTCCAGATCCATGTCATCGAGAACCTGCTCCATCATATCTTTGCGCGTAACAGTGCCCGTGGCCTCCAGCAGCCGGTCTGCCAGTGTGGACTTGCCGTGATCGATATGAGCGATGATGCAAAAATTTCTTATGCTGCTTGGGTTCATAAGCTTCGTTCGAATTTATTCGTGCCGTGCTGAGATGATTCGCGATTTAACGGCCAAAACGACCGGACAGCATACTGCTGCAAAAGAACTTTCAATATAGCCATTCCACCGTGATTTAGCAATGAAAAACGAAGCGTGACCGCGAAGCTTTTCAACATTCACAGCCAGCCGGCGTCATAGACTGTACCACCGCTGTTCTCGGTGGAAGTTGCTTGACAAAGCTGGCATATTTCTCTATACTTGCCGGAATTCCGAACCTGCCCGGCCCGCTCCCGGGTCTTACGCACACACTGCCATGGCTGGTGATCAGCCTGAACACGGAGGGACTTTTATGTGGGAAGTACTCAAAGAATGGATCCCGATCATCGCTGATG
This sequence comes from Candidatus Zhuqueibacterota bacterium, assembly GCA_015485525.1. Classification (GTDB taxonomy): domain Bacteria; phylum Zhuqueibacterota; class Zhuqueibacteria; order Zhuqueibacterales; family Geothermadaptataceae; genus Geothermadaptatus. The sequence goes on along the minus strand of WFTM01000484.1, from coordinate 19,645 downwards.
ACTATATCTGGGGCTGGGGCCCGCAAGCCTTAGGCGGCACCCCGTTGATGGTTATCATTTTGCTCGGAACCGGAATCGCCCTGACTTATTTCACCGGTTTTATTCAAATACGCCGGTTCAGAGAAGCCCTCAGCCTGGTCTTCAAGGGAGCGTTCAAACATGATGACAACAAGGAAAAAGGAGACATCACGCCCTTCCAGGCGCTCATGACCGCTCTCTCTGCCACCGTGGGCAACGGCAATATCGCCGGCGTAGCCAGCGCCATCGCTCTGGGCGGGCCGGGAGCTGCTTTCTGGATGTGGATTACAGCCATCTTCGGCATGGCGACGAAATACGCTGAGGCTGTTCTCGGTGTCAAATACCGCCGCGTCGCCGAAGACGGCAGCATGTCCGGCGGGCCGATGTACTACTGCGAGTACGGCATCGGCGGTTCTTTCGGGCGTTTTCTCGGAATCTTTTTCGCTATCTCCGGCGCCATCGCCGCACTCATCGGCACCGGCAACATGTTCCAGACCAACTCCATGGCCGTCTCTGTCGCCAGCCAGTTGAAAAACGCCAGCCTGATCGGCTCCGAGCATATCGGCCTGACCCAGGGTGTTGTCGGCGCAGTCATTGCCATCCTGGTCGGCATGGTGATCATCGGTGGCGTCAAGCGCATCGCCCAGGTGGCCGAACGCCTGGTACCAACCATGATCATCCTCTATTTCACCTTTGCCATCTTCGTCATCCTGTGGCACATCGCCGATGTGCCGGCCGCTATTCTGCTCATCTTCGAATCTGCTTTTGCGCCGCAGGCCGTGCTGGGTGGCGCTGTGGGCATCGGCATCCAGCAGGCTATCCGTTTTGGCGTGGCCCGCGGTATTCTCAGCAATGAATCCGGACTCGGAAGCGCCCCGATCGCCCATGGTGCTGCCAAAACGAAAAACCCTGTGACCCAGGGACAGATCGCCATGATGGGAACGTTTATCGACACCATCGTTGTGTGCTCCCTGACCGCGATCGTCATTACCGTTACCGGCGCCTACCAGCAAGGCCCGCTCTATCTTCCGCAGGATCAGGCCCTGCAGAGCATCGACATGACCATGTATGCTTTTAACACGGTGATTCCATTCGGCAGTGCCATCGTCGTGGTTGGCTCCTTTCTGTTCGGAATTTCCACGCTGCTGGGCTGGTGTTACTACGGCGAAAAATGCGTTGAGTACCTTGCCGGCGTGCGCATCAAAACAGCATACCGGATCACCTTTATCGCTCTGATGTTTCTCGGTTCTCTCCCCACTGCAGAGGGGATCAGCACGGTGGTAAAAATCGGCGACATCGGCAACGCCATGATGGCCTTCCCGAACCTGATCGCCCTGCTCTTCCTGGCCCGGGAGGTCGGCCGGATCACCAAGGAATATCTTGCTAAAAACGCTTAAAAAGTAAATCTGGTGCCACCGTGCAGGAGAATAACGCCTTCTGCACGGTGCAATCCGCTGTTTTCACGAATCATCCTGTCTTTCACTACCGCTGCGGTGGTGTGAAGCCGGGCGGTTACAGTGCTGATAATCGACCCACACGATGTGCGGAAGAGTGATGAAGCTCATCTTCTAACAGCATGGCCACCCGGGTACACGCCTCATCGCGCCATTCACACAAAACTTATGAATCCCCACTAAAGGTTCACGATGAATACCACGTATCGCATCAGATTTTTCATCGCACTCCTGCTGGCTGTACTGCTGCTGGCTGCAGGGCGCGATGATGTGCCTTTCAGCTCCTCCGAGCTCGAAGCCCATCTCCGCTATCTCGCTTCAGATGAACTCATGGGCCGGGACACAGGAACAGCCGGAAACGACTCAGCCGCTGCCTACATCGCCCGCCACTTCGAACGTTACGGCCTGCAGAAAGCACCCGGCCTGGATACATGGTTTCAGCCTGTCCCCCTTGAACGGGTCACGCCGGACAAAGAGGGCAGGGTCGTCGTGGCGGATGATACGCTGCTCTTTTCACGCGAGGTCATCCTGCGCAACGGAACAGCCGGGGAGATCGTGTCTGAATTTGTCTTCGCCGGGCACGGCTGGGTCGATACCACAGCCGGGATTGATGACTATGCCGGTCTCGATGTCCGCGGTAAAATCGTCGTGGTGGCCTATGGCACACCGGCAAAACAGAACGCCTATTCCGGTATGATGGCAGGCAGGATGAAGCGCAGTTTCGCCCGCGCGCACGGCGCCGCGGCACTGGTTGAACTCTACGAAGGCCGCTTCCCGTGGCGAAACCTCTATCGCTGGATGGCCGGCGAACGGCTGCGCCTGCGGCAGGATGACAGCGGGCAATCCAGCGACATGATCCATCTGCTGCTCGACAACAGCGAAGGCAAACTGAAAAAACGACTCGAAAGCCTCGATGAGGCGAAAATGGCCATCTCTACCAGCGGGCAAAATCTGCGCGCTGTCAGCTCGAACAACGTCATCGGCTACCTCCCCGGCAGCGATGCCCGGCGAGCAGATGAATTTATCGTTCTCTCTGCCCATTACGACCACGTCGGCGTCAAGAGCAGCCACGGCGATGCGAGCGCAGACACCATTTTTAACGGCGCACGTGATAATGGCATCGGTACCGTCGCACTGCTCGCGGCAGCAAAAGCCCTCGCAGCCGATCCGCCGCCGCGGCCGGTTCTCTTCATCGCTTTTACAGCAGAAGAAAAAGGCCTGCTCGGCAGCCGCTACTTCGTCGGGCAGCCACCTGTCGCCTTGCACAATCTGCGCTATGTCCTCAACAACGACGGCGCAGGATACACTGACACCAGCGAAATTTCACTCATCGGCCTGGGAAGAACAACTGCTGATTCCGCCATCATCAACGGCTGCCGCAGTGCCGGCCTTGCCGTCGGTGACGATCCGACTCCGGACAAAAGCCTGTTCAACCGTTCGGACAACGTCAACTTTGCCCGCATGGGTATCCCGGCCGTTACGTTCAGCCCCGGGATCAAAGCTTTTGACGCGGAAATCATGAAATACTATCACAAACCCTCGGACGAAGTGACAGATGACTTCGACTTCGATTATCTGCTGCGTTACGCCCGTGCCTATGCCGAAAGCGCACGCCTGATCGCTTCCATCCCCGGGACACTGTTCTGGACTGCCGGCGACCCGTTTGAAAAAGCCGGAGAGGAGTTGTACAGACAATGACCACTACTGCCCTGCTCCGCGCTTTTCTGCTTATTTCTCAACTCGCACTCGCTGTATCCTGCGCCCAGTCTCAGCAGCAAAGCGAAGATTTTGCCCGCGCCAGCCTCGAACACATCCGCGTCCTCGCTGCTGACTCTCTGCAGGGACGGGAAACCGGCACCCCGGGCAACCGCATGGCGATGGAATATATCGAACAGGAATTCCGCGCTGCCGGACTGGCCCCTGTAGATTCCGGCTATCGCCACGCATTTACCGTGGATACAGACGAGGCTACCGTTCACGGTGCCAATCTCATCGGCCTGATTCGCGGCACGAAATATCCTGACCGCGCCATCGTCATCACAGCACACTATGATCACGTCGGCGTACGTGACGGACAGATCTACAACGGCGCGGACGACAACGCTTCCGGTGTTGCCGGACTGCTGGCAGCGGCGCACTGGTTTCACCGGCATGCACCAGCCACTACCCTCATTTTCGCCGCTCTGGATGCAGAGGAAAAAGGCCTGCTCGGAGCAACCGCCCTGCTGAAGCACCCCCCGGTACCGCTGGAGCAGATCCGGCTGAACATCAACCTGGATATGATCAGCCGCAGCAGCAAAAAGGAACTGTACGCCGCTGGCACGGCGCACTACCCCTGGCTGAAACCGCTTCTGACCAGTGTCGCACGGCCGGACTCCCTGCGCCTCCTTTTCGGCCACGATACGCCAGAACATGGCGCCCAGCATGACTGGACCCTGGCCTCGGACCACGGCGTCTTTCATCAGCATGGCATTCCCTTCATCTATTTTGGTGTTGAAGATCACGAAGATTACCACAAACCGAGTGATGATTTCAGCAAAACCGACCGCGTTTTTTTCATCGATGCAGTGCATTTCATCACACGGGCTATCGCAAAACTCGACGCACATATAGCCGGGGATCCGGTACCACAGCGATAACCCGGCACGATACCGGGAGCCCTCATCTTACCGGGTAAAGCGGATAAAGCTGGCGATTTTCAGGCACAAAAATTTAGCCTTCGCCAGAACCACCAGTCCGATTTCTCCGCTGGAACGGTGTGACGAGAGGAAAACGTTCGTAGCGCACGATTTATCGTGCCTGTTCTCAGGTTTTCCACTTAACTCAGGATAGTATCGGTTGACCGGGTTAGGTGGCAGCGACGCGGGAGCGTCGCGGGGGACGTCACACCGCTGGAGCGGTGTGACGAGATGAAATGGGATGAGATTTATTTGCGGCAGCGCGCTGAGGGAAATTTCATAGAATAAGGCGGGACAACCAAGGAGGCCGAACTGTGAAAAAGAAAATCGCCATAGCTGACTGGAACGCCCTGCAGGACCGCAAGCCGGCACATGCACTGGTGAGCAACACCGACCTGGTCGTCATTCGTTACGGAGAAGAAGTTTCGGTCCTCTACGGCCGGTGCCTGCACCGTGGCGCACTGCTCGCCGACGGCTACGTCGAAGGCGACAACCTGATCTGCGGTGTGCATTTCTGGGACTATCGGTACGACACCGGCATCAGTGAATACGACAACCACGAAGTTTTGCACAAATTCACAGCCCTGGTCGAAGATGGAAAGGTCTGGGTCGATGAGCACGAAATCCGGCACTGGGAGCAGGAACACCCGGAAGTGATTCCGCGCAACGATTATCTGGGCCCTTACCTGGCAACCCAGCCGACACCCGAGGAGCCCAAAGCAGCGGAAATACAGCAGCTCGCCCGCGATGGTCTGCGCAAGACCGGACATCACGGGCCAATTGCATCCATGGGCGTGAGCTATGACCAGCTGCCCCGATGGGACGATATCCAGATACTTCCCGCGCAGCTCGCCCGCCTGCCCCATCTCGAAGACGTCGCCGTCGGCACGGAGGTTGTGATCGGGCCGAATGCTGAAAAGCCACTCACCCTGAACATTCCTCTGCTGGTTTCGGATATGAGTTTCGGTGCTCTTTCCGAGGAAGCCAAGATTGCCCTGGCCCGCGGCGCGGAAAAGGCCGGCACCGGTATCTGCTCGGGTGAGGGCGGAATGTTGCCCGAGGAACAGCAGGAGAACAGCCGCTATTTTTATGAGCTGGCTTCAGCAAAATTCGGTTTTACCTTCGAGCTGCTGGACAAGGTTCAGGCATTCCATTTCAAGGGTGGCCAGGGAGCCAAAACCGGAACAGGCGGACACCTGCCGGGGCATAAAAACAAAGGCAAAATCAGCACGGTGCGTGGCATACCAGAAGGCGAGCCCGCTATCTCCCCACCGCGCTTCCCGGACATGACCTGTGAAGATGATTTCCGGGAATTCGCACAAAAAGTCCGGGAACGCACCGGCGGCATCCCTGTCGGCTTCAAGCTTTCGGCGAATCATATCGAGGCTGACATCGAAGCGGCACTCCGTATCGGTGTTGACTACATCATTCTCGACGGCCGTGGCGGCGGCACCGGCGCAGCACCACTTCTTTTCCGCGACCATATTTCCGTGCCCACCATTCCGGCACTTGCCCGGGCCCGGCGCCATCTCGACAAATTAGGGAGAAAAGATATCACTTTGATCATCACCGGGGGCCTGCGCACAGCGCCGGATTTCATCAAAGCACTCGCTCTCGGTGCAAATGCCATCGCTCTTTCCAATTCAGCCATGCAGGCTATCGGCTGTCAGGCCATGCGCGCCTGCCATACTGATAACTGTCCTGTGGGCATTGCGACACAAAAGAAAGAGCTGCGCCGCAGGCTGGACATCGAACTTTCTGCGCGCAGACTGGAGAATTTCTTCACCGCCAGCGTCGAGCTGATGCAGGTGATGGCGCGTGCATGCGGGCACGACCATCTCAACCAGTTCAATGCGGACGACATCACGACCTTCAACCGCGACATGGCCACTCTGACCGGTATCGCGTACGCAGGCGTTGGCACACCATGACAGGATCGTGCCGGTTGATCGGGTTGGGTGGTAGCGACGCGGGAGCGTCGCAAGGTGTGTCACACCGCTGGAGCGGTGTGACGAGATGCTATCCAGATAGCAGGTAAATTTTCAGGTTAAAAAAAGGATCACACAATGCAGACAACCGATTTCTTTCTACGCTCTTTGTCCTGGCTGCTGTTCGCTGGCGGGCTGGTTCTGCTGCTTTCGTGCCAGTCTGGAGAGCCCAGGAAACAACAGTTCGCTCTCGTCATCCACGGCGGGGCCGGCACGATTCTGAAAAAAAATATGAGCGCCGAGCAGGAACAGGCCTACCGGGCGAAACTCACCGAAGCGCTGCAGGCCGGCTACGACATCCTTGCCAAAGGCGGCAGCAGCCTGGATGCCGTCACAGCCGCGATCACCATCATGGAAGACTCTCCGCTGTTCAATGCCGGCAAAGGTGCTGTGTTCACGCACGACGGCACCAATGAGCTCGACGCTTCCATCATGGACGGGGCTACACGAAATTCCGGTGCTGTGGCTGGTGTCCGGCATATCAAAAACCCGATCTCCCTCGCCCGACTGGTGATGGAAAAATCCGTGCATGTCATGATGGCCGGCCAGGGTGCCGAGGCCTTTGCCCGCGCCAACGGCGTCGAATTTGTCGATCCGGACTATTTTTACACTGAGCGGCGCTGGCAGCAACTGCAGACTGCTTTGGAAAAAGAGAAAAACCAGGCTCGGATTCCCAACGATGAACTCATCCCTCATGATTTCAAATTCGGGACTGTGGGCGCTGCGGCGCTGGACAAGCAGGGCAATCTCGCTGCAGGCACCTCGACGGGTGGCATGACCAATAAAAAATTCGGCCGCATCGGCGACTCGCCGATCATCGGCGCGGGCACATACGCTGACAACGCCACCTGCGCAGTTTCTGCGACCGGACATGGAGAGTATTTTATCCGCTCGGTCGTTGCGCACGACATCGCGGCGCAAATGGCCTATGCCGGCAAATCCCTGCAGGCGGCAGCCGATGATGTCGTCATGCACAAATTGAAAGAGTTCGGGGGAAGCGGCGGCGTCATCGCTGTGGACAAGTGGGGAAATATCGCCATGCCGTTCAACACCGAGGGGATGTATCGCGGCTATGTCGGCGAGGATGGCAAAATCGTGGTGAAAATTTACAACGAATAGGAGACCTGCTCATCTGGGCGATCCTTTCCCCTTTTCCTCTGCACTGCGCCGGGTATGCGCCCATGCCACAGCTTTTTCATAACGCGTCGGATAGCTCTGCGCCGGGAAAGCGGCCAGAACAGCGGGCGGCAGGCTCAGGGGGACACCTTCGGAATCCACTACGTGGCACGCGGCGCAGGTTACCGGCCCGGGTGAGCCATCCGGATTGAGTGAGCGTGCCTGTTCGAGGGTCACAGGATCCACGCCACTTGCAGCCACCGGGTATTGCCCGTGCGCACTCTGGTGACAACTACTGCAGGCCAGGCCTGCATGCCCGGCGCTGAAACTCATACGCTCCAGCATGCCCTTTTTCCCACCTTCAGGATAAATACCAGCCAGGCTTTCCACAAACGGCGGCTGGTGACAGTCTGCACAGCGCGGCAGGCTTTTCAGCAACCCGGTTTTGTTCAGCCAGGGCAGCGCCACAGCAGCGGTATCGCTGACAAGAGGGTCGAAAAACTGCTGTGCCTGCCAGGAATCGAACTCTGCTCCACCTGCCTTTCGCAACCCGGCCAGGAGCTCCGGCAATGGCCTGTCGCGCAGTGTCCGGCCGCGAAGTTCGAGTACATCTTCCAGGGAATCACTCACCGCCAGAAGCTGTGATGCCATATTGTGGCAGTTGCTGCAATACAGACCCCGGCCATCCAGCATGACGTTCGCTTTCAGCCATTCGCCCGCCGCTGTGAGATGAGAGCGCGTTTTCAGCACCCGCTGCGCCGCAGGATTGGCATGGACATCCCGGCCGAGAAAACGCCCGCCGCGGTATTCACGGATATCACCGCCACGGAATAGCCCGGCCTGGTCCAGGGCATACTCGAGCAGGCTGCCGGACTGCTTATGGCCTGCGTGGCAACTTTGGCAATCCACAGGCCGGCCAAACACATCCCCGCGCGGCAGCGCTCCCAGGTGGCTTTTATGCAGAGAAACAGCAACCGGTTCTGCTGTCTTGCCATGACAATCGGCACACAGAACTGAAGAGCGGCCCAGGCGCGTGTGCAGAACCCCGGATCGGTCGGCAGCGTCGTATCGGGCGAGAAAATCCGTTCCATGCTTTCTGTCATGAATCTCCAGAATCGAAACAGCAGCAGCGCGCTGGTTAGCCATATAAGCCGAGGTCCCGGGGATGGACTTACTCCAGAACGTAAACTCGGCTTTCCACAGACCATACTGCTCTCCATTCGCCTGCTCAGAAGCATGGCAGCGCACACATCCGGGGATATCAACTGCGACTGTGCCAAAAAACTGCACCGGCTTTTTGCTGCGTGCATCTCTGACAGGACGGATTTCCCGTTTCTGCACCAGGCCATCGCGGTCGCTGTCGAGCCAGCGCGCAAGCGTGATGATCGCCTTCTGGAATGGCCGGATATTCTGCTCCTGCTGCCCGCGCAGCAGCGGTGCACTGCCATCATAAAACGGCGTGACCGGCAGGTCTGCGGCCAGCCAGAGACTGCGCATGGTCTCAAAATGCGCAGTAATCTTCCCGGATGAGTCGGTACGTGCGTAAGCAGCACCATTCGGGCCGGTAAAATGCAACCGTCCTCCGGCAAGCTGATCCCCTGCGGGTGAATGATCGAAGGCTGCAACAACCGGACGCAGGGTTTCCGCACGCACGTTTGCAGGATTCCACTGCAACCCGCCCGTCTCCGGCAGATGCCGTTGTTGCCAGACAGCCGCGGGAAGCCAGTCGCCGGGGTCATACACATCGCCATCGGAATTGGCATCCCACGGCTGTGACCAGAACGCCAGCTTCGGCCCCTCGGAGTGGCTGTTTTTTTCAAACTGATAAAATAAAACCCGCTGTTTTTCACGCAGGTCGGTTTCTGTCAGCAGCCAGGGGGGCTGCTCGCCGGTACCTGTTTTTACGATCTGTGCCAGCAGATGTGCTCCCGGAGGCGAAAGGGTGAGGTAGCCGTAATCCGGCTGGATGAGGTGCATGCCGCGATCACTGAATACCGTGATCAGATATTCAAAAGGCGGATGACTGCCGGAGGCCTGACGGGCCGTCAGCATGGATGGATGGATCAAAAGAAGCAGGAGCAAACTCTTCCTGAGCATGGTGTGCAGCATCCCTGTTTTAGCCATTACCCGATTTTTACACATGGTGGCGCTGTGTGCATATAGCCGGGGTCTATGAAAAGTTTTATGCGACGAGGTTATTGTACCTAATCTGAGCCATCAGGCCCCAAAAACAACGAACGGGATAATCTGAGGGCTTTTCATCCTCACACCAGAAACCGTGGATACGTTCTGGCTTTTGAGATTCACTATCATCTGTGCTTTTTTGTAAACCACGAAGTGTACGATGGCCGCGAAGAAAAACATAAAGAAAGGCTGGGAACTGCTGGTTCAGATTTTTCTATCGATCCACACCCTTCGAGCTCTTCGTGGCCTTCGTGGTGAAACCCGGCTTCAGCCCAAAGCTTGGCGGTGAAAGTCATAGGCATCGCCCTGCCAGATAAGAACCTGTTCGCGGCAGCCCTGATATCCGCGGGCAGCTCTTGTCAGAGTATTCTTTTGCCCAAAGCGCTGAGCACGAGATCGACTGCAATTTCTGCCGTCTCATTGCGGACATCGAGAACAGGATTCACCTCGACCACTTCCAGTGAACACAGCTTCCCGGAAGCGGCGATGAACTCGAGAATCGCGTGGGCTTCGCGATATGTAAGGCCACCGCGCACCGGTGTGCCAACTCCCTGGGCAAACTGGGGATCGAGGGCATCCATATCCAGACTGACGTGGATGGCATCGACATTATTGAGTGTGCTGTTCAGCGCCTCATCCATAACTTTTGATATGCCCTGCCGGTCTATCGCTTCCATGGTGTACACCGAAATACCCGACTCCCTGATCAGCATGCGCTCCTTTTCATCCAGCGACCTGGCCCCGATCAGAACCGCATTTTCCGGCCGGATTTTCTGAAAATCGCCTCCGATCCCGGTAAGCTCCGGAGCACCTTTGCCGAGACAGACTGCAAATGGCATCCCGTGGATATTTCCCGAAGGCGTTGTTTCAGCCGTGTTCATATCTCCATGGGCATCGATCCAGATCATCCCCAGAGACCGTTTCTGCTCGCGCATGGCCGCAGAAACCCCGGCCACCGTGCCGATGGCGATAGAATGATCACCACCCAGTACAAGGGGAAAACTGCCCTGGCCGACGATAGCGCGCACAGCATCGCTGAGCGCCTGCGTGGCCGCAGCAATTTCGGGCAGATATTTCAGCTTCGGATTGACGACGGCTCTGACTTCCGGAAGATGGACGCTGATATCCCCGGCATCGACAACCTCGCAGCCGATCGCTTGTAAACGTTCCCTGATGCTGGCGATGCGCAGGGCTGTTGGGCCCATATCCACACCACGACGGCCGGCCCCGAGGTCCAGGGGTATGCCAACGATTTCTACTTTCATGATCTGTCCTGAAATTGTGTTCGAAAATTGTGACACCTGTCGAAAAGAAAGAGGGTCTGCCCCTTGAAGCGAGGCAATGTAACCAGGCAACCTGAGTTTTGCAAATCAAAATTCCGGTCTTTACCAGCGAAATAGTGTCGAATTCATGTTACAATTTTCCACCACGCGGTTGAAATCCGAGCAGATAGTACGGTGATCTCCGGCATCAAACGAGCATTCTTCCCGGGGAAAAGCGCTTTTTTTCAACGCTTCTGTAACATCCTGCCATGGCATGGAACTTGATACTTCAGGGCCACAGGGCTATCTCTCCAATGCACAACTCAACTCCCGAAACAACCGTACGAGGGATACTATGAATACTTATCGTGTCATACATCGTGAGGATATCTGGAACAATCTACGCCGCACCAGCCGCTATGGACTGCCTGAGCTTCTGGAGCAGGAGTCTTTTGTCCCGCTGAGCACTCGCCTGCTTCAAGCCGCGCGCTGGCTGGGCTCGAAAATCATCGCCATGGTTTACCGCTCGGAAACAGCCTACTTTTTCCAGACCGACGGTTCGACTTTGCTGCCCCAGATACCCACGCATCCTGCGGTCTCGATCCGTTTCTATGACGGCTACGGCCGCGTACCTGAAGAAATCGCCCATGCTGTAGAAATGCCGCCCGGCGAGGGTATCGCCGCGTTGTTCGTACGCAACCGGCTGGCCGCGTATGTGCGCACGGCTTTCAAAGACACCTATTCACCAGTAACGCACTCTTACGTTGGCCTTTCCGCCGGCAGTGTGTATCTCTATGGCTACCGCGTCTTCCCGGAATTCAGCCATAATGGTCTCTACGCTTATCTGCTGGCTTCCACAGCCAAGCGATTTTTGCGCAAAGGGTTCGGCCGGGTCTTCGTCGGTGCTGCGGCCGGGCACACGCGGGACAACAAGGAAATCAATCAGGCCGGATTCAGCAAGGTGCGCACCATCAAGGCCCATACCGTTTTCGGCATTCCGGTCAAACGCACCATGTGGGTTCAACTCTGAGCGACAAAAGTTCCGGTTTGCTTTTTTCCAATTGACTACTGCAAACCGTTTCAACAGAAAAGGCTATCTCCGGATAGCCTTTTCTGTTTTTATACCGTGGTAAAAACGGATTGCTTTCCCCATCCACAAAATCCCCCCGTGCACACCCATTCAGGATGACGGTACGGCCGTGCTGAGTAAAATGGATAATCCGGTTCGTGCTGCCGCTGAATGGTATAAAGCATCACATCAGCTCATCGAGCACTTCGCTGGTCAGGATGATCGTCGGCATGCTGACAGCGCGCCTGGCGGCGAAAAACTCTGTCACAGACTTGGAAATATTCCATGCCAGCGTCCAGCGATTCCAACTGGTGAGATATTCACCCTGAATACGCGTGGCGACGATTTTGGCCATGCCCTGAACGAACTCTTTCCGTGTCCGGCTGATCGGAAGCAGATCGAGGTCATCGACAGACATCGCCTGCATTTTTGCTTCGATAATCCCGGCGATGTGTTCCGTTGTCGGAATACCGCCTGTGGATACAGCCCGGGGCCTGGGCGTCGCAGCACTGTCCGCCTCTGCCGTGGCCTGCGTTTCATCCCTGTTGACTTTGACGAGATTTTCCGGTGTTTCATAGAAAATCAGCCAGTCGGCGATCGGCTCAACCACGTAGGCGATGAACTGATTCGGGCGGACATAGATCGTCGCCAGGTTGACATAATCCATACGCTGCTCTTTTTGCGAGCGGATGAAATACGTTCCGGCAGGCAGGCCGAGATAGATATCCGTCGGCCGGCTCGTCTGTAATGCTGTGCGAAAGCCGTCCCGCAGTTTCTGCTGCGCCAGTTTGTAGGTATAATAGGTCGTGTCCTTTGCCTGGCTCGAATACCGCACCAGCTCGATGGCATCGACATCGAGTTTCGACGTGACCTTGAAATTACGCAGCGAAAGATGCACCTGGCCGAAAGCAAAGAGGTCTTCGCCTTTTTCGTCGAGCAGGTCGATCAGCCGGGTGTAGGTTTTCATCCCGATACGCAGAGGCTCGGGCAGTGGCTTGAAAATCACCGGAATATTCTCGCTGTTCTCATAGAGCTGCAGTGCGTCATAATAATCATAGCAGGCGCGCTCGAAATAGGTGACATCGAGAGGCGCCTTTTCCAGATACGTGAGAGCGCGCAGGATGAGTGCCCGCGCCGTGATATCCTGCGCCTGATCGATGCCCTCCCCGCCGAGCAGGCTCATCGTTTCGTACGCCTCGTTGAGGCGTTTGACGTACACGCCGAGAACATCCTCGAACGCCAGCAGCTCATGAGCACTCTGTTTTTCTTCATAATATAACCACTGATATTCACGATATATCTTCGTGACATTGTATTCGAAGCTATCCATTTCGTTGAGGATAACCTGATCGCCGTCCTGCGCTATCACACAGGCGGCTGGTACCAAAGTCAGCAGAAAAAGGTAGATTCGTAATCTCATCATGGCACCTGTCTTGTTTTCCCGGAAGAGCGCATGCACCGCAGCAGCACCAGGTTCTCATCTTTGTCGTCGATCAGATCAGCCAGCCGGGTATAAACTTTGCCATCAGCCCAGACTTCGTAGGGCAGGGTCTGGTTGATGACCGGTATTTTGCTGTCCCGTGAGAGAATGAGCGCGCGCCGGTAATCCTTGCAGGCCTGTTCGAGATTAGCCCCGCTCTCGACATAGGCCAGGGCACGAAAAATCAACGACCGCGCCACGATGTTGCGGTAGTTCTGCAGCGTGAATTCCTTAATCCTCTCCAGAGTGCTGTACATCTCCAGCACTCTGTCGGTATAACCGGAGAGCACACGGTGAAAGGCCTCGCGCTCTACTTTGGCCTGAGGAGTTTCCTCCAGCGCCTGAATTTCCTGATAAACGTCGAGAACTTTGATTTCGTATTTGACCATCAACTTTTCCAGATCAGACTCAATACGCTGTGCGCTCACCCGCCCGGCAACCCCGAACAGCATCAGCAATAACAGCAGGCTCTGAGCAGCTGCCCGGTATGATGGTCTTTTTTTATCATGATATGATCGGTTCATGGGACCTATTTTCTGGTTGTATCAAACGATGAGGCTGAGGACTCGGCAACGAGGCACTTCCTGATCGGGCGCAGCCAGTGCAGAACGGTCTGCAGCCCGAACCGGCGGGCGATCTGCTGATAGACATCGACAAAAACGATGAGATTCGCGGCTTTGTCCTGGCCGATGCCGGAACAAATCCGGCTCTGGCTCACGCGGTTCATCTTCAGGGCTGCTTTCCAGGCTTTGTCGATCATATCGACGGCAAACTCCTCGTCTCCGGTTTCATACCCGACATCCGCCAGACGCAGATACAGCTCTTCATAGCCTTCCCAAACGAATTTCTGCTTCCAGCCGCCGCTGCGATCCGGGATGAGCAGCTCCTCGCCGACGCGGCGCGCCTTGTAGTAGGCATTCAGCCGGTCTGTGGAATCAGCCAGGCTGAAATAATAGTCCACCAGCCGGAAAATTGAGTTGCCGTACACCTTCTTGATCTCGTTTTCCAGCTTGATCGTGACATTCGGCCGGCGTTCGACCAGCAGTCGGTATGCCTGCGCTGCTTTTTCTCGGGCATAGAGCAGCTCTGTTTCAGCCTGGCGGTCGTCGCCGTTTTTTTCCATGAACAGGGCAACCTTGGTCAGCTCCTTGAGCATCTCCACCTGGCGTTCTATGCTCTTGGCGTAACGCAGGGCCAGCTCGATGTTGGTGCGGGTTTCGCGGTAGGTATAATCATCCGGCCGTTCGATGAACTGCTCCTCAGCGGCAAAACCGCGCGCGCGCCACTCGTTGCCGCGCAAGTTGAAATTATCTTCGGTGGCGCGTTTGCGGTACACATCGAAAAAGAGCTTGTCATCTGGTGACAGGCTGCTCTGTTCAGCGAGATCGCAGGCGAGGCGGACCATGAAGCTGGTGAAGCGGCCGGTCGTGTAGGCGCTGTCCGCCGGCGTTATGGTCAGCTCTACTGCCTGCTTGATGAAAATTTTCAGATTGTTGCGCAACTCATCGTCAAGCTGCCATTCGTTATCCGCATACATGCCGAGTATGCCATCCCAGGCGGCAACAAGGCCGTCCAGATAGGCGCCCTCCTGCAGCTTGATCGCGCGCAGCGTCTGCATGTAGCCAAAATTAAAAGCCACGTTCGGATCACCATACAGCTCATAGCTTTTCTGCAGCGAATTGATCGCTTCGGTGAGCAAGTCCAGCTCCTCGCTCTCACCGTACAGCTTGAACTCAGACAATCCCTTGTACAGATAAACGGTTTTCATCACGTTGGTATAGCGACATTCGGCTTCGGCATAGCTCTGTTCACACTGGCGAATGATCTGCGTGCACAGGTCCACCGTCTGCTGGTGATCCTGGTTTTCATAAGCAGTCTTCACCTGCGAAAACAGCTCTCCAACACTCTGGGCGCGCAGGCCGGTGCCGGAAACCGCGAACAGCGCGATCCCCGCCAGCCCGGTAATGATCCACTTCCTTGGCATGCGATAATTACTCACTTTTATTAATATTCAACTGAATCATGGCGCTTACCGCCTGTTTCAACTCCATCAGCCTGACTCGCTTGCTCTCCCCCTGGACATAAATTTTGGTATTTCCTCTGCGCCAAACGATGCGATGACCGGTGCCGTCTGCATAGGCGAAATATGCTACGATACTGCGGCCACGGCGCTGTAACTGAGCAGGGAAGCTGCCATAGCGTCCCTTATCCCAGCGGTCGAACTCAGCATTGATGCGGTTCCAGAGCTGATACTCTTCAGAACCTGCGCTGATGTCCGTCGAGGCCAGAACCACGGACACGTTGGCATCGATCACACCGGCGGAGACATCCTTTTTCCCTTTTTGCAACGTTTTCTTCTCAGGTTCTTCCGGCACAGCGAGCTTCAGGGCCGGCTCTTCCAGGGCCGGTGCCGATGCCGTACGCACTGCTGCTGCGTCCACTTCCAGTGAGATGCCGGCAGGACCGCCTTCTGCCACAACCGCCCCGGCATCCAGACTCAGACTGGGGCCAACGTCAAACGCATCAAGGCGCGAGCTTCTGCCCACAGGCGCGTCGATACTGCCGAGGGCGGAGGCATCTGCCAGCAGGGCCTGGCTGCGTGCAGACAGGGAAAAATCGACTTTATGGTCATCAAACCTGCGGCGAGGATTGCGTTTCGGCTTCGCCGGTTTGGTGACCTTTTTCGGCTGGGTATCTTTATTTTTCTGAACAGTCACCGGCGGCACCACCTGCATGGTTTTCGGTGGTGGAGGGGGTGGTGGTTTCTTGAGCAGAACCACTTCCAGATTGAGTGCCTGCAGCACATCACTGCCGGCTGTGCCCGCCAGCCTCTGCATAATCGGAACATGGCGGGCGACCATCATTGCTGATAAAACCAGCACCAGGGAAATAACCATCCCCTTGTGCAGCAGCAGCTTTTCGAGCTGCTGCCGCTGTGCGCTCATGCCCAGTCTGTCCTGTTTTTCCATGAAGCGTCCTCACCAATGGACCGCGCTGCGGCCGGTCGATCAACGACTTCCGGGCAAACTCGCCGGTTTGCGCGCACTGGCTTTGAGAAAAAGACAGCGCAGGATCGTTTCCGGAGCCTGATAATTATATTCCACGAACTTGTCGGTCACACGCTTGAAGTTCTGCATATCGATGCGCAGGCCATACAACCGCTCCTCGCCGAATTTAAACACCACTGCGCCGTTCTTCGGCGTCATGCCCAGGGCAATGCCCTTGCCGAGGAACACAGCCGGATAGCGACGCGAGGGATTGTACTCATCGATGAGCTGGAACTGATCCGCGAAGGCCAGAGAGGAAAGCTGCAGCCTGCCATCAGTTGGCTGCGCCTGCGCGCTGTCACCGAATAACTGCAGGATATCATCCATGCGACCACGCTCTGCCAGCTGCAGAACGTTCTGCGCTTTTTCGATTACCTTGACAAAGTCGGATTTTTCCATCGACAAGGGCAGGGCGCGGTAGTGATCCTCCCGGTGACGGAATCTCGTAGCAATACGGGTCCAGATCGCCACGGGCGATTCAACCGTGGAGATCAGCTCGAGATCGAGAATTTTCACCTCATAGCTGGCGACTTTCAGGTCGCCGTTGCTGTCTTTAAGATTGACATAGATGGCATAATCGCGCACGAGATTATCCGGCCTGGGTGGTGTTGAATAGAGCAGAGCCAGCAGATCATCGCGTACTTCGACATTCCGGTTGCGCAGCGATTGCAAGATCGCCCGGTGCACGGCCTGCACAGCATTGACTTCAACTTCCACCTCTTCGTACGCGCAGCCGAATGTCTGGATGAAATTATCCCTGACCAGATCCGGCTCCAGGCTACGGGTCATCACGTTCTGCATCACATCCAGAAGACGCGGTTTGTTACCGTCCTGCCAGCAGTCCTTACGCCCGCCGGAAAGCGAACCGGCCTGCTCATCGAACTGAAACCGGTCTGCTTTGCCACCACAGGCGACATGTAACACCAATGTACAAAGTAGCAGATATCGAAACATCATCCCTCCGCAAGGGGTCAATTGACATGTTTCAGCTGGTGCAGATGTGGATGCACGCATTCTCCATCTGCATCCCCTGCACCAGAGCACCCTCTATCCCGACAGGATCAGCGACACTTTGTCGAGGATGATCAGGATAGCTGAAAAATTTTATTCAATGAAGGTCTTCGCTCAACATGATGATAAACTACCGTCAGGCCGGACTTTTTGGTCGCAAACTTCCCGCTGTGGTGCAGAACCGGAATGGCGGCATTTTGCCCTTACCGGGCGAAACGACCGCCTGTCTGAAAGCTAAGAATCATCACGTCGAAAATGATGTACAGGCATCCCGACTTTTTCGTGTGGACAGCACAATACGCTGTGGCACAGCCAGGATGGGTTTGTCAGGTTATGGAAACTCGGATCCCGGTGGGTCCGGACTTATTTCGTCCGGGAGGCACGAGGAGCCGCTGATCACAGCATCCTGCAGCCATCAGCAGTAGTGACTTCGCGATAACATATCAACCCACGTTCGATACAGGAGCATCCCGGTACCGGAGAGCAGGATAGCCTGTATTTCAGGCCTGTCTGAACGGCAGCACTGTACATGCCGTTCACCTGCGATACAAACCGTCATGGATATTTCACCTGACGGCCATAGCTATTACCGACAATGATGTCTTTTTGCAAAGGAGAGAAAAAAGCTTTTTTATTCTGTTGTTTTTAATTGTACGTGCCTCGTTCCGCAATGCGTGAACAACCGGAGAGAACACTGCTGGCTTTCCGGGCAGCGTGTAACCATCTGCTGCAGGCAACACCCCCTGCAGCCTGCCGGAGTGAGGGAGTTGAGAGACTCGGGTAAAGGGAATTCTCTGCGCGGGGGCACCGTCCGTCCCAGCCGGGGTACCATGGCCCTGCCATCACTTCCAGCCGTCGATTTACCGGGCCTGAAACGGTTTTTGCCGTCGAGAATCGCCTTGACAAACGAGGGCAATATCCGTATATTAGCCGGCTCATTTTTGGCTTCAGGATGGGCTCCAGGCGAGATTTACTGGAGCTTTTTTCTTTCCGGGGACTGAGGCCCGGAGCAGCGCACAGCAGGGGAATACAGCAGTTGCATTTCATCAGCCTGATTTCAACGCAAAAACCAGACAGGGCCCTCCGGTTGCAGAAGCCGGTAACCCCACACCTGCGCCTGTTCCACTTTATTCACCCATCAGGATTCTGCACAAGGGCCGGCGGGGAAATTGAAAACTTTGCCCACAAGGGAGTACACGGAACTATTCCGCCAACCTGAACATACACCAGGATATTTACGGGCATTTCCCTGTAATTTCTGTAAAAAAAGTTCCGCCCTGTTCTGCAAATTCACCAAATTTTCAGGCTATTCAGACACCAGGACAAACAAGCAGGATTGACATGGCAAAAGGAATCACCAAACGATCAGAAGATTATTCCCGCTGGTACACCGATGTCATCGCAGCAGCGAAAATGGCAGACTATTCACCGGTGCGCGGCTGCATGGTCATCCGCCCTACTGGCTATGCGATCTGGGAAAAAATGCAGGCCGGCCTCGATAAAATGTTCAAAGAAACCGGCCACGTCAATGCGTACTTTCCGTGTTTTATCCCGGAAAGCTTCATGAAAAAAGAGGCAGAGCACGTGGAGGGTTTTGCTCCAGAGTGTGCTATCGTCACCCACGGCGGCGGCAAGAAGCTGGACGAGCCCCTGTATGTGCGCCCGACCTCGGAAACGATCATCTGGTCGATGTACAAAAACTGGATCCAGTCACACCGCGATCTGCCCATTCTGATCAACCAGTGGGCTAATGTCGTGCGCTGGGAAATGCGCACCCGGCTCTTTCTGCGCACCACAGAGTTTCTCTGGCAGGAGGGCCACACTGCCCACGCAACGGCTGAAGAGGCCGAGGCAGAAACCCGCCAGATGCTCGAAGTCTATCGCACTTTTGCAGAAGAGTACATGGCCATGCCGGTCATCCCCGGAATCAAGACTGAAAACGAAAAATTCGCTGGTGCAGAGCGGACATACTGCATCGAAGCGATGATGCAGGACGGCAAAGCGCTGCAGGCCGGCACCTCACACAATCTCGGTCAAAACTTTGCCAAAGCCTTTGACGTCACCTACCAGACAGAGGCCGGCGTTCGCGAGCACGTCTGGGCGACGAGCTGGGGTGTTTCAACGCGGCTGATCGGCGCATTGATCATGACCCACAGCGATGACAACGGCCTTGTGGTGCCGCCTAAACTGGCGCCGCTGCAGACCGTGCTGGTGCCTATCTGGCGAGGTGATGATGAGCGCGCGCAGATCCTGGAACGGGCAAACCAGCTTGCAGCAGACTGGAAGGGCAAGTTCAGCTACAAAATCGACGACCGCGACAACTACCGGCCGGGATGGA
>WFTM01000483.1 GCA_015485525.1 Candidatus Zhuqueibacterota bacterium | reverse complement strand
TTTGGCCGCACCGGCAAACTGTTCGCCGCTGAGCACTGGCAGATCGAGCCGGATATCATGGTGCTGGCCAAGGCGCTCGGTGGCGGGCTGCCGCTGGGTGCTTTTGCCGCGCCGGCAGCGATCAGTCAGACCCTTGCGCAGAACCCGCCGCTCTCACATGTCACCACCTTTGGCGGCAACCCGCTTTGCTGTGCAGCCGGGCATGCCAGTTTGCGGATCATCCTGCGTGAAGGATTGCCGAATCGGGCACAGCAGATCGGAGCGCGTTTTGTGTGCGAACTCAACGACCTGGCACGCAGTTTTCCGGCTTTGCAGGTGGTTCGCGGGCTCGGCTGTCTCATCGGTATTGATTTTCCGGATGCTGGCAGGACGCGCCGTTTCGTCGAAGCCTGCGCACGCGAAAGAGTCATCGTTGGCTGGACACTGCACCATTCCAACGTCCTGCGTATGGCACCGCCCCTCGTCCTTACCGAAGATGAAATTACCTATGCCCTGCAGGTGATGCGGCATGCGCTGGAGCAGATATAGTCTGAGTTTTTTCGCCGGAGCGTGTTATTCCGGGTGGAGAACTGTGTTTTATCGGGCTGTCCCGGGCTCTGGCACGTGCTGAAAGGATGGGATTCCAGTATTCCGCTTGCGAGGTGCAGCTCCCCACCTCGCCATTCAGGCTGGAGGGCTGCCGGAATTTCGGCGAACAAAATTTTGGTGTACCCGATAGTCCCTGCACGCAACGCTGCTTTGTGAATCAATCGGGTCTTCTATGAAAAAGGAGGGATAAAGAAAATGGTGAGCCATGGCACAACAGATAGACACTGACGCGAGCCTGCGTCTGAGCGAGATGTTTTTTTCAATCCAGGGTGAATCGACCTATGCCGGTTTGCCCTGTATTTTTATCCGCAGCACCGGCTGCGATCTGCGCTGCAAGTGGTGTGATACGGCCTATGCTTTTTCCGGCGGGCGCACGTGGCGTGTGGCGGAAATCATGGCGCATATCGCGCGCTGGCCGTGCAAGCTGGTGGAACTCACCGGCGGCGAGCCCATGCTGCAGAAAAATATCCACGCGCTGATCGCGGCGCTTCTGGAGCAGGATTATACTGTGCTGATCGAAACCGGTGGCCACCGCGATATACGCGGGCTGGATGAGCGTGTCATCCGCATCATGGATGTCAAGTGTCCGGGCAGTGGTGAGCATGAAAAGGTTTTCTGGGACAACCTTCCTGCCCTGCGACCGGTCGATCAGGTCAAATTCGTCATCACGGGTCGGGCTGACTATGATTGGGCTAAACAGGTCATCGAGAAGTATGAGCTGACAGCCGGGCCGGAGATTTTGTTCTCCCCCGTTTTCGGCACAATGGATGCGAAGGAGCTGGCAGAATGGATGCTCGCTGACGGAATAAAGGCAAGAATGCAACTTCAGTTACACAAATTTATCTGGCATCCGGACACGCGTGGTGTGTAATTTCCCGCTGTTCGCATGAATAGGCAGGTGTTCGATTTTTGTGACATGCGGGATAACTTGTTTGGTAACATATAGTTGGGTGTTTTGCTCCGATGCCTGCTGCAACATGATTTGAACATACCGTGGGTTCAGGGGCTTTTCACAGATAGAGGGATTCACTCGGGCACTACGAAAAATTTCATTGAAAATATTGAGCTTATGTGCTGAAGACAGGTTTTCGGGGTCGGATTCTGAAGTTCGGCATGGCGCTTGCATAATTGGCACGACATCAGGGCGGAGCGGTTTGCGCCGTTTCGGAAAGGAGCAAATGTGACGACCAGGCTGGGTGATGAGTATAAGGTACTTCTGGTAGAAGACAGCCGGGATTACCAGGAACTGTTCAGAATATATGCCAGGAAAGCACAGCTGGAAATCGACATAGCCAGCACGGGCAAGGAAGCGCTGGATTATCTCAGACACAATCGGGTTGATGGCATCATTCTCGACTATATGCTGCCTGACCTGACGGGTCTGGAAATCCTGCAGGCTTTAAAAAAGCGGCGCTCCCTCAGGATGAATCGCCAGACATTCTCGGTGGTCATCTCGGCTGTCGAAGTACCTGACCGCAAGTTGCGCGAACTTTATCTCGCCGGCACGCGGCTGTTTCTGCCGAAGTCTCTCGGCCTGCGTGAACTGTCGATGATCGCCCATAGTGTGTGTGTCGGTTCGCGTGCGATGCGAAAAGATATGCCTGCTGCTGAAGTGAAGTCAGCCTGATCGGCATGGCCAGAAAAATGTCTCCGGACTTTCGTTGCACGCAATGTGAATTCGTGCATACTGCCGGAAAAGAACCTCCCTAACCCTCGCCATCAATTCCTCTCCCCGGGGACCCTTGATGGCGACTTTACCTGCGTAACCTGGGGATTTGCTGAATCCCCGACCCGAAGAAGCCATCCTGAGTCGGCGTGGGATGGCTTCTTTTTTTATTGGAATTCATGCTCGCCTTTCCTATACTTTTAATTTTTTGTACGGAAAAAAGCGAGATACCATGCCTTTTATCTATTTCGAAATTCCGGGTACTGAATTCGGTACCCATGTTTTTCCCCTGATCAAGTATCGTCTGATCCGCAAAGCCCTGCGCGATCAAAACATCCCGGACAGTGAGTTCATCGCGCCATCGCCTGCCTCTGATGATGATCTGCGTCTCGTGCACTCGCCGGCTTACCTCAAGGACCTGGCCGAGTGCAACCTCACAGCGCGCACGATGTACTCTGAGCTGCCGCTGACTCCGGAAGTGGTTCAGCTTTTTCGCATTTCTGCCGGCGGCACCCTGCTAACCGTCGATCAGGCCTTGCAGCACAAGTGGGCCGTGAACATCGGTGGCGGTTTTCATCATGCTTTTGAAGCCAAAGCAGAGGGCTTTTGCTATATCAACGACCTGGCAGTGGCTGCCCGCAAATTCGTCGATCGCCATCCGCGCAAGCGCGTGCTCATCGTTGATCTGGACCTGCATCAGGGCAACGGCACAGCGAAGATTTTCGAACGCGACCGTAGTATCTTCACTTTTTCCATGCACCAGCGCGATCTCTATCCGCCAAAAGAAAAAAGCCACCTGGACGTCGCCCTTGATAAGGATGTCGATGACAGCACCTACCTGCGCCTGCTCGATGATGCCTTTGAACAGATCGAGCAGCAGTTCTCGCCCGATCTCATCCTTTACCAGGCCGGTGCTGATCCTTACCACGATGACCAGCTCGGCAGCCTTGGTCTGACCATCGAGGGCTTGCGCATGCGGGACCTCAGGGTGATCGCTTTCGCACAGCGCCACAAGGCCCCCCTGGCCGTCACCCTTGGCGGTGGCTATGCACATGATACAGCTGATACGGTGCAAATCCATGTCAACACCTGTCTGGCGGTCTATAACAGTTTCCGAAGTCGCTGAGATTATTCGGTTAAAATATTGTTATCTCTCTGCAGGCTCTTCCTTTGGTTCCTATCTAATTCTACCACGCAGGTAACTTTTTAATCTGAAAAATTCCTTTCCCCGGGTTTGTCCACTTGCAGGCAGAGTTAGGATGAAACGTTTGTAGTGCACGCTTCAGCGTGCCCGCTCGGTTCGTGGTGCGCAGCGCGAGGAGTGGAGTTGCATGTCAGGCGCCATTTCGTTTCGCTTGTGTGCTGCCGCGGGAGCGGCGACAGGAGCGTCACACCGCAGGAGCGGTGTGACGAGATGGGAGATGCATGGCTGAAGCGTTCGTAGTGCACGCTTCAGCGTGCCCACTCGGTTCGTGGTGCGCAGCGCGAGGAGTAGAGTTGCGTGTCAGGCGGCGTTTCGTTTCGCTCGTGTGCTGCCGCGGGAGCGGAGAGGATGGAGTTACCGCGATCGTTTGCATCGTTGATTATGTAACATTTTGTTCATTTTACCGCGGGAAAATTTGCTTGACTCTCAGATGAATTCATCGTACTTTATTGGCCGATTTTCGACCACTTTCCCCCACGAAATCGTGTTTCCCGTTATGATCTGGTATGGTATCACTGCAGGTATTGGCTGGCCGTAGCCGATATATCCGACAGTGATAATCTGCGAAACGTTATACTTCATTGAGGAGCACCATTGCAAGCAGACCTGAAAAAAGGCCGGATTCTCGTCGTTGATGATGTCCCGGTAAATATCCAACTACTTACGACTTATCTCAAATCTGTTGGCTATGAAGTTATCCCAGCGCGTGATGGCGAAGAAGCGTTGGTCATGGTGACGGACGCGCGCCCCGATCTCATTCTTCTCGATGTGATGATGCCGAAGCTGAATGGATTTGATGTTTGCGAAAAGATAAAGAGCGAGGAAGCCACCCGCTATATTCCTGTGATCATGGTCACGGCGCTGAACGATATCGAAGACAAAGTGCGGGGGATGGAGGTCGGTGCGGATGATTTTATCAGCAAGCCTTTCAATAAGCTCGAGCTGCTCACCCGGGTAAAATCGCTGCTGCGCATCAAATTATTGCACGATCAGCTCACGGAAAAAATCGCTGAACTGGAGATCGCCAAGGAGCGGCTGCGTCAGCTCGCTATCACTGATGGTCTGACCCGGTTGTACAATCACCGCTACTTTAAGGAGTTCCTCATCCGGGAGCTCGACCGCGCCAAGCGGCACCAGCTCAATATCTCTGTTGTGATGATCGATATCGACTATTTCAAGCGTTATAACGACGCCCACGGCCATCAGGCGGGTGATATGCTGCTGCAGGAGATTGCGCGGCTGTTCTCGGAAAACATCCGCAAAATCGATATGGCCGCACGCTATGGCGGCGAGGAATTTGCCCTGGTGCTGCTGGAAACCAATAAAAGAGCCGCTGCCGTTGTCGCCGAAAAAATGAAAAACCTGATCGAAGAATATCCCTTTCCCAATGAAGAAACCCAGCCTAACGGCCGCATCACGATCAGTATGGGGCTGGCAACGTTTCCAGATGATGCATCGACCTTTGACGGCCTTGTCGGAGTAGCAGACAAGAGGCTGTATATTGCAAAACAGCGGGGGCGGAATCAGGTAGTGAGCGAGGAAGAGCAGCCGGAAGAAGTCAACGACTAAAGCAGGCCTTCCGGGGGCTTTACGGTATGATTCGCAGGATGCCGGAGTGCACTATGCGTTGTGCACGCAAATCTGGGGAATGTACGCAGGCAGGACACAAGAACAGGGACCTGAATGATAGACTTTCTGTTTTTCAAACGACGCACACTTTTTCGCAGGCTTTTTTTCATCACCCTGGCAGTATCGGTGCTGCCGCTGGTGGTGACGTGGTTGTATATCTGGCACCATTTCACCCAAAATGGCGGCTGGTCTGCGAACATGACCCTGTTGTTCTACGCCTTTCTCGCTCTGGCCGCACTGCTCGCTTTTCTGGGTAGTTATTATCTTTCCAAAAAAATCAGCCGTCCCATCGCTCACTTTACCCGTTCTGCAACTGAAATCGCCCGTGGCAAATTCGAGCACAAGATCAATATCAACTCCAACGATGAAATCGGGCGTCTGGCGAAGATTTTCAACTACATGACCCTTGAGCTGCGCCGGCTGCACCGTATGAATCTCAATGAAATTATCAGTGAGAAGAATAAAACCCGTACGATTATCCGCAATATCGCTGACGGCGTCATCGTTACAGACCCTGAATTCAATATTCTGTTGATCAACAACGTTGCGGAAAAACTCTTCGGTGTGCATGAGAAAAATGCCGTCAACAAACCGATTCGTACCATCATCAGAAACAAGCAGTTGCTGGCTTTCCTGGAATCGATGACCGATGATCAGGATAACACGACGACGGCAGAGCTGACCCTGAAAGATCCGGAGACGTGGAAAGACATCTATCTGCAGGCGCATGCTGCCCGTGTAGTCGGCGAGAGCGACGAGGCCATCGGCATCGTCACAATTCTGCGCGACATTACACGCGAAAAGGAAATCGACAAGATGAAGACCGAGCTGGTCTCCATGGTCGCCCACGAACTGCGTTCTCCTTTGACCTCGATTTCAGGTTTCAGCGAGCTGTTGCTCGATGATGGCGTGACGAAAGATCAGGCCGTCGAATACGCTGCCATCATCCTCAAGGAGTCCAATCGCCTCAGTGATCTGATCAATAAATTTCTCGATATTTCCAAAATCGAGGCCGGAAAAATTCAGGTCAAGCGCAGTGCTGTTCAGATCCGCGATGTCGTCGATAAGGTGCTCGACGTCAATCTGCACCTTGCGGAACGCAAAAACATCGCTGTTTCAGTTAAGGCAACGCCGAATCTCGGCACCGTCTATGCGGACAGGGACATGATGGAGCAGGTTATCCTCAACCTGTTCAGCAACGCGATCAAGTACAGCCCGGAGAATGCCGCAATCGAGATTCGTTTGCGGGAATTGAGTGACGAGGTGGTCGTGGATGTGGAAGATACCGGTTTCGGCATTTCTGAAGATGCTCTGCCACGCGTTTTTGAAAAATTTTACCGCGCTGCTGATAATGACGCTGTCAGGGATGTCACGGGTACCGGGCTTGGTTTGGCTCTGGTCAAGGAAATCGTCGAGCTGCATGGTGGCAAGATGTCCGTGACCAGTAAGCTCAACAAAGGTTCCACCTTCAGTTTTACGTTGCCGAAAATGGGCTCCATACCGGAAAACGGGGAGGACGCCTCGATCGAAGTCAGTATGCTGGCCCAGTGAGTGCCCCGGCTGATGTCACGATTCGATTCTTGTTTTTACCCGGAAACCCTCGCAGCATACGGATGCTCACTTTTTTGAACAGATACCATGCCGGCTATGATTTTGCCATAGCCGCACGCGATACATCGATTTCTCTGACCGGTTTTCTCTCCATTGCATCTGCATCTTCGCCAGAAACTGATCACTCCGATATACTCTCTCAACGATCTGTCCCGTTTTCCTTGTGCCGCACATCTTCTCATGAACAAGCGGGGTAAGAGTTTACGGGCTTTGCCGCGCGCCGGCGTGGCAACAACATTTATTCAACAGCGAGAAAGCAACCATGGGTAATCACCGTCTTTCAAACCTGCAAAGCGCGATCTATCTGTCCGGATATACGCGCGACAGTTTTACGACTTTTGACAAAAAGCTCGACCGCGAACGCCGCAACAAGGTGATTCTGCTCGTCGATGATGATCTGGATATGGTCGAGATCGGCAAAAAGATCATCGAAACAGCCGGTTATCGTTTCATATCTGCCAGCAACGGGCCGGAAGCCCTCGAGCTCTTGCTGGAAAAGAAACCACACCTGATGCTGCTGGACTGGATGCTGCCGGGGAAAAGCGGTTATGAGGTGTTGCAGGAACTGGCCACGAACGAGAACTATGAGTCGGTGCGCAGCGTGCCGGTGATCATGCTGACGGCCAAGACCGAGTTCCAGGTTGATCGCAGAGAGCTCTTCGAGATGGGGCTGAGCGCTTTTCTGGTCAAACCTTTCGGCGGCCGTGAGCTGATCAACGTTATCGACAATGTTTTTATTCTCGACCAGTTGAAGAAGCGCAACATCGAGCTGGAAAAGAAAATACGCAAGGCAGAGTACAAATATCAGGACCTGATCGAAAACGCCAGTGACCTGATCTTCACCATCAACCGCGATGCGCGTTTTCTCTTTATCAACAAACGGCTTGCTGCGTTGACAGACTACACCAAAGATAACTGGCTGAGCAAGCCGATTACGGATCTGATCGTTGATGAAGATAAGCCGGTTATGCTGCGGGAATTCAAAAAGACGCTGGATGGCAAATCGACCATTTTCGAGATGCGTATCCGCACAAAGCACGGTAAAATCAAATATCTGTCCACTAACCTGAACCCGATCAAAGACAACGGCAGAGTCGTCGGCGGTGTTGGTATCTCCAGGGATGTGACGCAGCAGAAACAGCTCGAGCAGCAGATCCGCGAGCTGAAAAATTTCAACGAGAGCATCATTCAGAGCATGGGCTCCGGCCTGATGACGATCGATCAGGAATACGAGATCACCTCGTTCAACAATGGGGCAGAAGAAATTCTCGGCTTTACTTCAGACCAGGTTCTCGGCAAACGACTCGATGAGGTGTTCAGCCCGGAAGAGACGCGGCTGCTGAAGCTGGCTCTGGAGAATCCCGACAGTTCACAGAATCACATGCGCCGGGAAATGGAGCTGCACACCTCGGAAAACCGCAAAATTTACATCGGCTTCCGCGTTGGCCCGCGTATCGACAACACCGGCAAGCAAGTCGGTTCGATCATCTCCTTCCGCGACATCACGGAAATCAAGCAGATGCAGGCAGAGGTGATCCGCATGGACCGGCTGGCCTCCCTGGGGGTGCTGGCATCGGGAATTGCGCATGAAATCCGCAACCCGCTGGCTGGCATCAAAACCGTTGCCCAGACCCTGGAAGAGGAAATCGAGCCGGGGGATAACAAGCGCGAGTATCTTGCCCGAATCGTCCGCCAGGTGAACCGGCTGGACGAGCTGCTGCGCGCTTTCTTCTCCTACGCCCGGCCCAAGCCTCCGGTGCGTAAGTTTTATCCCTTGTCTGATATTGTCAACGAGGTGACCGCACTGATCCGCCAGCGCATGGAGAAGAGCAATATCCGCCTGGTCGAAAATTATGCCCGCGGCCTGCCCCTCATCTATGTCGATTACCACCAGATTCAACAGGTTCTCTTTAATCTGTTTCTCAACGCGATCGACGCCATGGACGAGGGCGGGGAGCTGAAGATCGCTGCTGACACGGTCTCGACGACGATCAACCGGCATGACCGCCGCGGACAACGTTTTCCGGTACCTGCACACGCCATGCAGTATGCCCGTGTCGCCATCTCTGATACGGGCTCGGGCATTTCTGCTGAAGATTTACAACAGATTTATGACCCCTTTTTTACCACAAAACCGCATGGCTCCGGCCTGGGCCTTTCCATCGTTTACCGCATCATCGAGGAGCACCGCGGCGATATTCGTGTATCGAGTACCAAAGGGGTTGGAACCACGTTTACCTTATTGCTACCTACGGAGGATAAATAGGATGGCCAAGGCTAATCTCCTGATCGTTGAGGACAACGATGCCCTGTGTGAAACCCTTGCGGATGTTTTTCGCAAGGTCGATTATAAAGTGCGCACTGCCTATAATACCACCGATGCCAAGGACATTCTGCGCAAAGACCTCATCGATCTCGTCCTGCTCGATCTCAAGCTGCCTGACGGCAGCGGCCTGACCGTGCTGGATACCATTAAAGAAGTCGATCCGGATATACTGGCGATTATGATCACCGCGAATACCAACGCTCAGCCGGCAGTCGATGCCATGAAAATGGGCGCCTATGATTATCTGATGAAACCCTTTGAGCTGGATGAGGTCAAGATCGTGGTAGATAAGGCCTGGGAAACCCAGCGCCTGAAGCGTGAAGTTTCACGGTTACGGCGTCAGCACCGGGAGACCACGCCGGACCTGGATATGTACGGCAAAAGCCCGGTGATGGAGGATGTCAAACGGTTGATTAAGATCGTGGCGGCGACGCCCAAGACCTCGGTGCTGATCGAGGGGGAAAGCGGAACCGGCAAGGAGCTGGTGGCCAATGCCATACACAACCTCAGCGCCCGGGCTGACAAGCCGCTGATCAAGCTCAACTGCGCGGCCATTCCCGATAACCTGCTCGAATCCGAACTTTTCGGCCATGAAAAAGGCGCCTTTACCGATGCCAAACAGATGAAAAAGGGGCTGTTCGAAATGGCCAACCAGGGGACGATTTTTCTCGATGAAATTTCCAGCATGCGCCTCGCTCTGCAGCCAAAAATTCTGCGCGTGCTCGAGACACAAACGTTCCGGCGAATCGGCGGCATGTCTGATATCCAGATCGACGTGCGCGTGATCGCCGCGAGCAACAAGAACCTTGAGGAAATGGTAAAAGAAGGCGAGTTTCGCGATGATCTGCTCTATCGTCTCAAGGTCATGGTCATCGAACTGCCGCCCCTGCGCGAGCGCCGGGAAGATATCATCCCGCTGGCTTATCTCTTTCTCGAACGCAACAATGTCGAGTTCAACAAAAGCATACAGGGTGTGTCGGATACGGCGCAGGAGCTGTTGCTCAGCTATCGCTGGCCCGGCAATATCCGCGAGCTCAAAAACGTGATGGAACGGGCTGTCATTCTCTGTTCGGATACGCACATCAAACCTGAGCATCTGCCGGGCGAGTTGCGCCACCAGGAGGGTGTCAGCGTACCAGCGCCTGCGTTGGAAACCGATACGGTTTACAGCAACGGCACCATCCGTTCTCTGGCAGAAATGGAAAAACTGCACATCGAAGCGACGTTGAAAAAATGCAACGGAAATAAATCGCGCACAGCGCGTGAACTGGGCATTTCCCGCTCGACGTTGCGCGAAAAAATGAAGCTGTACCAGATCACTATCTGAGGGCGGCTGCTTCCGGCCATCGTGATGGATACTGCATGGGATGCACATTATGTCCGGCTCCCGGTGGTCAATTATTGGCCATCGGGGGAAATTTTTACTCATTTTCTGCGCCTGATACATTGCCTTTGGTAAAAGTAACCTGTCTGTAACAACTTTCTCGCTATTCCTTCCTGTCTTAACTCCATAAAAAACAGAAGAAAAAAATCTATTTTCCATTGCGGAGGGCCAACACATGCCCTGCAGGGTTCCGGACAGGCAGTATGGCATATCCTTTGCTTTTAAGCCGCTGTCGATCCGGAAAAAGCTATGGAGAATGGATGAATTCGGAAAAAAAATCAATCCTCGTTGTCGATGATGAAGAAGATTTGACGTGGAGTATTTCACGAAATCTGAAAAAAGTCGATAACCTACTTGATGTTCATTGTGTCAATACCGGCGATGCGGCCCTTGTGTTCGCGGAAACGCATCCCGTGGATCTGCTGATCACGGATGTTCGCATGCCAGGTACGGATGGCCTGCAGCTCGCCCGTCTCGTGCGCGGCATGCAGCCGGATGTGAAGGTTATCGTTATGACGGCTTATGGTTCGGATGTGCTCGAGGAAGCGGTCAATGAACTCGGTTCTCCGTATTATATCGAGAAGCCTTTTGAGCTCAGATACCTGCGCAAGCTGGTTTTTGAAGCGCTTGAGCCTTCTGCGGAGGAAATGAATGACTGCTTTGCCGGCGAGCGGATCAAGGAAGTGATCGCGACGAACTGTCTTTCCAATGCCACCTCCTTGTTAACCCTTCAGAGCGGCCCAAGCCGCGGAGCGATCTATTTTCAGGAGGGTGAGATCGTTCATGCTGAGTGCGATGACCTGGAAGGCGAACGCGCTTTGTACAATATTCTCGACTGGAAAAAAGCCAACTTTCACGTGCGTTCCAACCTGATCGCCAGCAAGCGAACCATCCGGCGCAGCTGGCAGGTCTTGTTGAATGCAACGATGATCGACTGAGGGAACGTCTGTTTTCCTGCTGATCGCGGGCTCACAGCCCGGCCGGCACAAACCGGTCCAGCCACTTCACTCAGCACGGTTGCAGCTTTGCAACAAGATCGCCTGACAACAGCACGTGCCTGTACCCGAACGCTCATTCCGGTTTCCCCGCAGGGGAAGACCGGAATCTCCCAGGCTCAGGCACCTGCCAGAAAAGATGAGATTCCGGCGCTGCGCCTGGCCGGAATGACAGATGTCGGTATCTGGGTCAGGCCCGGTCGGCTGAGTTAACTGGATACCCGGACGACTCGCGTTGTAACCTTTTCATAAAACACGAGTTAGTTCAGCGTTTCTTCAAAAGATATGAATTTTTCACCGTATAACAAAAACATCTGATTTACGGACCAAAAAGGACTTTGCAACCGCAGGAGATGAGACAGAATGGGTGAGATAATTGCCATTGCCAGCCAGAAAGGAGGCGTTGGTAAAACGACGACATCGGTGAATTTGAGTGCGAGTTTTGCCCAGCTTGGTTATAAAACCCTGCTGATCGATATGGACCCGCAGGGAAGTGTGGCGACCAGTTTCGGCTATGGTCGCTACGATATCCGAAACGGTGTGCTGGAGATGTTTACCAAGGATGTCCCGGTTCAGGAGTGTATTCATCCCACTGAAATGGACCTGTTCCATTTCATCCCTTCCAATGTCTGGTCGGATGAGGTTGATAAGCGTTCGCTCATGGGAGCGGCTGCTGAGTTCAAGCTGAAAAATGCCCTGGCGCCGATCAAAAATCTCTATGATTATATCTTGATCGATTGCCCGCCATCTCTTGGTAATCTGACTTTTAACGCGTTGATCGCTGCCGATTCTCTGATCGTGCCGATCCAGTGTGAGTATTATGCCCTCAAAGCGCTCGGCCGCTTTCTGAAGATGACCCGTTCGCTGAAGACGGAGTATAATCCTGATCTGCGCTATCGCGGTTTTCTGCTGACCATGGTGGACACGCGCAACAACTTGTCGAAGCGGGTGATCAACAAAGTGCGTTATACGCTGCAGGGTCTGGTTTTCGACACCATGATCCCGCGTAATATCCGGCTTGCTGAGGTGCCCTATTATGGCAAACCGGCAGTGATGATCGATAAAAACAGCAAAGGGGCGCAGAGTTATCTCGCCCTTGCCAGAGAGATACTCGAGCAGGACGCTCGACAGGACGATACTTCGAAGCCGAACACGGAATCGGCTGCCGCCTGACCCGGACCACCACCTGAGAGGAGTATGCTGTGCACAGGATTTTGATCGTAGAGGATGACGATAACGCTCGCAGAGGACTGAAGGAGTTGCTTACCAGTGAAGGCTATTTTGTGGCGGCAGTGGAAGACGGTGTGGCGGCACGGGCGCAGTTGCAAAAACATCATTTCGATATCCTGCTGTGCGATTATTGCCTGCCGGGAGAGAACGGGGTTGAACTGTGCAGCCGTTTTCTGCGCACGCACCCGGATATGGCTGTTTACCTGATCACGGCGTACAGCAATCCGGAAATCTCACGTGAAGCGCTGGCGTGCGGCGTCAGACGGGTGTTCAAAAAACCGATTATCCTCGATGCCCTTTTTGACGAGTTAGAGGCTGTTGCCCGGCGCATTCAAACACACACACGGCAGAAAGAGACCACACATCAGGGACAATACATCAATTGTTGAGGAGTCAGGAATGGCAGTCAGGTTCAGAACAGGAGGGCGAGGGAAAATCATGGTGCTGGTCAGCATAATTTTTGTCACCTCGCTGACACTGGCCAGTTTTTCTTTCAGATATTACAGCATCGACCGTTCCGATGATCGCATCGATGCCCTGGAAAACTCTCTGCTGCAGCTCAAATCGGCGATGAATGTCGATAGCGTGCGCCAGTTTTATATCCAGAAAGTGATCAAACTCATCGACCGGTATAATAAATCTCTCTCGACAGATATGAAGTACCGCATCGCCAATGAAATCTATGAGATGAGCATCCGCTATGAGAATCTCGATGTCGAACTCATCAGTGCCACCATCACGCACGAGTCGGCTTTCACATGGCAGACCGACATCGTCTCACGTGCCGGAGCGATGGGATTGATGCAGATCATGCCGGCGACAGGTGTTTTTCTCGCCCGCGCCGAAGGTATCGACTGGACCAGTCCCAAGGACATTCTGCACAACCCGATCTATAATATCCGTCTCGGATGCCGCTACCTCAGCACCCTCGTCAACCTGTATGGTGTCGATGGCGGGCTGGCGGCATACAATGGCGGCGAGCGCAGAGCCGCGTTGTGGCTGAAAAAAGGCAAGGACGACAAGGTGCTCTGGGAAGAAACCAGAGGCTACGTTCCGGCAATTCTGAAACTTTACAAAGAATATTCTTACTGAGATCGACTTTCGCGCCCGGACCCTGCCGTGTTCCGGGCCTGTGGATTTTCCACCACAACCTTCCCGCTGCGCTCGCTATCAGGATAAACAACTCGAGGACGCTTCATGTCGAGCACGACGATACAAAATCAGGATGAGTTCAAAAACGAACTCGTCAAACGCTTCTTTAACCCCCAGAGTTATTTTTTTCTCTGCCTGAGCACCCAGCTGCAGGACATCTCTGCGGTCGCGTGCGATATCGACGAGGATGATTATCTCATCATCGGTCAGATTATGCAGCATTTCGTCGAGTCAGAGAATCCCTGCCAGGAGCTGTCCCGTTTTGCCGTCATCGAGCGTTACCGCGATTTTACCCATGGCCTGGACGAGGTCATCGGGCAGTTGCGCCAGCCCGGTTTAAACGCCGAGGATATGAAAAAGCTGATCGAAAGTGCGGCGAATGATTTTGTTGAAGTGCTTGTCGATGTCATCCATGATGATGCCAGCCGCACTCTTTTGCTGCAGCTCGCCGGTATCGAACTACCGGCCCGGGACAAACAGCAGGAAACCGGCGCGCAGCACAACACGGATGTCCCCCCTCTCGAGTTGGACCCCTCCCTGACCGAGCTCAATGAGACAATTCTCGAAGAGACCCGGAATCTGGAAGAAAGTATTTTACCGGAAGAAGAACCCGCAGATCGTGCATCCGGGGAGGACATGCTCGACGCTCTGCCGGAATTCTACGAAACCGCTGGTGAGGGCCACGCAGATTTGAGCACCGATATGCAGGCATTGACGGATGACCTGCTCGACCCGACCATGGAGAATGCGCTGTACGGAAACGATGCTCAGGAGCCCCTTCTTAACATTCCCGGGTTTGCAGCAGAAGAAGACGGCGATGCCAAAGAAGAAGCCCGAGCTCAGCCAGAGCCCAAGCCGGAGTCATCGGAAGACTCGCTGCAGCCGCCGGCAGGACTGGAAGAATTGACTCCGGTTGATCCCCCTCAGCCTGATTTTACACCGGTGCAGCAGGAAAAGGTTGATACCCCGCTACAGACCGAACCCGAAGCACGCCAAGAGACAGCCGGACCGCAAGAGGAAGAGGCACCTGCTCAGCGGCTGGGAGAAAATCCGGCCGCGGAGCCGTTGAATCTGTCGCGCGGCTTTTGTGATCAGGCTGAGAAAATTATCGCCGGCATTCGTGGTGAAATCGATGCTCTTGCTGTTGGTAAAACGAACCTGAAAAGCTGGAAAAGTCTGAAGAGCCAATTTCTCGATCTGCGCGAGTCAGCGATGATCCATGGTTTTCAGCTCACAGAAGAGCTGGCCGGCAAAGTTCAGAAACTGGCTGAGCGGCTGGCGCAGCCGCCACAGCCCTTGCCTGAGCCGGTTCATGAGCTTTTGGTCGGGTTGCCGGATTTGCTCGCTGCCAGCCTCGCAGAAGAATATTCCGACACCCTTGGGGATACAGCGAAAAACGTCATTCGCCAGGTCGTGCAGGCCACGCTGGCACCGCAGGACTTTACCGGCCCGGCAGAACGTGAGCCCTCTCTGGCGCAACGCAAGGTCAGGGAAGAAATTCTGCCGCCGGACAACGGCCAGATCGATGCAGCGGCTCCCCTGATGCCGCCGGCGGAGCCTGTTCCTGATACGCCCCCTGCTCCTGTTCCGGAGGGCCCCTCTGAACTGCCGGCTGAGCTTGCGCAGGAGGACGAGCCGGTCAGCGATGATGATCTGAGTCTGCCTCTGCCGGGGGAGAATGACCCCGAGCTGCTGGCGCTGATCCAGGAGGTCTCTCAGCATGCCGCCGTTCCTGCAAAACGTGCTGGTGAAAAGAAGCAGGAACCTGCTGCGCTCTCGCCGCCAACTCAGTCCGGCGAAGAGGATGATGCTGTGCTGACATGGCGCTCTGAGAGTGAGCTCTATTTTCGTGTCATCAACGAGTCTCTGGATAAGCTGGCCGATAATCCCACAGACCGGTTGGCACTGGAAAACCTCGAGCTGGCTTCCTACTCGATGAAAGGACTGGCGCGCAAGCTCGATATCGACCATTACGCTCTGTTCCCGGAGCTGGTCGAAGAGCTGGTATCGAAAGTGTTGTTGCTGCATCTGCCCTGCCCGGTGAATCCGGCGGAGGTAATCAGAAAGGGTTTCACACTGTTGCGCGAAGGTGCCGATATTAACCATGAAACACCGGAATTGCGTTTGCTGGAAAAGGAAATGCTCCGGTTCATCCAGTCGCTTGATGATTTCATGCCTCGCGATGAGCAGGTGGAACAACAGCAGCCGGTGCAATCCGCCGGAGCCGGGGAAGAAGAAGTCGTCGTTCAGCGCAAAGGAAGCTTTAAACTCAAAGGGCGTGATACTGCAGAAAAACCACCGCAGAAGCAGCCCGGACCGGAGCCGGCCGGCAAGCTGGATTATTTGATGAACAAGGACCTCGGCTCGAACGATGAGTTCGAGTAAAACGGTTCATGCGATGGCAGGCAATCGTGGATGGTGAAGAACGGCACAGCGCCGTGCAGGAATCTCATCTTTTCCGGCACGTGCCTGAGTGCGGGGAAACCGGAATGACGATTTGGGTGCATGCACATGCTGTTGTCAGGCGGTCTGATAGAAAAAATGCAACCGTGCTGCGTGAAGATGAAAACCAGAGGCTGAATTGTATAACTAATTGATAAGAATAAATTTAAGATAATTTTTATCCGGGTATCCAGTTAACTCAGCAAACCGGGCCCGGCTCAGATACCGGCGTGTGTCATTCCGGCCAAGCGCAGCGCAGTGCCGGAATCTCATCTTTTCTGGCACGTACCTGAGTCAGGGAGATTCCGGTCTTCCCCTGCGGGGAAACCGGAATGACAGCTTTGGTGTAGCCACGTGCTGTGCTCTGACGGACTGGCTGAAAAATGCACCATTGCTGAGTTACATGGATAGCCAGATAATTTTCAGGATTTATAATTCTCACGCTAACTCGCTCTACACAGGTAGAGATTCGTTACTTCAGCAAGAGACAGGACAGCCCATGGAATCCATCATCAAAGAATCTCTAAAAAAAGAACCGAAGCGCGAAAACAAAAAGCAAGAGCAGAAGCATCCGCGCAATGAAAAAGAAAAAGAAATTCAGGCGCTGCTGAATTCGCATAAGACCAATATCAAAGTCGTTGGTTGCGGTGGTGCTGGGAACAATACGTTGTCACGCCTGATGGAGATCGGTGTTAAAGATGTCGTGGCAGTGGCAGCAAATACCGATGCTCAGGATTTGCTTTATGCTGAGGCGGATGAAAAAATTCTCATCGGCCGTGATATTACCAACGGCCTGGGAGCGGGCTCCAACCCGGAAATCGGCGAGAAATCGGCTCAGGAAACCCGTGAAGAGATTGAGGAAATCCTGCAAGGGACAGACCTGGTTTTTGTAACCTGTGGCCTTGGCGGCGGAACCGGCACCGGCAGTGCGCCAGTGATCGCTGAGATCGCCCGCAGCCTGGGTGCACTGACGATTTCGGTTGTCACAGTGCCTTTCACCGAGGAAGGTGTGATGCGCTGGGAAAATGCGCACTGGGGACTGGCCAAGTTGGAACAACATTCGGATACAGTGATCGTGGTGCAGAACGATAAGCTGCTGGAGATCGTACCAGATATGCCTCTGAATCAGGCGTTTAAGGTCGCGGATGAAATTCTGGTCAATGCGGTCAAAGGTATCACCGAGCTGGTGACGGAAAAAGGGCTTGTGAATCTCGACTTTGCTGATATCCGTGCGGTGATGAAAGAAGGGGGCACGGCGATGATCGGTCTGGGCGAGAGCGTTTCCGCCAACAAGGCCACCGAGGCCGTGGAAATGGCCGTGCAAAACCCGCTGCTCGATGTCGATATCACCGGTGCGCGTTCCGCGCTGATCAATATCACCGGCGGCAGCGACATGAGTTTGAAGGATGCGCGTATCGTCATGCGGGCCGTGGCTGAAAAGCTCGATCCGGCAGCACGGGTCATCTGGGGTGCGCGGATGGATTCTTCCATGCAGGAGAATCTGCGCGTCATGCTGATCGTCACCGGGTTGCGCAATACTTCGCGTAAATCCCGTGATGAGATCGAGCAGCGCATCGCCTCCTCGCCGCAAGAGCCTGTGGCGAGCCCGGAAACCGTGCACGGCAGTACGACTTCTCCGGGAGCTGAGCAGGAACAGGGAGACGATGATCAGGCTGATAAGCCGGTTTTCAACAAAATTTTTGAAGAAGAAACCCAGGCAGACCTTGCCATTTTACAATCTTCGGTTGCGGCACTTGAGCCAGCAGAACTGAACGAACAGGCGATGCGCGATATCCGCACAGCCTGCACAGCACTGAGCAATTCTGCCCAGCTCTTTGCCTTCAACCATATTTCCTATTTCGCTGATGCCCTCGAGCAGTTTGTCGCAGCGCATATTTCAGCCGGCCGGGCCTTTTCCGAAGAGGCTATCGAACTGCTCAAGGATTCTGTCGTGGTGATGCAGGGGATGATCTATGAAAACCCCGAGGCCGTACAGGAGTCGCGTGAAATCGTGGACAAGATCACTGCTCAGGGCAATGGGCAGGAAGCACCGGCTGATGATGAGTTTTCAGAAGGAGACCTGGCTGAGCCCGAGTTCCTCGCTGTTCAGGATGTAGAAAATGATGATGACCTGATGGATGATTTTGTCGAGCAGCGCGGGAAAAAGGGTAAAGTCGGGGATATGGTGAATTATGTCAAACATCTGCTCGGTGAAGAGCGTGATGACCGGAAAGAATGATTGTACAGTTTAGTTACGGAGAGCAGGACATTGGAAACCAATGAAAAAATCGTGTTGGACACGATCTACAAAGAAGAGATCGAGTCCGGCATCGGCCAGATAGAAGCGGCGTTGCAGGCGATCGACAGCAACGGCCGGTTTGATGAAAATATCAAAACAGTGCTCAATTCCTGCATGCATATCATGGATTTGGGCATGATCCATGGATACGAAGGCGTCGAAGCCATCGCGGAGATGATGTTCAATGCTGCGCGTTACTGCTCGCGCCAGGGCAGCGCTACCCTCGATGAAACGCGCGAAAAATTGAACTCCGCCCTTTCTGCACTGAAAGAAGTTGTGCGCTACTCTGATGAATCGGACGAGCAGGCGATCGTCGATAAGACGCGTACGGCGATGGATTTTCAGATCGACACGATACAGTTTTCCGGCGATGAGCAGGAAGAGCAGGAGGAATGGCACGAGCCGGCCCGCAGCAATCTGCACCGGTTGTCATCGCAAAAACTGCCCTTTGAAATCAAGGAGTTTACCGCAATCCCGGTCACTGATCTGAGCGGCGGGCACGAGGATGAACAGGATGTCGAAGAAGCCGGAGAAGGTGACACGTCTGAAACCGGTTCAGAACCACAGCAGATCGATGAGTTTGCTGCGGCTGATATTCTTGAGCAAATTGATGAAGCAGAGGATACACCGGATTTTGATTACATACAGGCTTTTGAAGAAGGAGAAGTACGCATAGTGGATGATGTATTGGACTCGATCTCAGCGGCTCAAATTGTTCAGGCCGCTGATAAAATTGATGAAGCGATTCAGAATTACCGTGAAAATATCGAGCCTGAACTGGCTTTGCAGGATGTGCGCGATTCGCTCGCAGAACTGAAAAATACGACGCGCGAACCCGTGCTGCAGCCGGTCTCAGAGCTCCTCTTTCCCCTGGAGCGGATCGGTCGCGAGCATCTTGAGAATGATGAAACGCGTGAGGAAGCCCTGGACCTGATCGTAGAATGCAACCGCGTCGTGCGTGCTTTTGCTGAACAGCAGCAGGTTTCTTCAGCAACTCTGCTGACCCTGAAAGAGAAGATCAATCATCTGCAAAAGATGCTCGATCCGGAAGATCAGCTTTCTCTTTTCAATGTGGAGTTCGAGGAAGATTTCGAAGAACCGGAAATTTTGCCGCCACCGAAACAGCCGCTCATCGCCAGAATCCGGCGTTTCTTTGGGATGTATTGAGATCAGAAGCAGGGCTTTGTCCCTGCTTTTTTTATGCCGATTT
>WFTM01000482.1 GCA_015485525.1 Candidatus Zhuqueibacterota bacterium | reverse complement strand
GAAAATGCAGCAAGAGGCAGAGCGCAAAAACAAACGCAAATTCAAAGGCCGGCCGACCAAAAAGGAACGCCGAGACCTGGGTAAACTTCGCGGCCTGTAGTATGCATCTGCCACACAGTTCGGGCCGGCTATGCGCTCCGCATCGTGGCATACCAGTGCACCCGGTCTGCGGCCCGCCCGGGCTGCAGTGGGTAAACCCGGAATATCATTTTCAGGAGGGAGACGATGGACGTGACCGGCAACAACGAGCTGCCGCCCTTTACTGCCGCGCACTGGGCACGCGGCGGACACCTGCAAACCATCATCGGTTACTACCTGCCGGGACCAAACACCCTGCCAGCGGCAAAAACCCTGCACATCCCGGTATCCGGCGGCGATGTCCTGCTCGCGGATGAAAACCTCCCGGCAGTGCCCGGGGCGCGCAAGCTCGTGGTGCTTTTCCACGGGCTGGGCGGCCATTCGAATTCTCCGTACATGCTGCGCATCGCGACGCGATTTTACGACCAGGGCTGGCGGGTCATCCGCGTCAACCACCGGGGTGCCGGCAAGGGCGCCGGCAAAGCACGCCAGCTCTACCACTCCGGCCGCAGCGAAGATATCGATACCGTGCTGCGCTTTGCCGCAGAGCACGCCCCTGATACACCCATGGTGGCCATAGGGTTTTCCCTCAGCGGTAATATGCTGCTCAAATATCTCGGCGATGGCCTGGCCACACTGCCGGAGACTCTGGCAGGTGCCATCTCCGTCAGCCCGCCGGTGGACCTCGCTCTCTGTGCCCGGGCTATCAGCAGGCGCAGTAACATCATCTACGACCAGCGTTTCGTGCGCATGCTGCGCGCTTCCCTCCAGGAAAGACGGCAGGCTTTTGCAGATTTTACCCACCCGATGCTGCCGGAAAAACTCAGCCTGCGCGAATTCGACGAGTACATCACTGCGCCGCTGTGTGGTTTTGCCGATGCTGCAGACTATTACGCGCGCTGCAGCGCCAACCAGTTCCTGGAACATATTTCCACACCCACCACACTGATCGCAGCAGATGATGACCCGTTTATCCCCGTGGAAACATACACCAGTCTGCCGAAAACACGCTTTCTCGATATCCACATCACCCGCAGCGGCGGTCATGTCGGCTTTGTCAACCGCACGCAAACGCCATTGGGCGACAGGCGCTGGCTTGATTACGCGCTGCTGCAGCGGGCACAACACTATCTCGCGCAGGTACAAGAGCCTGAGTACCAGTGACGGTTTCTCATCGCGAAAAAATTTTCCCGAAGTATCCGGGATGTTGCGGGAGCCTGCTGCGCTTGTGCACTCCCGCTGGGGCGATGCGACGAGAGGAGATGAAATTTTTCAGGTTACTTCTTGACATTGGTGAATGATATCGTATTTTATAGTTGAGCGATCAACTACACAGAGCTTCCCGGTCATCCTGCCGGGCTGCGCTGCCCTTTTACGCGCATCCAAAGACTGGTGAAAAACTCATGGGACGCAAAAGCGAAGCCAGAGAAAAACTGATCGAACAGGCCCTGATTCTGATCTGGGAAAACAGCTACCACGCCGTTGGAGTCAATGAAATCTGCTCCAGAGCAGAGGTGAAACCCGGTAGCTTTTATTATTTTTTCCCATCCAAAGAGGCCCTGGCGCTGGCAGCCATGGAGCAACACTGGCAGCAGGCAAAAGAGGAAATCATTGCCAAAGCCTTTGATCCTGCTATTCCTCCCCTGCAGCGAATCGTCAAGCTGCTGGAACAGGTTTACCTGTTTCATGCTGCCAGGCAAAAAGAGAATGAGCCGGTGTTAGGCTGTGCATTCGGCAGCTTTGTCGGTGAGCTGGGCCGGGATGATCGAGCGCTGCGCGAACGCATCCATGCGATTTTCATGGAAATCGGTTCCTATATCGAACAGGCCATCCGCGAGGCACGGGAGACCGGGAAGCTGCAGATAGCGGAGAGTGAGGTGACGACGACAGCCCAAGCAGTACTCGCCTATTACGAGGGCATCCTTCTGCTCGCCAGGGCCGGGAACGATGCTCAGATTATTCAAGATCTGAGCCGTTATGTTTTGAAGCTCGTGCACACTGCCTGATCCTGTTCATCACAGGTCAGGCTTTTTTTAAATACTCTTTATAGATGAGCACTCAACTATATGTCACCCAACAGTATCTGTGGCCGACAACGCGGCCGCAGGTCAGGCTTCATCATCAAATCAGGATATCCAGTTTACTCAGCAAACCAGGCCTGCCCAGATTCCGACAATTGTCATTTCGGCCAGACAAAGCGCAGTACCGGGATGACAGCGCTGGTGCAGGCACGTGCTGTTGTCAGTGGTCTGGTTGAAAAGATACAACCGCACTGAGTTAAGTGGATAACCAGAACCATCTAACCCTAAAAGAAAGGAGCTGCGCATGAGTGCATTTTTAATTTTCCACGGCACCATCATCGACGCGGATAAATTCAGCGAATACGCTCAGGCGGTACCAGCCACCCTGGGCCCTTTTGACGGCAGCATCACGCTGCGTGGAAAGGCAGACAGCGTTCTTTGCGGCGAACATCAGCATGCGATCATCGCTTCGCTGCGTTTTCCAGATCTGCAGAGCGCGCAGGACTGGTACCACTCGCCAGCCTATCAGGCGCTGATCCCGAAACGCGATCAGGCCGCTGATTTTACCGTGATCAGCTACGAGGCACTGAACTGAGTGCGCACACACAAAAAATTGCATTTTTTCAACCCACATCACAAAAACACGCTAACCAGGAGCAGTCATGTCAGAGAAGAAAAAAATCATACTCATCACCGGAAGCAGCAACGGCATAGGCCGCCTGACAGCCGAAACTCTTGCCCGCCAGGGGCACCACGTTTATGCGAGCATGCGTGCCATCGACAGCAAAAACGCCGCAAAGCGGGATGAGTTTCTCAAGCTGGCGCAGGATGAGAAGCTGATGCTCAAGCCCATCGAGCTGGATGTGAGGGACCAGCAGTCAGTCGAGCAGGCTGTGGCAGATATCATCAGCGAAGCCGGCCGTATCGATATTGTGATCAACAACGCCGGGATCATGTATGTTGGTGTGTCGGAGTCGTTCAGCATGCAGCAGGTTAAGGAACAGTTCGACACGAATTTTTTCGGCGTGGAGCGGGTCACACGGGCGGTGCTGCCGCACATGCGCAACGAACGGGACGGCCTGTTCATCAATATCAGCTCGCTTGCCGGACGGGTGGTCTTCCCGTTTTTCGCCTACTATTGTGCCAGCAAGTGGGCGCTGGAGGCACTCACGGAGGGGTATCGCTACGAGCTGACTCCGTTCGGCATCGAGAGCATCATCGTTGAGCCCGGCCCTTTCCCTTCAGGCCTGATCGGCTCAATTCCGGACGATCTCAACACACAGATCATGGATGCGTACGGCGAGATCAGCCAGATTCCCGGCACGATGATCGGAAATTTCGACGAGATGTTCAGCAGTCCGGACGCACCGAACACGCAGGATGTCGCGGACGCCATTGCCGGTCTGGTAGCCAGGCCCAAATTTCAGCGGCCGCTGCGCACGGTCGTTGGCATGGACTTCGGAGTCAGGTCTCTGAATGAGTCTGCAGCTCCGGTTCAGGAGGGCCTTGTGCAGGGACTGGGGCTGGATCATCTGGCAAAAGCGCCAGCAGATCAGGCGAACCAGGTACATGCTGTGTGATGTAATCCATGTTCACCCCCTTTTGCTTCAACGCAAAATCCCGTTGCCGGCGCTGCCTGCAGCGGGATTGTTTTATCTGCCACCTGCCGGGGCAAAAATCGGAACAGGTCAAGGCGAGGGGACAGGGGAATCGAGCAGTGCCTGAACGCGTTTGAGCAGATTTTTCGGCGAGAAGGGTTTTTTGATAAAATCATACCCCTGCTCCAGAAAGGCGGGGTTGAAAATGGTTTTATCCGTATAGCCGGACATGTACAGAACCTTCATGTTCGGCCGCAGGTTGCGCAGGCGCTCGGCCAGATCGCGTCCGTTGATCTGGGGCAAGATGATATCTGTCAGCAGCAGATCGATCGTGCCTGAGTGCTGTTCGCACAGGATCAGCGCATCACCTGCGCGGTGGGCTTCCAGGATAGTGTAGCCCTCGCGGGTCAAAACACGGTGGATGAGATCGCGGACGCTCTCATCATCCTCGACCAGCAGAATCGTCGCCCGGCGTTGTGCCACATCCGCCAGGGTGATTTCCTCCTTCTCCACCTGCTCTTCCTGTTCAACAATGGGAAAATAAACGCGAAAGGTCGTCCCCTGCCCCGGCGCACTGTCCACCTGGATCAAACCATTGTTCTGGCGGACGATGCCATAGACGGCCGAAAGGCCCAGCCCGGTTCCCCGGCCTTCTGGCTTGGTCGAGTAAAAAGGATCAAAAATTCGGGAACAGGTTTCTTCGTCCATGCCAATACCCGTATCCTGCACGGCTAAGCAGGTATAGAGTTCTGCGCTGCCCGGACGCTCGAGAAAAGAGTTATCTTTCCGGCTGGAGGCATAGGTCGAGATGATGATTTCCCCACCAGCGGGCATGGCATCCTGAGCATTGAGCACGAGATTCATC
Organism: Candidatus Zhuqueibacterota bacterium; assembly: GCA_015485525.1. Lineage (GTDB taxonomy): Bacteria > Zhuqueibacterota > Zhuqueibacteria > Zhuqueibacterales > Geothermadaptataceae > Geothermadaptatus. The sequence continues at coordinate 16,322 of WFTM01000482.1, read as the reverse complement.
ACCACCTGCTCGACCTGCCCGGGGTCTGCCTTGATGGAACCGATACCGGTTGCGATCATCAGTTTAAGGTTGATATCATCGCGCAGCAACCGCAACAGCATCTTTTCCATTTCCGAGAGCAGGGTGTTGAGATTGATGATTTTCGGCGTGATGACCTGGCGGCGGCTGAAGGAGAGCAGTTGCCTCGTCAGCGTGGAGGCGACACTGCCGGCTTTGCGAATCTGTTCGAGGCTCTTGCGTATCGGGCTGTCTGCGGCCAGCTCTTCCAGCGCCAGGCTGGAGTAGCCGGAGATCACGGTGAGGATATTGTTGAAATCATGGGCCATACCCGCAGCCAGGCGGCCGATGATTTCGAGTTTCTGCGCCTGCCGGAGCTCTGCATCGAGATGTTTTTTTTCAAGCGCGCGATGAATAGCCAGCTTCAGGCGTCTGCTGTGTTCGAGCAGCACATAATCAAATGCGCCTTCATCGATGGTTGCGAGGGCTGCTTCTTCATTTTCCGAGCTGGTCAGGGTGATCAGCGGGGTGAGTGGTGCGTGCTCACGCGCGACGGCCAGAACCTCGGCAAACAGGTTATCCCCGGGCAACAGTTCGGCAAGTACGACATCCGGCTCCGGGTTGTGCAGGCCGGCTTCAAATTCCGCAACCGTCTGAACAAAATGCAACCCGGGGCGGGTACCGTGATTTTGCAGCAGATCGGGTTCGAGCCGGCGCACTGCATCGCTGCGCGAAAAAATCAAAATTGTAAACGAAGAAGCCATTGGATTCCTGAAGTCGTGAAGTTTAGCCCGGTTGCGTTGCAGGAGATGCCATATATCCCGATTTGTTCACCATTGTACGCTGCGCGCCGGTGTCGTACCGCGACATTTATGTCGCGTCTCTGCTATACTCCTAAAAGCACGTCGAACCACGAAACATATCGTACTTCGCGACATGAATGTCGCGGTACAGCTGGGGCACGCGTACCGAGTAAAAGTGAACACCCGGATATGAACGCAGAAAATTCCTGATAATGCAGGAGTTATGCGTTAAAATCCGAAATATTTGGCAAAAGGTCAAAAGACAAAATTGCAATAACCCGGTGGTGCATACCGCGCATTGTGCGCACCGGGTAAAAGAGCCGGTGGCATTCTTCACCATAATCCCGGGCGCGCCAACAAGCGGCACTCAGTGTGCGAGCCGATTGATGAACGCGAGCACAAAGCGGCGTGTTTTCTCAAAGGCTTCGGTATCGATATGCTCAATAGTGTCGGTCAGGCTATGCCAGTCGGGGATCCAGCCGTCATCCCTGTGGTTCACGACGGCGATGCAGGGGATGTTGGCAAGCAGGAAGGGCGTGGCATCGGTGTACGCGCCTTTCTGGGCAAACGGTCTGGCGCCGGTTTCGGGGAGTTCATGGGCGGTTTTTTCTGCCAGAGCCAGCAGCTCCTGCGGGCAACGCACCGGACGCAGCATGGTTTCACTGGTATAATAGCGCGGAGAGGTCCCCGGCCCGGCGATATTATCGACAACCACCACTCTGGCGTTGCCGAGCTGATCACGATAGCGCTGCACAAAGGCAGCGGCACCGTGCGCTCCCACCTCCTCACAGCCCACAAAGGCAAACCACAGCTCAGTATCTGGCAGAGGCTTTGCGCTGAAATGCGCTGCCAGATCGAGTACCATGGCCACACCTGAGGCATTGTCATTTGCGCCCGGAGTACAGGGAGACCGTTCGGCCTGCAGCGTCATGAGCACGGTCAAAAAAAGCAGCACCGCAGCCAGGGAAATCAGGAGCAGGAAACCAGCGTATAGAGCAAAAGGAAGGCTGAGAAAAGCAAGCATTGCCCCAGTGCTGAGGAAACGATAGACGGCGTACGTGCGCGGCGAGCGCCAGATCCACGGTGTGCGATGGGAATCGACATGTGCGACGAGCACGATTTTTTGCCGCATCTCGTGTCCGGCAGGGAGCTTCCCGAGAACGTTTCCGCTGGTCTTCTTCGGCAGCAGCAGGTTCAATGGGTTCGGCAGAAATGAAATTTCAAGGAAAGCAGCCGTGCCGGCGAGAGCTGCCAGCAACACCGCCGCGTGCCGGGCACCTGCCATCCATACCGCGACAGCAAGCAGAGCCAAGGATGAGACCAGGATAAAAGGCCGGTACGCCGAGGCCACGGAACGGAACGCAGACTCTTCCACCTGCAAGCCGAGGGTGCGCAGCTCAGCGGCACAGTACTGCAAAGCCTGCCGCTCATTTTCAGTGCCACTGCCACGCGGGCCAATGGTCACTGCAAGAGCTTTGATATGTTCGTAAAACATTTTGCCTCCACAAGATGAATCGGGATAATGGGAAAAAGCGCAAAGCCTTCTCCTTTGAAACGCAAGATAGAGGCAAACAGGCCCTGGAACAACATCAAGCGGACAGAAGACCATGCCACACCTCCTTGCTGCATTCGTTTCAATTCATTTGCACGCGATCCAGCTTTTATATAGCTTCCGCTCTGTTCTCAGAGCGACTTTACCTTGACAGCGATGATTTTCCGGAGACCTACCGATGAGTACGCGCCAGAAAACTGCCGGCAAAAAGACACGTATCCCCCTTTCCCTCATATACGATGAGCTGCGCGCCACCCTTCTGCAACTCGCACCTTTTATCGCAGAAGAGGGCATGAAAATTTTCCGCGAGCTGGAAATGGCGAAAACCCTGAGCGATAAAGACCTCGACGGCCTCAGAAAAAAACACGCATCTGCCATCGCCGGGCTGCTGCAAAAAAAACAGCCATCCGGTACTTTTGAAACCTGGCCGGGGAGTTCGGCCAGAGATGTTTTTGCCCAAAACAGCAGCGCACTCCAGCAGGCGATCGAGGCAGCCTATGACCGCTGCAGTCTGCGCACAAGCCTGACTGCTGCAGAAAAATTAGAAATTTTTACCGGCATGCTGCGCACGCGCCTGCTCGATGCACGTTTGAAAAAATTCTTTTCCGGCAGTGAAATCAAAACGCCGCAGGGTATCGCGTTTCAGGGCAAGGGGTTTCGCTCTACCGGTCAGGAGGGGATTTATGCAGCAGCCGTGCGTCTGCGGCGAGGGCCGGATTATTCCGGCCCCGATGGTGAGTGGCACGGTGATCTGGTCACACCGATGATTCGCGATCTCGGACTCGCTCTGGCCATGGGCCTTAAGCCGGCAGACGTGATCGCTGCGCAGATGGGTAAGCCGGGCAAACCGACGTTTGGCAAGGACCTGCATATCGGTGACTTCAGCATCGGGATTTTGCCGCCGGCAGCACCGATCGGCCTCAGCTCAGGCACGGCCTGCGGGCTTGGATTGGCTGTGCAGGGAACCGGCCGCGTCGTGCTGAACTGCATCGGCGACGGCGGCACTTCGACGGGCGAGTGGCACGAGGCGATCAACTTTTCCGCCGTGCGCAAACTGCCCGTGGTTTTCATCGTGCAGAACAACCAGACTGCCCTGTCCACGCCGACGGAGGAACAGTTTGCCTGCTCTCGTCTGGCGGAACGCGGCCCGGGCTACGGCATTCCTTCGATCACCATCGACGGCACAGACCCGGAGGCGATTTTTGCGGCCGTGACCCAGGCGGTTGACCGCTGCCGCGCCGGAGCAGGCCCGGCGCTGATCGAGCTCGTAGCCATGCGTATGTGTGGCCACGCCCACCACGATGACATGCTCTATTTCGGCCACGAGCCAGACCGTTTTTTCGAGTATCCTGAGCTCAAAGCCGGTGGTTATATCGATCCCGATCGCTACGCGTACTGGCGCAGGAAAGACCCGATCAGCACCTATGAAAAACAGCTCATCCGCGAGAGAGTTCTCACGAAAAAACAGGCTGAAGAGCTGCGCAGTGAAATTGAGAAAGAAATCGAAGCAGCGGCACAGGAAGTCATCGCCATGCCCTGGCCCGAGGCCACGCACGGTATGGACCCGGTCTTTTCCGGCGGGCCGCGCGCCATCCGCCGCAACGAACTCACCGGCCGGGACACACCCTGGCCGCCGCCTGTCACGTGGCACCCCGTTGACGAGCCGGGATTCACGCCTGACCCCGGTGGCCAAACCTACTGGCAGGCCATCGTCGAGGCGCTGGCAGAGGAGATGGAGCGCGATCCCGGGGTTTTCATCCTCGGCGAAGATGTCGGCGGCAGCTATGGCAATGCCTTCGTAATTTTGAAATCCCTGCTCGAACGCTTCGGCGAACGCATGCTCAACACGCCCCTCTCTGAATCCGCGATCATCGGCGCAGCGACCGGCGCTGCCCTGCTCGGCAAACGGCCGGTGGCGGAAATTCAGTTCAACGATTTCATCGCCAGCGGCTTCAACCAGCTCGTCAACAATACGGCAAAAATTTTCTTTCGCTGGAACCATGCTGTCCCCCTGACCATCCGCATGCCCTGGGGCGGCCTGCGCCAGGCCGGGCCGTATCATTCGCAGGATACCGAGCCATGGTTTTATCGCACCCCCGGGCTAAAAATCGTCAGCCCATCCACGCCGCGCGAGGCCAAAGCTCTGCTCAAAGCCGCGATCCGCGACGACAACCCGGTGCTGTTTTACGAACACATCGCCCTGTACCGGGATGCTCACATCAAGGAAAAACTCCCTGATGCAGACACGCTCCTGCCTCTCGGCACAGCTCACCTGAAGCGCGACGGCAGGGACCTGACGCTGATCACGTGGGGCGCATACACGCACATCTGTCTTGCCGTAGCGGAAAAAGTCGCCCGCGAGGATGGGCTTTCCTGCCAGGTACTCGACCTGCGCAGTATCCAGCCCCTCGACCATGAGGCGATTTTGGCCTGCACCCGGAAAACCGGGCGCGTACTGATCGTGCAGGAAGACAGCAAGACCGGCGGCATCGGCCAGTCTGTGGCAGCCATCATCGCCGAACAGGCATTCGAATATCTCGACGCACCGGTGCAGGTCATCGCCGCGCTGGACACGCCCGTGCCTTACAGCCCGCCGCTTGAACAGGCATTTCTCGCCAGTGAACAGGATATCCTGCACGCTGTACGCCTTCTGGCAGCATACTGAGGGGAACACCGTCTTCGTGGGGATGGATACGTGACCACTGTACTGCAAGCACTGCACGGATTTGTACAGAGCTGTGGTTGCTGCAGTTATATCACCCATCAACCGGAGGAAGGAAAATGAAGCGCCGTGACTTTATCAAATCGACCGTGGCGGCAGCAGTAAGTTTGTCGCCTTTGAGCAAGCTGGCCTGTTCTGCCCCGCCAACGGATGAGTTCATCCGTCTTGATGCTCTTGCACAGGCTGAGCTCGTGCGCAAGGGCGAGGTTTCTGCCCGCGAGCTGGTACAGGCAGCCATTCGCCGCATCGAGACGCTGAATCCGCAGCTCAACGCTGTCATCACCAAACTGTTTGACCGGGCACTGGAAAAAGCCGAAGGCCCGTTGCCGGAAGGCCCTTTTGCCGGCGTACCCTATCTGCTCAAAGACCTGGTCGAGTATGCGGGCGTGCGCCTGACATTCGGCTCCGTAGCATTTCAGAACAACATCAGTGAGGTGACTCCACCGCTGGTCGCTGCCGAGGAAAAAGCCGGCCTGATCATCATGGGCAAAACCAACACGCCGGAATTCGGCCTGCTGCCGGCGACGGAATCGACGCTGCTCGGGCCGGCACGCAATCCATGGAATCCGGAATACAGTCCCGGCGGTTCCAGTGGTGGCGCAGCCGTGGCCGTGGCATCAGGTATGCTGCCCATGGCCCAGGCCAGCGATGGCGGTGGGTCAATCCGCATCCCGGCCTCAAACTGCGGCCTTTTCGGGCTGAAAGTCAGCCGCGGGCGCACCATGTACATCGGCCGCAAAGGCCCGGGAGAGCTCTCGGTTTTCCATTGCGTCAGCCGCAGCGTGCGCGACAGCGCAGCTCTGCTGCGGGCGACAAACGATCCGGCTAACGGGCTGCCCGCGCCGACACCGGAAGCCGGCAGCAAGCCCGGCGCCTTGCGTATCGCCATGGCCACGCTGGATATGTATGGCAACAAGCCGCATCCCGAGTGCGAAAAGGCTGTGCACGAAAGCGCCAAACTGTGCGAATCCCTCGGCCATCACGTCGAAGAAGCCAATCTCTCCTTTGATGGCGAACAGTTCGTGCACCACTTTCTCACCCTGTGGAGCAGCATCCCCGCAGGCATTATCGCGCAGATCACGCAAGCCACGGGCTCTCCGCCACCGGCCGAAGCCTTCGAACCCTGGACGTGGGGACTGGCCGAGCTGTACAAAACCCGCAAGCCGAACGCTATGCAGGAAGCCCTGCAGTTCATGGCCGGGTTGACCAGACAGGTAGCCGCGTTCCATGAAAAGTATGACATCTTCCTGACGCCGGTACTGGCTTCGCCCCCGCCGAAGATCGGTTATCTCGCGCCCACTGTGGAGTTCGACGAGCTGATGAAACGCGTGCTGTCGTTCGTCACCTTTACCCCGATCGCCAATGCGACCGGCATCCCGGCCATGTCCGTGCCGCTGCACTGGACCGGCGATGGCCTGCCCGTGGGCAGCCATTTCTCCGCCAAACTCGGCGCCGAAGCCAAACTGCTCAGTCTGGCCTTCCAGCTTGAAGAAGCCCGGCCCTGGGTAAAAAAATGGGCCCCGCTCTCCGCAGTGAAGATGATGTAACACCGGCTAGCCGCTTCACTCAGCGAGGCTGGACCTTTCCAGCCAGCCTCGCTGGGTACAAATAAAAATGCCTGCCATTCCGGGGGAGAAATTCAGGTAATGCAGAGGCGAGTGTGAGGCATCCTCGCAGACCGCTCGCGCGGGGCTGCGTCACAGCACCGGGATGCGTGGGGGTAAGAAAAAGCAGGTTATGGAGAGGCGGGAGTACGGCGTCATCCGGCCCGTCCCTGCAAACGGTGGCCTGCCGGGCACTGAAATGAGCGCATCATCGGTTGATCGGCTGTACGGGCTGCACCGAGAGCCAGCGCTGCCATTCGGGGTCGTTGAGCTCTTTGCGCACCGTCGAATGCACGAGCTGATATTCACCCCAGCCTCGGATATCGACGAAGACGAAAATCACTCCACCTTCGAGCTCATAATAATTCCATATTTCATAACTGCGCTGGTTGGCCGTGCTCGGGAAGCGGTCGATCTCGTCCGGCTTGCCGTACATCAGCAAAATGCGGCCGCGGTCTGTCTTCGAACCGATTTTGAAGCCGCTGAAATTGCTGTTGGCATAGTGTACGCGCTCGAGGTAGTCCTCGCGAAATTCGTTGCGCACTGTCGTGGTGTCGCTGTCATGCTCGTACCAGAAATTAGCCAGAAATTTCCGTTTGCCCTGTACATCGAGGGATGAATAGATATCGATCTCCTTGTTGGTCGCAATCCAGCGCGCAGCCTCAAATTCCTCGTCGAGCACATCTTCGCTCTTGTCACGGTAGTAGTAATGCAACGCATCGACAAAATAATCGCGATTGGATTCGCTTTTCCCGGCTGTCAGATTTTCCTGATCCTGCGTACGGAAGATAAAAAACCGCTTCCGCTGCCTCGCCACAGCGCCGTTGTGCTTATCCTGCACTTCGAGTTCGAGCACATAACTGCCGGACTGCAGCGGCAGAACATTAAAGCCACTGATTTCCACCAGCGAGCGTCCGGCGATACGTCTTTCCTTTGCCCCGAATCGTTTGACTTCCTTGCCGGCAGCATCGAGCACACGGCAGACAGTGGTATAATTTGCCTGTGCCGGGAAGCTGAGGTTGTAAATTTCCGCATAAAACAGCAGCAGTGGCATGCCGCTGCCATACAAAGCCGTCGGGTTGGGGATGATACGGTAGCCGTTTTTTGTGTACACCGACTGCGCCTGATTTTTTTTGATTTCCGAGGCAAACTCCAGGCTGCTGATCGCCAGGCTGTCAGAGGGGAACGTCTGGATATCGACAGGAAATAACTTCTGGCCAGACAGTGTGCTGTTTTTATCACGCACGCGCGCCAGCAAAACATAGGTGCCGGCACGGAACTGAAAACGGGCCAGGCTGAACAACGTCTGACTGTCGCGCACATCCTCGCCGCTGGCCGCGAACGTCCGCGACAACCACTTTTCCGTCACCAGTTCCTCGCCATCGCGGTGCACGCCGATCTCGATCTCAAACCCGGCTTCCAGGCTGTCACCCTCGGGTTGAAAAGTCAGGCGTGAACGCGGCACGGCAAAATAAATCTCCGCCAGTGTCAGGGTATCGTTGATGCGGAACTGGGCTACATCCACAGCAAAATTGAGGGTGGAATCCGGCGGCAGAACATCCTGCCCGCGAACAACTGCAGGCTGCATACAGGTGAAAAAAACGAGCACCGCAGCGATACGAATGATATGTAATCTGGGCATCATTACCTGAAAAAGTTATACAGTCAGCGAATCTGAGCTATTAGACCCAAAGCAATATTTTTTTCGTTGCAAGATATTGTTATTATTTGAGCTGAACACCTGCAATCCCGGGTATCCAGTTAACTCAGCAAACCGGGCCCGGCTGAGATACCGGCATGTGTCATTCCGGCCGAAGCGAAGCGCAGTGCCGGAATCTCATCTTTTCTGGCACGTGCCTGAGTCTGGTTATCCAGTTCACCTCGCACGTCCGCAAACAACAGCCGATCCGATCTCGCATCAGAAACAGTGGAAACGTTCTGGCTTCAGAGTTTGAATGTCATCTGTGCATTTTTTTTGAACCGCAAAGACGGCAGGGCCGCGAAGAAAAATTAAGGTGAAATGCTGAAAATCGCTGGTACTGACTTTGTTTACTCCTCTGATCTCTTCGCGCTCTTCGCGTCTTAGCGGTGAAAACAATAGACATCCCGGCTTCAGCCCATATCAGACACTATACGAGCAAATAGAAATCAAAATTTTCATGACGGCCTGACAACAGATACTGAAACAGGTCAGAAGTCACATATTCTGAAAATTTATAACTACTGCAATGACCACTTCGCGTTGTGCAGACCTTGACAAATCACAATGCGATTCGCATCTTTTGACGCTGTCGATAGCTGCAACCGCGGGTGGTATTCTCTTTGCGGCTGATCCTGCTCAGGGCTCATTCCTGTGTGGCAACCGCGGTGTTGTCGTTTTTGCCATTCTCGATTTCATCGAACTTCACGGAAACGATCTTCGACACGCCGGGTTCTTCCATGGTGATGCCGTAGAGCTGGTGCGCTGCAGACATGGTCAGCTTGTTGTGCGTCACCACGATGAACTGTGTGTTGTCGGAAAATTTTTTGATCGCTCCGGTGAAGCGGCCGATATTGGCATCGTCGAGCGGGGCATCGACCTCATCGAGGATACAGAACGGGCTTGGTTTGACCAGATAGATGGCGAATAACAGAGAGATCGCGGTCAGGGTTTTCTCCCCGCCGGAAAGCAGTGCCAGGGAACCGAGGCGCCGGCCCTTGGGGCTGGCTTCGATGATCACCTCGGCTTCCAGGGGGTCATCGCTGTCCAGGCGCAGGTCAGCAAGGCCATTCTCAAAAAAGCTCTTGAATACCTGAATGAAGTTCTCGCGGATCTTGGAGAACACCGAATTGAAGCGCTCATGCGCCGTGCGGTTGATCACCTTGATGGTTTCCTTCAGGTTGGCCTCGGCGTTGAGCAGATCATCCCGCTGCGAGAGCAGAAAATCCAGCCGTTCTTTTTCCACCTCATAATCTTTCAACGCCAGCATATTCACAGGCCCCATGGAGCGCAAACGCTGTTTGAGCTCGTTGATGCGCTTCGATGTAGCCTCTTCATCCAGCTCTTCGGGCGGCGTATGCGATTCGAGCTCGAACTCATAGGACTCGCGGATATGCTCGATCAGATTGCTGCGATTCATGCTCAACTCAGACAGGCGCAGCTCTGTTTTGTGCAACTGCTCGGAGAGTTCATCCCGGCGCTGGCGCACACCTTTCAGGGATTTGTCGATCTCATCCACGGCTTCCTTGCGCGTGCGGTACTCGCTTTCGATCCGGGCGATGACCTCTTCCAGCTCTTTACGCTCGGCAAAGTCTTCCTGCAGCAGGCTGCGCAACTCATCGATGCGTTCGCCCAGCTCTTCGACGCGGTGCGTGGCAGCGATGATCTCTTCCTCGCGCTGGCGCTGTGCGGCAGCGATCTCCTGCTCCGTCGTCTCCAGCCGTTCAAGGGTATTGCGGATCGATTTGATCTCACCTTGTTTGGCCACAACTTTAAGGTGCAGATCACGGGCTGCTTCCTGCTTTTCACGCAGGCGTGATTCCAAAGCCTGCAGTTCCTCGCGCCATGCTTTGTACTTGCTGTCCAGCTCCTCTTTCTGGCTCTCAAAAGCGGAAAGCGATGGGCTCAGGTCGGCGAGCGCATTCTCAGCAGCCGCATAGTCTTCTTCGATCGCGAGCTTCTCTTTTTTCAACTCTTCCTGCTGTTCCTGGCTGCGTTTCTGCTCCACCTGTGCTTTGCCGAGGGCAACCTCGACATCCTGCAGCAGTTTTCTTTTTTCCTGCAACCGGCGCTGGTCGGCTTCAGCTTTTTCCTGCAGCTCACGCACGCGGTGCTGGAGGCGCTGGTGCTTGTCTTCGCTCTCTGCCAGCTTCTCTTCCAGTCCGGCGATCTCCTGTTCGAGCTCATCAGCCTGTGCTTTGCGCCCCAGGATGCTGGATTCAGCATCGCCCCTGCCGCCGGCGCGAATTCCTCCCCACGACCAGGCCACCTCGCCATCCAGCGTCACCACTGCCAGGCGCTGCTGCCCGGCCCGGGAAATGATCTCCCGTGCCGTGGCCAGTGTATCCACTACCAGCGTGTCCGCAAGCAGGCGGCTGAAAACCGGTTTGAGGCTGTCATCGCCGCGCACGAAATCTACCGCTTTGCCGAGCACGCCGGGCAGGGTGAGCAGTTTTTCCGTAACCGCAGAACTGCCGCCCGTGCCATCCCATTCTTTGGGCATCACCGTCACGCTGCCTTTGCCGGCTGCGCGCAGCTCATCGAAAACGCCCTGCGCCTGATCCAGGCCATCGACGATGACAGCTACGGCCATATCAGCAAGCGCCGCTTCGATGGCTGGACGGTAGCGCGCATCGACTGCAATCATATCACCGACAGTGCCGTGGACCGCGGCCGGGCCATCGTTTTTCTGCAGCAGATGGCGTACGCTTTCAGGATAATCTTCATAATTATCGAGCAGAGAGCGCAGCAAAGCCAGGCGCTCGCGCCGGGCGCTGATCTGTCCCTTCAGCTCGACGATAGCGGATTTGGTCTTGTTGATTTCCTCGGTGAGTTCGTCGAGATCACGCGTGGAGGCGGAAACAGCCTCTTCGAGGTCAGCAACAGTCGCCTGCAAAGTGTCCTTTTGTGCAGAGAGCTCTGTGCTCGTCTCCTTAGCCCTGGCGATCTCCGCTTCGAGCTTGCGCTGTTCCTCTTCGATGTTGAGCACCTGCTGAGAAAAATAGGCGATCTGTGTGCGCAGGCGTTCTTCTTCCTTTTTGACTTCACCGACATCTTCCATGCGCTTGAGGCGGGCGTCCTCGAAGACTTCGCCTTCGCTGCGCTTTTTCTGGTAGGTCTCCTGAAAATCCTGCAGTTCCTGCTGGGCTGCCGCCAGCTCTGTGTTCAGCTGGTTGAGGGTCTCTTCTGCATCGCTGAGATCATCGCGCAGGCCCTTTTTCTCCTGCTGCAGGTCTTTCTCGCGTACCTGCAGAGACTCAATTTCTTTTTTGGCCCGGTGGCGGGCATTTTCCGAGGCGGTAACGCGCTCCTGACTGACGAGAATTTCTTCTTCTTTTTCCTGAATTTTGCGCGACAACGCCAGCAGTGTTTGCTGCTGCGACGTCAGCTGCTTTTCGATTTCGAGAATCTCGCGCTGTTTTTCTTCAATTTCCGCTTCACGCGTGCCCAGCTTGCTGCTGATCTCCGCGCGCTCGATCATCAGTTTTTTGCGTGTTTCCGCCAGGGGCCCGGCCTCGGCCTTGTTTTTGGCCAGAAACCACGCTGAGTAATCGAGCTCGAGAGCGCGCAGTTCGTCGCTGTAGTTGCGGTAACGCTGTGCTTTGTTGACCTGCCGGCGCAGGCTGGCCGTGGTTTTCTCCACCTCGCTGATGATATCGGACAGGCGGGTGAGGTCCTGCTCCGTGGCCTCCAGCTTGCGGAAAGCCGCTTTGCGGCGCAGCTTGTACTTGGTGACCCCGGCAGCCTCTTCGAAAATCTGCCGGCGTTCCTCCGGCTTGCCATTGAGGATTTTCTCCACCATGCTCAGCTCGATGACCGAGTAAGCATTCGCGCCCATGCCGGTATCCATGAACAGATCGATGATATCTTTCAAACGGCAGACCGAGTTATTGATCAGGTACTGGCTTTCGCCGCTGCGGAACAGCCGCCGGGTGAGCACCACCTCGCTGTACTCGATGGGCAAGATATTCTTGGTGTTCTGTATGGTCAGGGAAACCTCGGCCATGCCCAGTGGCTTTTGCGCGCGCGTGCCATTGAAGATGACGTTCTGCATGTTTTCACTGCGCAATGTGCCGGCCTTCTGCTCGCCGAGAACCCAGCGGATGGCATCGACGATATTGCTCTTGCCACAGCCATTAGGCCCGACGATCGCCGTCATGCCATCGTGGAACCGTACTTCCGTTTTTTTGGCGAATGATTTAAAACCAAAGATTTCAAGACGCGATAAATACACTCAACCCTCCCGGGTTTTTCACTGTCACAGCGCTCATCCCGTGAGCGCCCGGAAATTTTTCATCAATCGTGCGACGGCTTTCTGCATCCATGGCAAAACAGCGCGAAGCGTTTTTCAAAAATGCCACCATCAGCGCAGCAGGGCAGCGTAATATTCGATATAAGCGAAAAGGGCACGATCATGGTTATAGTAGAAAGCCAGGCTGCCGGTTACAACCGTGACCAGCACCACAAAAATAAGCACAGCCCTGCTCGTGGGCAAAACATAGAGTACCCGAATACCCCGGATGATCCGAATGATGTGCCAGAGCACCGTCGCAGCCGCAATGCCGACAACCGGTGTGATGAAATTGCCTTCGACCAGCAGGCGATAAAAAATCGGCGCGATGAACGCCAGCGGCAGATAGCAGGTTGCAGACCAGACGAAAAAGGTGAAAAACTGCATCCAGGGTAAATTTTCCCCCATGAACAGTCCCGGCAGCTTGAACACAGTGGCCAGAACAGCCATAAGGATGAAATAAGCCGTCACCCCCGCAGCTACCATGACACCCGGGTTCCAGATCATGTACACCAGCCATCCTTTGACCTGCGGGCCGGGCACGACAAGGTTCAGGATTTCATCCAGCAGCAGGTTTTCCCGCAAGGCATAGAGGCCACCGGCAATCAGCGCAGCCCAGATCACGCCTTCGATGATCACCAGCAGGTAGGTGAGAAAACGCGGGACTTTGCGATTTTCGTGCAGATCGGTATAAAACCCGTGCGGATAGATAAAAATCCGGCGCAGGTGCCCGCGCAGACGCCGGTCACGGTTGAGGAAAAACAGGAAGACCAGAATGGCAGCCACACCGACGATGGGGAAAACAACCGGGTGTTCGAGCACGCCGGTATTCGGCGAAATGTGCGGAATCTGGCGGTCATTGTTCAAGGCTGAGATCACGGCGTAGCTGACGCGCTCGACACCGTTTTCACGCAGCAGGCCGCCGGGATAAACCCGCGTATCTCCTCGCTCCGAACCCGCTGCCAGGAAAGGCTGATCACCGCGCCAGTCCTGCAATGCGTGCAGCACATAGCCGGCATGCTGCTCCCGGGAAGAGAGCGCACGCACCTGTCTGAGCAGCTCATCTGCCTGCAACTCCTCAGCCTCGAAGATGCGGCGTTCACGCGAATTGCCTTCGCGCGAAATCGCTGACATGTTGACAAAAGCACCCAGAAGCGGCAACACGGGTTTGCCGGAAAGAACCGCCGGCACTCCGGAATCTTCCGGCATGCCGATCACATCGCGGATGAAGAAATCCGGGATGTCGCCGATAGCTGAAAAATCCGGCGAGCGCGTCACCAGATAGATGGGCCGGTCATCCAGGCTGCGTGCACGCGTCGCTGCCTTCTCCAGCCAGCCCCGGCTCTCTGGCGCCGTATCCTGCGCATCGATAGCCAGCCCCCAGGCCAGAATCGCGGGCTGGTTGCGGGCGGCGCGCACCATCGCGCTGATGGCTCCCATAGCCTTTTCAGTGAACTCCTTCTGGCGGAAATGCCGCTCAGTGGCATAGTAAACCGGAATTTCCGCGAGCACGAACAAACCCTTCTCGCTGCATTTCTCGACAAACAGCGGATGTGGCGGCGAGCCGACAACCCGTACGGTGTTCGCACCCAATGATTTTATTTTTGTGATCACGCGCGTGATTTCATCTGCCAGCTTCTGGCCGCCGAGGCCATCGAGGCTGCTGATCCAGTCCACCCCTCGAATTTCATACCTGCGGCCATTGAGAACGAAGTACCCTTCCTCCAGCGCGATGGAGCGCACCCCGGCGGAGAGTTTTTTTTCATCGAGAACCTGCTCGCCGTGCAGGAGGCGCACAGTGACCGGATAGCGAGCCGGATTGTCCGGCGACCACAAAGCAGGCCGCGGCAGGGTCAGCGGGATGTCCAGCATGCGGCGCGCGCCGGAAGCAAGTTGAAACGGGCCTTCCAGTACCCTCAACTGGTCCCGGCGACGTGTGCCGGTGATGACGCTGACTTCGAGGGTATAGCCGGCATTCTCTCCGAGACTATCGGGCAGCGGCTGGTACTGCCGCACCGTCACCTCCGCGACCAGCCGGGCGCTGTTTTTGTCAGGCTGCCAGCTGGTGTGAATATCGACTTTTTCCAGACCGGCATCTGGAAGAACCGTGAGCGCGACAGGCCGCACAAGGCCGTTTGCCGGCGACCAGCCCAGAGGCCGGTGGCGCAGGGGCAAGGTCGTGCGCGCGTCATAGTGATTGTCGAGTTCAACCTGGACGGTATTCTCGGCGCCGAAGTTCACATACTCCGGCTCGATGACAGTGGAAAAGGGAACAGCCCCTCCGGGCAGACCGGTAATGATCTGGTCATTGATGCGTATGACACCGCTGTAATTCAGGCCCGGCGATGAAAGCAGCAATTTCCTGCCGCGGTCTTTGCTGTCGAGGAGAAAGGATTTTTGCAGGATAAGCCGGTTACGGTCTGAGATGACGATGGGCACGACGACGTTACGCCATGTATTGTCCCGTGTAGCCAGCTTCCAGGTACCGTCGAGGGCGATTGTGTGCCGCTGCGCAAAGCGGTAGGTCGTCTCTTCGGCCGTAAGGCCGGGCCGGCCGGTGAGTACGGTTGTCAAAACGAGCACGAATGGAAACAGGCATGTCAGGAAAGACGAGATTCGAACGGCTGGTCTGATCATATTTTCGTGGTTTCTGCTAACCTGAAAAATTGTAACCCGCATTATTTACAAATGAGCGCATCGCGCATGGGAAGTCGGGATAACGGAACATTTTGTTCTGGGACACGCGTGCACATGTTCCGGCACCTCAGGAGTGTTGCCTTTTCACGTCATTCCCGCCGGAGTGCCGTAACTCCCGCATATCTGGCCGGGCCCAGGATGATACCGGCAGCCGGTATCGAGCGGAGAGGCAGTGCCGGGCAGGCTGTTTTTTCTGCAAGTAAATTTTTGAACACCGCGCTGCCGGCGCGCATCGTCGGCCAGGCCGCAGGCTGTTCCAGGCTGGGAATTCCGAAAAAGGCAAGACGGATTATACAGAAATTACACAATAAATACAAATATAATCTTGTATTCAGCTTTATTCATGTGCGGCACTCAGCCCGGGAGGAAAGACGACAAAGAAACGGCCGAAGCACGACATTTTCAGCGGATGCCATGCTTCGGCCTGTCCTGTCAGCCCGCTGCCGACGGGCTGTTTCATGTATCAGAGTTTTTTCAGCAGCTTTTCAGCTTCTTTTTTATGCGCCGGATCATCCCATTGCACCTGCGGCAGTTCGATACATTTTTCAAGCTGCTTTCTGGCTTCATCCTTGCGTCCGAGTTCGATCAGGGTACGGCCATACTCGAGCCGGTGCACCGGCTTTTCGGGCGCGATTTCGATCGCCTTCTCGAACATCGCAGCAGCGTTTTCCAGCGTGGCGCCGGGCGGCACGCCACCGTAAATCACCTTGGCGGCAGCACGCAGGAACCAGCCGAGAGTGGCGATATTGTAGTTCCAACGCCCGAGAATGTGGTATGCCCCGTCATGGCGCGGATCGAGTTCGACGGCCAGGTCGGCTTCTTTTTTTACCTCTTTTGACAGCCGGATTTTGGTCTTGCCGCCTTCAAAAAGCGCGACCCGGCCAACGCACAGCGCCAGTACGAAGTGTGTGTTTGCCGAGTCTGGATACAACGACACAGCCTGGCGCGCCAGGCTGT
>WFTM01000481.1 GCA_015485525.1 Candidatus Zhuqueibacterota bacterium | reverse complement strand
TGAGCCGGGCTGCAGCACAGGGTTGGTGTGGTTAAAATGAATAAAAACCACTTTGCTGCGCTGCTCTGGCGCCAGGGTGTCAAAGCGCCGCATGCTTTCGCTGATGAAAGGATGCGGAATTTCACTCATATCCCTGTTCGGCAGCTCCCCGTCCACATAAAAAGAGCCATCCAGTAAGGCCACATCGACTGTGCGCAAAACATCCTCGATTTTTACCTGCCATTTATCCCACTTATCGATATCAGGAATATATAACACACTTTTTCCGCCAGCCTCGATCCGAAAGCCGACGGTTTCGCTGTATTCATCCCGGTGAGGCACCGCCATGGGTGTGATGCTCAGGTGTGGCCGCACATTCAGCGCGCTGTCTGCAGACAGGGCCTCGAGTGAAATATTATGCAGTCGCAGCAGCAGTTCCCATGGACCATTTTGACTCAAAAACTGGCGCATGCGCGGCATGGCAAATACCGGGATATTCCTGGCTCCCATCGCTTCGCGGCCAAAGTGCATCAGCCCGGTGTAGTGTCCAATATGGGCGTGGGTGAGAAAAACGCCGCTGAAGGTCATATTGGGTGCCATCTTCTGCAGCTCGTGCAACTGTGTGCGGATATCCGGGGTAGCATCGATGAGCCAGTACTGCCGGGAAACCGGGTCCACGAGTCCGAGGGCAGCAACAGACCGACGGCGATCCCTGTCTGCCCAGGCCGGGCGACAGCAGGCCTTTTCGCAGGCGATCTGCGGATAACCCGCGTCCTGGGTCACGCCGAGCACCACGACATACGGTGTGTTGTCTGATTGTGCTGTTGCTGTGGCACTGAAAATAACAAGCAGAGAAAAAAGGCCGTACCAAAGTATTCGAGTTGTTTTTGGTTGCATAGTTGCTCCGGTTCGTTTTTATTGCTCGAAGTAAACCCGCAGAAATCGAATTGCAACCGATAGCGCACAAACGAGGATTGTTGAAATGAAAAAAGCAGGGCCTATCGCCATATTGTTGTTGCTCGCAGCCCGGGTAATGGCACAAAATTCCCCGACGACACGTGAGATGAATCTGATTGGCTGGCAGGAATTTCAGGAGATTGTTCCGAAAAATATCGAGACTGTACTGCTGCCAGTGGGAACACTGGAGCCACACGGTGTTCTGCCAAACGGCTCAGACAATCTCGCGCCTGAGGCCATGGCACGCGAGCTTGCTCCGCGTCTCAACGCGCTGATTGCACCAACGCTGAACTATGGTGTGACCGGCAGCATGCAGGCTTTCCCGGGTGCTTTTGCCATCAGCGAAGAGGCCTACGAGCTGTTCATCCGTGATATTCTGCGCGGCCTGGCAGGGAATGGCTTCAAAAATATCGTCATACTCAATGGCCATGGCGGCCCGCAGACAGCTATTCTGAAACGCGTCTCTGCATCTGTTTCACCAGAACAGAAAGTACGCATCCTGGTCATCAACTGGTGGTCGCTTGCTTCTGAAGAAACCTTTGAAGTCTTCGGCGAAAACGGGGGACATGCAGGTATTAATGAAACAGCTTATATTCAGCATATCGTACCTGAACACGTACATAAAGAACGCTACAGCAAAGAGATGGCCACACCCTATCCTGCCGGCACGAGCTGGTCAGCCGTTCCTTTCCCATCGTCCATCGGACTGTATGAGCCGGGGCAGGGGTTTCCAACCTTTGATGCTGCAAAAGCCGATGAATACTTTACCAAAGTGAATGCAAAGGTGGAAACTCTCATTCGGGATGTCATCCGCAAATGGGATCTGGCTGGTTTGTATCGATGAGAAATTGTTCAGACAAAGTCCGGAGACCCGGATAACCCTGTTGCCTTCTCGGCACACCGCTCCTGCGGTATGCCCTCGTCGCTCCAGTGGCAGTACACAAGCGAAACGAGGTACCGCCCACGCCGAAAGTGCGCACCCGTATCGAGGGAATCCCGGCACGTCGGCTCGCTTTGGCTGCAAAGATGGGTGTTGATATCTGCGTCAGGCCTGGTTAGCTGAATTCAACAGGCGTTAGGACAGGGGAGAAGCAGAAAAATTCGAGAACAGAACGAGACTATCTCACTTCAAGAGGTTCCTTCATGAAAAACAAAAAAACTTTTTTCGCTGTCTTGTTTGTGCTGGTTCTGGCCGGGTGCAGCAGCACCAGCGTACGCCTGCCCGTAACGCACCCGGCAGAGATCAACCTCAAGGGTTTTGCTAAAATCGCTATCGGCGAGATCACGGGGCGCGGCAGCGCTGATTTGAGTGAAGAGCTGACCCAGGCCCTGTTTGAATCCGGTCGTTTTGAGGTGCTCAACCGGCAAAATCTCGATCGTATTCTCGCTGAGCACAGTCTGGCCCTCTCCGGCGTCATCGATGAAGAACAGGCTGCTGAGCTGGGGAAATTTCTCGGCGCTGCAGCGTTGATTTTTGGGCGCGTCAGTGAACACGGGTACAAAGAGGAGCTGACGCATGCTGATTATACTGACAAGAAAACCGGCAAAAAAACGCGAACGTACACGCGTTCCGGGAGAGCCAGAGTCAGCGCCACTCTGCAGGTCGTTGATTTGACGACAGGTAAAATTCTTGCCATCAAAAAATTCACCAAAGTTCAAACAGCACGAACTTCGGCTGACGGTGAGCAGCCGGTAAAAATAGACTCCAGGCCGTTGCTGGCAAAATGCCGTGCCGGCATCATCCGTGATTTTATGAAAAAAATCGCTCCATACACCGAGTATGTCTCAGTTTCATTTGAGACGGACAAGTCCATGCCCGAGCTGGAGCGCGGTTACAGCATGGCGAAAGTGGGCAGCTGGGACCGTGCTATCCAGCTATTCACACAGGCTGCGAAGCGCAATCGTAGCAACCCTGCCGTGCACAAAGCCTGGTATAACCTTGGAATCGCCTATCTGTACACAGATCGTTTCGATCGTGCGCGTAAAGCCCTGCTGAGAGCCTATGAAATCAAACCGGATGGGAAATATGAGCGTGCCCTGAAGCAGGTCGAAGTGAGACGGGAAGAGCAACGCCGCCTGCAGGAGCAACTGTGACTCCGGACGGTAGCGGCAGGCTTTCGCACATCTGCCGCAAAGGGGGATTGACAGTTCTTGTCTGCACCCTGCCGAACCACCCTGATAATATTGGCGACTTTCAAACATGATTGAACTTCCTGAACCTTGCGAAAGCCCGTCGTGTCTGTGCCATACCCAAAGTCTGGTTATCCACTTGACTCTGCATCGTTGCACCATTTCAACCACCCCGCCTGCTTCCAGCACATGCCTGTACGAGAACCACCATCC
>WFTM01000480.1 GCA_015485525.1 Candidatus Zhuqueibacterota bacterium | reverse complement strand
GCGGCAAACCCCTGCGTTAGCTGCTCATCACTGTACGCATGCAGTGGCGTGTTCCACAGGGTGTCATCCAGTGCATAACCGGCATTACAGACGAGAAAGTCATATCTGCCGGCGCTCCAGCGCAGAAAGTCCCGGCTCATGCGACACACCTGATCGAGCTGCGAGACGTCAGCCGGCAGTGCCAACGCCGAGTCCGGACGCCTGCTGTTGAGTTCAGCAACTGCGAGTTCTACCTTTGCGTACGAACGGCCGTTTATACCAACCCGTGCGCCACACTCGGCTAATAACTGTGCAAGCACAAAACCCATGCCTCCGGAAGCACCGGTTACGATACCGCACGCTCCATCGAGCCCGGGCAGGCGGGTTTGCTGCTCGAAAACAAATCCGTTATTCGGGGCCATAGCCTGAAAAATTTATACATTCAGCCACAAAATTATTACTGGAATCCTATTCGGCATTCTTCGTGGTAAAACACCGCTCCAGACAAAAGCTGGGAGAACGGGATAAGCAGATGCTTTTTTCCATTCTCATATCAGAAACGATGGAAACGTTCTAACTGCTGAATTTCACTATCATCCGTGCAGTTTTTTGAACCACCAGGACGCCAAGGGCACGAAGAAAAACAAAAAATAAAATACCGGGGACTGTAAGTACTGTTTTTTGTTATACTTCAGCTTACTTCGTGAACTTCGTGGTAAAACCCGGCTTCAGACAAACATGAATAATAGTGAAGATATCGTTCACAGTAAAAAAAAGCGGAGCACATTAACGTGTGATCTCCGCTTGCATCTGGTATCTTGTCGAAAATTTACAGCAGGGCATCCAGCGCGGCCAGGGCCTTTTCATAATCAGGATGCTGTGCGATTTCGGGAACATATTCGACATAACGGATCACGCCATCAGCATCGACGACGAAAACCGCCCGCGAAAGGATGCCGAGCTCTTTGACAAAACAGCCATAGGCCGGCCCGAATTCCCGGAAATAATAATCCGAATAAGTTTTGACGTTTTCGATTCCGGCAGCACCACACCAGCGGCTCTGAGCAAAAGGCAGATCATGGCTGATGGTGATGATGCTGACCTTGTCGCCGCGCTTGCCGGCTTCTTCGTTGAAGCGCCGGGTCTCTGCATCACAAATTCCGGTATCCAGCGAAGGCACAGCACTGAGCAGGACCGCCTTACCGCCGACCAATGTCTCTGAGGAAATATGCGAGAGATCATTGGCTACCACGCGAAAAGCCGGTGCTTTGTCGCCGGCCTGCAGTGCCGGGCCAACCAGGGTCATCGGTTTCCCCTTGAAACTTACTGCTTGTTCTCTTTCCATGTCAGACATCCTGTTTTTATGGGCTGAAATTTATCCCGATTGCCTGTATGCGCATCAGCTTTTACGCAAGGGACATCGGGATAACTGAACGCATGAATAGATCGCGGTGGGAACGAACTCTTTCCCGGAGGGATGATCCCGCCTGGTTGAAAATAGCAGGTATTTGAGAAAAAGCAAGGTTTTCTTTGCTGCGGCCGGCTGCCGGATTGTTGTAACGCAGGCCATCAAACCGGTACGGTGCGCCCGGCGCGGTGGCTCATGCGGAAATCCACCCAGACGCCGGCGCTGGGCTTGAGTTTCCACATGCGCAGAAAAGGCACGAGCCAGAAGGCAAGATACCACAGGCGGACGGTCTGGAAATACATCAGAGAGAGAATACCCAGAGAAGCACCGGTCGCCAGCAGCAGGCTGAGCAGGAGATAGACACGATATGCCCACATGCGGCCGGCATCGTTGTGATAGTTAAAAAAACCGATCTTCAGGAACATCCTGGGCAGATAGATGGAGACGATCGTGATGCCGATGGCAAAGAGAAAGGCGAGATAACGCGAATTATGCGACATCGGGGTGTCTTGATGCTGCAGGCTGACAAAAACGATGGCGACGAGCTGAAAGCCGATAAAGGCTGCCCAGATTTTAAAATTGACGACCATCTGTTTTTTGATGTGTGCATATTTTTCTTCAAGACTCGGCATGGTTGTTACTCCCTGTTGTGTGCTCCCGTTTCTGCCGGAGCTCTGCCCTGTGCCTATCCTTCCAGTTTGCCTTCCTGCTCCTGAAAGAGACGCAATTCCTGCACCGGCCGCCCGGCGAGAAAATGCTCTTCGATGATGCGAACCACATCATCTTCGACCAACCCCTTGTACCAGATACCCTCCGGATAGACGACTGCATTGACGCCGGTACTGCACGACGCCAGACATCCGGACTTTGTAGCTTTATACTCATTTCCCAGCCCGCGTGCGGAAAGTTCAGCACGAAATTTCCGGAAAACCGCTTCGGCATCCCTGTGCGCACACGAGCCCTTCTCATGCCCTTTCGGGCGTTCATTGACACAGATGAATATGTGTTTTTTGTATTGATCCATGGT
>WFTM01000479.1 GCA_015485525.1 Candidatus Zhuqueibacterota bacterium | reverse complement strand
GCGTGCAAGGGCCAAAACACCCCTGCGAAACCTGCATGCTGCGCAGCCAGTGCGTCTATACCCGCCTGTTCGAACCCTACATCGAAGGCGAACCACCCCGCTTCCTGCGCGGACTGAACACCGCACCCCGGCCGTATGTTTTTGAGCCGGTGGATTTGAAAAAAGCATATTCGAGTGGTGAGTTGTTACAATTTGATCTCCTTTTGGTAGGACATGTCATTGACCTTTACACATTCGTTATCTATGCTGTGCAGAAAATGGCCCAAAATGGCCTCGGGCGACATCGATATCGGTTCAAACTGGATTCTGTGTTTTGTAATAAAATTTCTGTTGAAAACACACAGCTGCTACCACGGGTCAAGAACGATGAACGTAATGACGCGTGTGGAATGAATATGAATACTGATGAGCATTGGTACCTACTTTTTAGTGAGGATACTTTATTAGGCGTCCCAATGCCTCATTCTACTATTGAGCAGGCACCTTCTGATAAGCTGGATGGAACAAGTAATCTTGGCTTGTCTTTTATCACACCGACTCGTCTTAAGTTTGCTAATGAATTGGCCATAAATTTTACTTTCCGGCAACTGGTTTTTAAAATGCTTCGCAGGACTCTTGAATTAGCACATTTTCATGTCCCGGGTACAAAAGTTGACTGGGACTTTCACCACGTGCTCGTTGCTGCAGATCGTGTGATCATAAATTCATCAAATTTAAAATGGGTAGATTGGACAAGGCATAGCAGTCGGCAACAAAACCAAATGAAGTTGGGAGGTTTTGTTGGAGAAATTATGTTGGAAGGCAGTCTATCGCCGTTTCTGCATTTACTTCGAACATGTGAAGTTATCCATGTTGGTAAAGGCGCAGTATTTGGAAATGGGAAACTGAGACTAAAGTTCTGAAAGGAGGATGCTTTGGATAGAAAAGTGTACTTAACGTTACTGGATACCAGCCGGATAAAAGATTATATCTTCGCAACGAACAAACTCAAGCAGCTCAGAGGCGCCAGTGAGCGGCTCGAGCTGTTGAACCTACAGGGGACGTTGCAAGTGCTCACCTCCGGAGGGTCATTCGGGAAGGGCAACTATGAACAGAGC
The DNA here is from genome assembly GCA_015485525.1 of Candidatus Zhuqueibacterota bacterium. GTDB lineage: Bacteria > Zhuqueibacterota > Zhuqueibacteria > Zhuqueibacterales > Geothermadaptataceae > Geothermadaptatus. The sequence continues at coordinate 12,763 of WFTM01000479.1, read as the reverse complement.
AGCCAGCAATTCCTCCTATCCGGTGGGTCCATCATGAGGGGAGGGCTGGATTGGGAAGTCGTCTATTTGGGAGGCGGTGCCGGAAAAATTTTATTTAAAAATGAAAATCACGCCAAGGCTTTTTGTAAGGAGTTAGGCAATCTATATCGCCGTGAAACAGGCTCGACAACGGTGCTAACGCATATCGAGCCCTGGAAGCGGAATGAAGGACAGTCGTTCAGGGATGCCCTGGATAAAGCAGAAGCTGCTTTGAATACGATAAAGAGCTTCTCTATTGAGGTTGATGGACGCAATAATGGTCTTTATGTGCAACCTTGCCAACTATGTGGAGCTTCATCGGCAGCGAAAAGAATGAAACAATTCGGAACAGAACTCCTGATTTGTGAAACATGTTATCAGAAATCTCAAAAATCGGATCTTTCAGACCTGACAGTTCAGGGGCGTCTCCCGATCGGCGACCTGTTGCGCGAAAAATTTTCTGTACTTAATAATGGGAATGCCCCGGATTTCCCGGAAGATCTGACCCAATTGGGCAGGACGGCGCGCCCGGAAAATTACGTGGCCTTGCTTTACAGTGACGTCAACAACATGGGTAAGCATCTCCGGGATTTTCTTTCCGGCGAAGACGAAAATAATTACGAAAAATATCGTGAATTCAGCAATCTCGTGGACAAATGTACGAAGGATGCCTGCGTTCAGGCAATTGCGAGATGTTTCACAGAATGCAGATCTAAAAAGGAGCCAAGGGCCCTGCCTGCGACTTTTATTCTTGCCGGTGGCGATGACCTCATTGTAATCCTACCCGCTGACTACGGTGCTGATGCAGCGATCTATTTCGCAAAAGGCTTTAAAGAAATGTTTCAGCAGCAGGCAGCAAGTTCACGCTTTCTGAAAGACATGACTCTCGACGTATCGATCGGCCTGCACTATGCCAAAACGCATTATCCCATTCGCCAGATGGTGGATCGGGCGGCAGAACTCCTGAAGCAGGCAAAAAAGAAATTCCGGCAGGAATCGCATCAGCCGGCAGCTATCGATTTTACAATTGTAAAATCAGCCTCGGTTTTATCGGTGAAGGATGTTCGCAGGAGAGATTATGAAGAACCAGAGGCACCATCCCCCAGCGGCGGGGTCATGTCCATTAAACGTTATGCCCGGCCTTTTTCAATGGAACAGTTTGAACACCTTGTCGCAACAATTCGCAAATTTAGGCAAGCCAACTTTCCTCGCACGAAACTGCATGCACTCTACCAAACAATTTTTACAGATTACTCGAAATCGATGCTTGACGCCAGCCTGATCTATACAAGACTGCCTCAAGCAACAAATTCACCTTCCCAATCACCTCGCCAGGTTATGCTCGATTTCTGGAGTTCGCATGAACTTGACTGGTTCCCCTGGCGATATGACGGCAGTGAACATTCGACACCGGTTTCTGACCTCGTTGAATTGTATGACTTTATCCCGGAAAAGCAAGGAGGGACATCACATGCAGAAAATCACTAAAATCAACATCTCTTTTGCTTCCGACTTCCGTATCGGCAGCGGTTATGGCCTAGCCGGCGTGGTTGACCAGATTTCGGTAAAGAATGCCGATGGTTTGGCTGTCATTCCAGCATCGACAATAAAAGGCCGGGTCCGCATGGCCTGCATGCATGCAGCCCTGGCGCTTACGGAACCCGTTCCGGCAGACGACCAGTCCGCACCTGCGCCAGCGGGGCCGGATTTCACGCCGTTTCTTTCGCAAGACGGCCGAATCTGTCGAAGCAGTGAAGCCCCCTCTGTTTGCAAATTCGAAGATTACCAGCAGCGCTGCGTCATATGCAGGCTGTTTGGTTCGGTGTTTCGCGAGGGTGTGCTTGTATTCAGCGATGCCGTACCGGATGATGATACGCAGAAAAAGCTCCTTGCCCTGCAGAGCACCAAACCATTTCCCTTCAACCCTGCCCAGTCGCGAGTACGCAACAATGTCAAAATAAGCCGCTGGAACCGCGGGGCTGAGTCGAAAATGCTCCGTGCCGGTGAAGTCGTCGATCATAGAATCGCGTACTCCTGCGATCTTTTCCTTGAATCATCTTGCCTCACTGCTTCGACTCTTGCTTCGGATTTACAGCTATTGCAGTACGGCATGGCTTTGGTTTCCCATCTCGGTGCAGAAAAAGCACGTGGCCTCGGAGAATGTACGATAACCCTGGAGGAAAACGAATGGAGCGAATTTCTATCGAAATTGGGCTCAGAAGTCCGGTGAGCATAGCCATCCGGCGTGGTGTCGATAATGTGCTGAGAACCCTGGATTTCATCCCTGGCACGACGTGGCGTGGTGCCTTTGCTAAGGCTTATATCAATAAATATGGCCAGGATACGGACTTCAACAAAATTTTTGTCGAAGGTGGAGCCTGGTTCAGTGACCTGCTGCCCGACCGGTCGCGGGTCATTCCGTATACCGCTTTTTCTTGCAAATATGCCCATGGCTTTTTGGACGATGATGCGATGGAAAAACCACACGGCGTGCTGGATATCCTCTGCGATACTGTTTTGGATGAGAGCTTTGGAACGCAGCTACAGCCTGCCAATTGTCCTGCAGATGATTGCCACGACACAACACTGGAAAACGTACGCGGCTTTTATAAACGCGATGGCACAAAATACACCCACGTAACTGCACAAAAATCCCTGCTCGGACACACAGCCATCGATCCACGTACGCAAACAGCGAAAGAAAGCCAGTTCTACGTTCTTGAGACACTTGACGCCGGTCAGCGGTTTCATGGAGACATCATCGTTCAGGATAGAGCGCTTTCCCGCAAGCTACAGCAAGCCATTCCTGAAATCGAGACCATTCTGGTGGGCAGCGATCTCACACGTGGCCTTGGGCGGGCAAGCCTTCGCATCGACCCATCCGTAACCGCGCTCGAAGACACGACACTACAAAAACGTATTGAAAACTTCAATGCAAGATTCGCAGATGCTGCTGAGAACCTGTTCTTCTTTTCACTCACCCTGGAAAGTCGTACGATCGTGCTCGACAAATATTTGCGTTATAAAAGCAACATCGAGCCGGAAGACCTGCAGCAGGCTGCCTGCCCGGATCCCATCTTGGGGCACTGCCACCTCATTCGGGCCTGGAACAGCACGTCCTCCGTTGATGGTTGGAACAGCAAGGCCCGTTTCCCCAAATTGTCCGAAACAGCCATCGATCGCGGCGCTGTTTTCGTATACGCCATTAAAGCAGAGCACACGACCACCGACCAACTGTGCCGGGCCTTGCAGCAAATCGAGGAGAAGGGGATCGGTGAACGGCGCGAAGAAGGATTCGGCCGGGTTACGGTCTGTCAGCAATTTCACTGGGAAGGAGATAACAAATGAATGCCAATCTGAGTCCTGCAGTCAGGGAACTCCTGAAATACCACATCACTGAAAAAGCGCTTTCGTTTCCACAGAAAGCAAAGAACTTCTTTGCCGAAAAGCTTCTGGACTCCGAAACGAAAACGCCTGTTCTGACCGCGAATCAGATGCAGGCTCTGCTGGAAAAAGCCTACAACACCAGTTCCTGGGCAGAGTACGAACACCAGGTGCGCAGGTTTGTCCGCCACCAGATGCAGCGTGACATGCGCAAAGACGGCAACACCTGGATGCGTATCGGGGCCGATCTGGAAAACTTTTTTCTCTATCCGCTCACCGATACAATCTGGGAACAACTGGTCAAAGAAATCCTCGCAGGCCTGCTGGAAAATGACCTGGAGGAAGCTGCCGAGCTTGATCAACTTCAGCTTCAGGACATGCCGGTAGAGTTTGCAGATGAATTAAAACTACTCATTTCCAAACGACTGCTCGGCACTATTCACACCCTGAGCCGCATACAGTCTGATAAGCAAATACGCGAAAAACACAACGCATTCAAGGAGATCTACCATGCTTGATTTTACCGAACTGCAGAATCGCTATGTTTTTGAAGGTAATTTACACCTGCAAGGCGCCATGCACATCGGCAGCGGCAGGAGTGATGAGGAGGTCGATTCGGTTTTTGCGTGTACGTCCGACAATCGCCCCTATATTCCGGGCTCTTCCATACGCGGCGCCCTGCGCAGCCACACGGAAAGAATTCTGCTCAGCATCCGCAAACCTTCGTGCCTGCTTTTTTCAGATTCCACTTTTGAAAATCCGGTGATGGAAACAAAATGCCTGACGGCTCAAAAGCCCGATGAACTCGCCGAAATCGAGCAGGATGAACTGTATGAAAATATTATGGCCAATCCGGACTTACTCTGTGATACCTGCAAAGTCTATGGTTCCCCACATTTCGCTTCGCGTGTCAAAATCCCCGATGCCATCCGCGCGGAACAAACGCCGCTCAACAAACGCTTCAACACAGGCATCAACCGCGAGACCGGCACGGTAGCATCCGGTGTCCTGTTCTCGATGAATGTGGTCGAAAAAGGCAATGCCTTTCCCTTCAAACTCATCGCCGAAAATATGGAGCCGCTTACCCTCGGCGTGCTTGCCATCGGTTTGTTGGAAATGATGTCCGGCGAATTCTGGATCGGCGCCAAAGCGGCGACCGGTCTCGGGCAGTGCAAGCTCGAGTTGAGCAGTGTCAAGTATTTTGGTGATGACGGCGTGCCCTTGCGCCAGCACATCCTCGCGACGACGGAAACAGAAAAATTCACGGTGATTCCGCAAAACGCGATCGCCACGAAATTGCGAGATTGGGCCAGCGCTTATATCAACACAACAGAAGAAAATTAGGAGCCGGGACCATGCTAACCCCCATACTCAATGAACTGTCCTTCGATCTGCTGTTGCTGACCGAAGGCCCCCTGCTGATTCGTGATGGCCGCTTCATGAAGAAAAAAAACCAGCAGACAGAGCGAGATAGCAGCGATATTCCCGACAGCATTTTCGTCAGCCGTAACACAAAAGCAGATGCCGAACAACACGTGCGCAACAGGACGGCCCATCAACTCGACTTCTACGTGCCTGGCAGCTCCCTGCGCGGCGTTCTCCGCAGCCGGGCCGAATATATTTGCCGGCAGCTTGCAGCGGAGCAGAGGCCGATTTGCTGCAATATTTTCGACACCGATAAAGAATCCGCCACGCTGTTTTGCGGGCGTCACTTCGAGCTGCTCGGCGAAAACGATGAAAATCCACGACAAATTCCTGCCCGGGACATTTACGCGGCTTCCTGCGCCGTCTGCAAAATCTTCGGCAGCACCGCCATGGCCGGGCGTCTCCGCATTGCAGACAGTGAACCCATGAGGGTCAAGCAAACCGTGATCCGCGATCACGTTGCCATCGATCGCTTTACCGGAGGCGCCAGAGAAGGCGCTCTGTTTCAGGACCTTTGCCTGAAAGAGGGCCACCAACTGCAAATGCGAGTGCGAATCATCAACTTCGAAATCTGGCAACTCGGCCTGCTGGCCTATGTCCTGCGCGATATGGAACAGGGCCGCGTACCTCTGGGCGGCGGCGTCAGCAAGGGGTACGGCAGCGTCAACGCCAGCATCTGGAATTTGCGTGTACGCTATGCCAGCAGACCTTCGCAGAATTCGCTGCTGGGGATTGCCGAGCTCGAGCCTGAACTGGCGGAGCGCTACGGCTGCCTTACTGGCCTTGAAAACCCGGATATCGCTGCCCTCCGCTGGGTGCCTGACACGGGGGTGGCAGAACGCGTATACGGCGTGACCTACAAACCGGAGCAGGAGAACGAATCCGTCATCACTTCGCCCATCTGGCAGGCCTGCGCGAAAACTTGGAATGCGGCGCATCCCCATGCAAATACAGGTATCCCCCACCTCAAAACCCTGCAGGAGTTGCGATGATGTCTTTCTTTAAAAAGCTCTTCAAAAAATCTTCGCCGGCACCCGGGCGCAAAACAAAGGAAAAGCCGGCCAATCTCGCCTGCAAAATCGGCGCTGCGGATTTTACCTTGCTACAGGAGCAAAGCGAACAAACAGATTTCACCTGTCAGATACTCTACAATTGGGATAAAGTGGAGATCTCCAGATTTCAAGAATCCACCGATTTCGCGAAATGGGAACAGGGCTTCGTTTTTGGCAAAGAGGCGCAAATCCGCTGGCGCCGGCGCAATGGCGGCTTCCACCTGGTGCTCATCAGTGACACGACAATCGCGGAAGGATGGGACGAAGCACGCACTATCCAACCTGAGCCTATGACAGGCCCGCTGCCCGGACTTCTTCTCTGGGGCGAAAAACTGACCGGCCCGGAATACGCCGGCCAGCTCGCCTGGTTCGATGCCCGCATCCCGCACATTCTCGAATATCCGATTGCCAACCCGGATCCCGCAAAAATGCGCGTCGCTATTGGCCTGAAAAGATATTCGCTGCAAGAATCCACACAGGCATTGCAGCAGGGCCGACAAGAACTCGGGCTAGTCAAGATCCCGCTTCCTGAAACACATATTACTTATTTGGAACGCTTTACGGAGGTCTTCGAGCAATGAGCCAACCCCTGAATCCTTACGACTTCGTCCCTTTTGCCGCGACTGTGAAACGCAAACTGCTGCGGGACTGGCTGTCGGGCACCCGGCTGAGCGGCGAGCTGCGCTGCACACTGACGCCGGTTTCACCGCAGTGTATCCGTTCAATTTTTACCGGCGAACGCTGCGAGGGCTACATACCCGGCACCTCGATCAAGGGCATGCTGCGCCAGCTCATGACTATCCTCAGCGCCGGATGCGGAGAGATGAATGCCCGCGATTACGGCTATCTCAAGAATAAAAGACTGAAGCATCAGTCCATTTCTGATTATGCAATCGAATATTTCGTGACGCGCAGCAAATTCCCGGACGGCGATTATGACAGTAGCACCTTTCGAGCCTGTTCACAAGTCGATGACAGCGGCGAAAACCTCTGTCGCACCTGCTACCTGATGGGCTACGCCGGTGAAAAATCCGCGCGTGCCGGCCGGATTCGCGTCGCCGACAGCAATCGTTTTGGAGCTACTCTCGAACCATATACGATCATGCAATTGGATATGCCGCGGGTCTATAGGTGGTCGTTTTATTACCAGCCGCCGGATCCGGCGCCGTTTCGCACGGAGTATACTGCAGGCAAGCCGCCTACGACTTCTTTTCTCCCAACATATCCGCAAGGATTGGAAAAAGAATTCCGTGGCACCCGCGCAAAAAAACCCGACAAACCGCAATCCCACAAAATCGTCCATCTTCAAGGCGGCTCGTACAGCGGCCGGAAGCTTTACCGCCATAACGGGAAAGCTTCTGTCAACATCCTGACGCCGGAACAGTTGAAGCTGTCCCCGAAACCTAAATCGGATGAAATCTATGCCCTCGAGCCCGGCAAAGACGTTGCCTTCACCTTCACCGTGCAGTTCCGGGACATCAGCCGCGAGGACCTGGGCTTGCTGATCTTCCTGCTGACCCTCGACGACACTGTGCGCCACAAACTCGGCTACGGCAAGCCCCTGGGCTTCGGCAGCGTGAAAATCGACATCGAGCATCTGATGTTGCAGCAGCACGATGCGTGCAAGGTGTGGCTGGCCCCGGGTAAAGAAGTCGATCCGTGGCCTTTTCGAGACGCGTTCCTGGCTTCAGGTATTCTGGATTCTCAGGCCTTGGAAAAAGTGAAAGATATCTGGCGCTGGCCCGGGCGTGCTGTTGCCTACCCCCACCTCAAAGAATTTTTCGGCAAGAAAGAAAATCGTTCCGTGAGCCTGGACGACTACAACGCCAGGAACTGGTCCACGGAGTGAAAAAAAACAAATGGAGACAGAGCATGGCAGAAAAAAAAGTGGTTTTCGTCAGCGTCGGTACCTCGGCCTTGTCAACCTATATGAGTAAAGATATGGTTACGCTGAATGATGAAACCATAAGGAGATATTGGGCAGGAGATGATGCGTATCAAAACCTCGTCGATGAACTGCGCCGGCAGGAACGAGATGGGCAGACGCACGAATACGACCATCAAAAAAAGCATGTTCTCCAAAAGTTGCAGCGAGCCATCGAGCAGTTTAAAAAGGCCGGGCCATCGCTGAAAGCGTATAAAAATCTCAGCGCTGAGCTCGCCAGCCTGAAAGCGATGGAGCTGGCGATGGCTTCGGGAATAGGCGGTGAACAATATCCTGAATTTGGAAAATTCACAAAAGACGACAGAATATATTTGATCCCGACGGACACAATAGAAGGGCAACTCTGTGCCGAAATTTGTAAGGAGCTCATCACTGAATTCTTTGACCTTTCTGAAAAAGAGTGTGAAATTCTTTCGGTAACCGGGTTGCAGGTTGATAGCGGCACAAGGCTAAAGGATGAGGGAAGGAATGCTTTGAGTGATACCCTGAAAAAAATTATTAGTGACTCAGACAAAAGCGCTGAACGAATATGGAATATCACGGGCGGCTTTAAAGGTCTGATCCCTCTTTTTACTATACTTGCTGATATCCACAAGCCGATGAAATTGGTCTATTTGTTTGAAAATTCGCGCGAACTTCTGATACACGATATGATAAAAATAGGCACTGTTCAGCCTGATGCCATGCGCTCGTTAAATGTGGCTTCATCGATAGGTGGTTTATGAGTCTAAATGTTTTTAAATATCAAGAAAAAGAATTCAGAGACCTCACATTAGAGGCTTCTGTGCGGGAGCTCATAGTCGTTATCAAATTCGTCCCGCAAGTTGAAGAAGAAATTTTAGACCAGGAGCGCTGCCTGTGGCGATTGACCGCCATTCACGACCATAAAGACATTCTCAATACCCTGGCGAGTCAGTACAGCGAAGACAACGATCACCGGTTAACCACGTTCAGAAAGCTGTTTGAAGAAAATCCTGTCGAATTCAAGAATCGACTAGCTTACAAATGGCTCTATAGAATCGTTTATTCACCGCAAACACAAGATGCTCAAACGGTTAATTTCTATCTTGATAAGATTGAAAAATTAGGCTTCAAGCGCGAGCAAATGGTAAAGCAAATCATTGGAGATGAGCAGAGTGGATTGAGTACCTATTTCATCGATAACGAGCACAAAGAAAAATTAAACGAGCGTATTGGCTTCAGGGGACGCCAGCATTTACACCGTCTTGCCCGCTGGTTCATGACGCGGCGCTACGATTTCGCAACCGCGCGCTGGTTGATCAACGAACGGCTGGCGCTGGATCATGACCGGAAACTGGTGCGTTTTGGCCGTCTGGTATCGGTGCTCATCGTGATCGCTTTTCTCATCTGCTATGGCCATGATACAGCAGCGCTCTGGCAGGGATTCCAGAGCCAGGCAGTGGCTTTGCAAGCTTATGTTCATCCTGGCTATGCCAATATGTGGGTGGCTGGTGTTATAGTCTATGCTATCGTGATCAGCGGCATCATCGATGTAGTGATATTTCGGCCGAAGATTCTGCTCTATTCGCCACGTCTGTTGGCCAGCCTGATTATTGGGTATATGCCGTTACTCTTTACCAAGGACGTGTGGAACCTGGCCATGAGTGTGCGCTGGCCGCTGGTGCTGTTGCTGATAATGTGCCTGGGCATTTTTTCCTATCTATACCTGTATTTTGAAGTTGCCCGGCTTTTGGGGGAAGGCCATGCGCGGGCGATACGCCGGCGGAGCTGTCGGCTGTTCTGGCAGGCGGGTTTGGCCAGCCTGCTCATCGGTTTCTTCTTCATGGACTTGTTTGCAGCTCATTTTAGTCTAAGGGTTGTGTCACCGGGTGAATTATTCATCGCTCGAGGGTATTTCGGGGTGATCCCCGTGAAAATTTATTTCCTGTATGCTGCTATGGCAATATTCTTTGGAATTGTACTGCAGACGTTGTGGGAAGATAAACCGATAACAGAACCCTTGTAGGCGCCAGGGGATTTCGAAAGTATTTCACATCTCCTGTTTCTACTCCGGTAGCGCTATTCTCTACGGAAAAGTTGTAAATTGTGCGAAGGATGCATTGTCGAAAATAGCACCCTATAACCACTATATTATTGGAGTGTAGCATGAATCATCGTAATTGGTCTTTGGCGAACAACCCGTACAACTTTGTGCCCCACGATCCGGCTGGCTTAGCCTGGCGGGAACCTGCCCCTAATCTCGCAAAAAGACAGGGACTTTCCGGCACCTTAACATGCCGGCTGCATACCGAAACCCCGCTCATCATCGGCGGCGAACGAGACAATTCCGCAACACCTCCGTCGATTGTCTTTTTCCGCATCCATAACCAGCCAGCCATTCCCGGCAGCTCGCTCCGCGGCACCATCCGTAGCGTCTTCGAAGCGATTACCAACTCCTGCTTCTCCGTTTTCGATGGCACCCGGCTGCACCGCCGCGCCTATTCAGGTGAAACCACAAAATTTGCCGCCGGCAGGGTGATCGAGCTGCCCCGGGGCGACAGGCCCGGCAAAATCGAAAAAATGGACAGGGCATGGATTTCCAATTGCTCGCTTCAGGAAGTGGTGCAGGTAGAGTTCCATAAGGACCCCCACGCGCCCGGCCAGGGCGGGACCCGGTCTGTTACCCTTGCCGCCATGCCTGCTGCAGCCGCCCCCACGCATAAATGCTGGGTTAAATTGCATAATTCTCCCGCCGGCGAAGCGGGTAAGGTCAAGCGCTACAAAGGCAGCAGAGGAAGAAACATTCCTATCAAGCACGACCTGTATCTGGTCGAAGACATCCTGCTGCAGCCACCATCGCCGGCGCAGGCGGGTTCGTACCGCGAAGGGATTCTCAAAATCACCGGAGATAATTTCCCGACGCGAAAGCGAGAGCGCGTTTTTGTGTTTCAAGAAAATCCGGCCATTTATTCTTTTCAGGACGTAGATCGGGTCGACTATAACGAAATTCTCCGTGATCAGCTCGAAGCGTACGAAGGCCGCCCCGGCGCCTTCGATTTGACCGAGAAAAATGAACTGCACGTCGGTTCTCTTGTTTATTTTAAATTTGACGATAAGGGCAAAAACAAGGAAGCTCATATGGTCTCCCGCGTGGAAGTTCCCCGGCTTTTTTATGAGTATAGCCGCGAGGATGTGCTGCCCGACCCGGCATTGCAGCCCTGCACCGACCCGGCCTCCCTGTGTCCGGCATGCCGGCTGTTCGGCTTCGTTGCAGATGACAAGAGCCTAGCCTCGCGAATCACGTTTTCCGATGCGTTGCCGGAAAAAGAACCGACTATGTCGAAGCCGAACTTTCCCTTGCGCGTGCTGGCCACGCCGCAGCCCGGATCGGTTAACCTGTATTTGCAGGACCCCTCCAATCCAGACGTGGTACGGGACTATGATGGCACCCGAATCATCAAAAAAAATAAGGTCGACGTTGAAGATGTGGGCCCGGTGGAACTGCGCGGGCGAAAATTTTACAAGCGCCACAGCGCCCACAACTCACAAGCCCATCTGGAGCGCTTTCGCCGGCCCGCCAACGACCCGACCGAAAGGATGGCTGGCAACATTGAAGCTGTTCTGGACGGCACATTTACCTTTAGCCTGCGATTCCGTGACCTGGAACCTTATGAGCTCGGCGCCCTGATTTATACTTTGGAATTGGAAGAAAATATGCGCCATGCGTTGGGCATGGGCAAACCGTTCGGCTTTGGCCGGGTGAAAATCGAGGTCTCCCCCAAAGAGAGTGTATTGGACGCTGAAAATGGGTTTGATGACTTTACAGCAACTCGGCGCGAAATGACCTCAGGGGACAAAGAAGATTGGCTGGCCGCTTTCTACACGAAAATCGAAGAAAAGGCCGGGAAGCCGCTGCACGCATTACGCAACATCCAGAAGCTAAAAACGATTCTCTCGCCGATCGGCGCCGGGGACCCGGCTCCCAAATACCCCGGAGATAATGGCTTCGAGGTATACGGTAATAACCGGGGCAAGCCGCTGCCGAGGCTTTGAGTAAGGTGAATCCATAAGTCCCATCGCACATGTTGATGTTGTGTGCTTCTCGGCCTTCGGGGCTTTGCGAAGAAAGGAAAAAATGTCTAATTTGATTCCTGAAATCAGTTCCCTGCAGACCCTCCAAACCGCCCACGCCCGCGTTGCGGCCAATGCCGGGTGTCGCGGCAGCGACGGTGTTACCATCGCCCGCTTTGCGCGGTACATCGAACGCAACCTGCACGACCTCGGCAACAGCCTCGCCGGCGGGCTCTATCACCCCATGCCCCTGCTGCGCTTCCCAGTACCTAAACGATCAGGCAAGGGCCAGCGCTTGCTCTCGGTCCCGGCTGTGCGCGATCGCATCGCGCAGACCGCTGTTTTTCTCGCCACACGTGAGATATTTGAAGCCGAATTCGAGAACCTCTCGCACGGCTACCGCAAAGGCCGCGGCGTGCGCACAGCCCTGTACGACATCAAAGAATGGCGCGACAAAGGCTACCGCTTTGCTGTCGATGCAGATATCGATTCCTATTTCGACAGCGTGCCGCACGCACTGTTGCTGGAAAAACTGTACAGGCTGTTCCCGCAAGAGCCGCAACTCCTGCACTTGTTTGAAAAATGGATCCGGGCGGAAATCTACGATGGCCAGCGTATCTGGACTTTGGATAAAGGCATTCCACAGGGCTCTGTGATATCCCCGGTGCTGGCGAATCTGTTTCTCGACGAGCTCGATGAGACCCTGACCGAATTTGGACTCAAACTCGTCCGCTATGCTGATGATTTTCTCGTGCTCACCAAAACCGAAGCAGAAGCCCGCGATGCCGTTGAAATTACCGATATGATGCTCGATGACCTGAAACTGGCGCTGAATCCACTGAAGACGAAGATCGTGTCTTTTGACAGCGGCTTCAAATTCCTGGGCGCGATATTTTTGTACGACGGT
>WFTM01000478.1 GCA_015485525.1 Candidatus Zhuqueibacterota bacterium | reverse complement strand
TTCCGCGGCAGTACAACAAGCGAAATACGGTACCGCCTGCCCCGTAAGTCGGCACCCATACCCGAACTATCATTCCGGCAGATGCTTACTTTCTGGCCGGGAGATGGTACTTTTTTCTGAAAAAGCGGAAACGGATTTTTTCCAGCAACCGGTGCCAGCGGTATGTGAAGCGTGATTTTTTCTGCTCGGGATAAGCCTGCCAGTGGTCAGCTATTTCGCTGAAGTATTCATCCTCGGTCAGATGGCCGAGCCCATGGAGCAGCCTGGAGATAATCGATATCTGTTGTGGCGTCGCCAGCCGCCGGCTGGGGTGCAGGTCTCTCAGAATCCAAAAACCGGTGTCATACTGCTCCAAGTTGGCCTTCAGGCTGCTGCGCGAGCTGAAATAGAGCGAGCGGATGGCGTGATCATCGAAATAGGTGCTGTAGTCGTGCAGCGCGTGGACGGCAAAGAGAAAGCCGATGAGATCGAGAGAGGGTGGTTTGGTGGCATAATTTTCAAATGCCAGGCTGCCATCCGGAAAGCGGCCGGCGAGACCGCCGTTTTCTGCAGGCAGAAAAAAGATGCGCACGATGCGAGCCGCGGCCTCGTCGAAACGGCCATCGTTTTCGAGATAGGCGACGCGCAGCAGCAGGGACAGGCCAAGACCGTGGGCTTCGGCAGTCAGGCGTTTGCCGGGCAGATCAAAAAATGGTTCGGTGGTGTCTGTTGGCCAGGCATAGAAACTGTTCTGCCAGACGACCATGTTGGTTGCCAGCCATTCTGCCATGCGGATCGCTGTGAAGCGGGCACGAATATCACCTTCATGCAGGAAAAGGATCAGATTGTGCAGGCCCCAGGCCGCGATCAGTAGCGGATCAGGTGAGGGATCGGGAGCTTCCTCACTGGCGATCACCGGCAGCTCGTCGTCGTTCAGGCTGAGGCCCTCGAAGGTATCGAGCCCATCCCATGTAAAGGCATACGCGAGCTCAAAATCGCCTTTGACATTGGCCGGCTGCTTGTGCTCGTCGCTGCTGATTTCCCAGGAATTGACGGCTGCGATGCGTGCGGATTCCAGGGATGAATCCGGAGAATCTGTATTCGGGGCTGGCGGTTTTTCAGGCATGGTCACTCGTTCTTTTCGTTATTCCCCGCTGGCAGTGCGATGACAGGCTGTATGCATGATGAGAGAAAAGTGAAAGCTCGTATGGTGTATTGCTGCTGTGTCTGTTGCATGTTCGGCCTGCCCGGTCATAATCCGAGCATGTGCCGCAGTGCTGCGCGTTCATCTTCTTTGAAAAATTTTAGAAAATATAAGACTATCGGCAATGAAAATAATAGTACAATCTTACCAAAAAATGCCAGTTCAAAAACCTGTGCCAGTATGAACAACGCGGCAGTGACAGCGATCAGCACGGCCAGACGGCTGAATTCATACGGTACCGGATACAGCCGGTGCGCAACGGCATACAGTGCGCCGGTCATCACGGCGTAGCTGACAACCGTGACCCAGGCTGCGGCGTACATTCCGCCCCATGGAATGAAGACCATGTTGCCGATGATATTCGTCAGTGCACCGAGCACGCTGATGCCGGCCAGCAGCCAGGTTTTTTTGCTCAAATGGATGCCGACGAGAAAATTGGCATACACTCCAAATAAAATATAAGCCAGCATCAAAATCGGGACGACGCCTGTTCCGGCCCAATACTCTTCTCCAAAAAGATACCCGCTGCCGAAGCGAATGCGAACCAGATCATCGACAAACCAGGCCATGCTGAGATAGAGAACCATGCAGGCGAGTATGTAATAGGTCAAAATACGGGCGAACAGTTTGCGGGCCTCTTGCTCTCTGGCGGTAGCGAGAAAGAAGGGGTGCCAGGCGAAGCGAAAAGCAGCGACGAACAGAGCCATGACCATGGCCAGTCGGTATCCGGCGCTATATACGCCGACAGTGGCCTCATCGGTGAAGTGTTCGAGAATAAAGCGGTCGATGACATCCATCAGCACGACGGACAGGGTTGTGGGCAGGTAGGGCAGAGCAAAGCGGATGAGACCCCGCCAGAGCATCGCTGAAAAAGACAGGCGCAGGGATGTGAGCAGAACAGGGAGCAGCGTCAGCAGGGTGAACCCTGACGCGAGTAGATTTGCCAGAAAAATACCTTCGATGCCCTGACCTCGGAAGATGATGAAGTAAATATTCAGCACCAGCAAAACAGCAATATTGAGAACCTTGAGCAGGCCAAACCGCACGCTCTGCTCATGCGCCCTCAGGGTGAGAAAAGGGATGATTGCAGCCGTATCCAGCAGAAGTATGAGGTGGCAGTAGCGTATGATCACCGTCAGCTCGGGGGTATGAAAAAGCATCTCTGCGACAGGGCGGGCAAAGACCAGCCCGGTGATCGTCAGCAGCAGGCCGGTTGCCATGAGGGAATAGAAAGAAGTGCTGAAGACCGTCTCCGCTGGCAGGCGCCCGGCGTCGTCTTCCCGGTGAATAAAAAAGCGCAGGAAAGCGGAGTCGAGCCCGTGAAAATAGAGAATATTCACGATGACGAAGTAGGAAAACGCCAGGGCATACAGGCCGTATTGAGCGGGTTCAAGATAGTTGGTATAGATGGGCAGGAGCAGAAACCCGAGGCCTCGCGACAGAATATGACCGATGCCATAGATGGCCGAGTGCTTTGTCAGGCGTTTAATGTTGGCAAACATGGGCTTCCCGGAAAAGTGAAGGGCAAATATATCGCTCCGGCCGGGCAATTGCAAGTGCTTTCCCTGCACTTCGTTCTCCGTCTGTGCGCCGCTTTCTGTATGCAGATTTCGGGGGCTGGCAGGCGTGACAAAGGCTGCTGTTTCCTGCATAAAAAAAACCGGAGCAGCGAACCACTCCGGTTTTTGAGGAGAAGCAAGGAAGACCTTGCAGTGACATGACAAGCACTACTTCAGGAAAAGCATGGTTTTCATCAGCCGGGTTTCCCCGGTCGTCAGGGCGTAATCTCCGTTTCTGATCACGTCTTTGACTTTGAGCATGTACACATAGGTACCTGTCGGCACCTGGTTGCCTTTGTTGTCCGTCGCGTCCCAGAGCACGGTATGCTGACCACTGGCTTTTTCTCCGACAATCAGCGTTTTGACTTCCTGGCCGAGCATGTTGTAGATCGTCAGCTCGATAGTGGCATCTTCCTGCAGATAGAACGAGATTTCAGTCTCGGGATTGAAGGGATTGGGATAGTTCTGCTGCAGGGTGAATTTCTGCGGCTGGGGCGTATTGTCGCTGATGTTCTGCTCCGGCTGCAGGCTTTCAACCAGCACGACATACATGCTGCCGACGTTGGTGGCGTTATTAGCGATGTTACCGCCGAGGACGACCTGTCCGGGCTCCTTGATTGCCTGCCAGACCTCGAAATAGCCGACGCCGTCAGAAACCGAGATGCGCATGGATGTACGTTCGAAATTCCGCGTCAACCAGTCCGGTTTCTGGGTTGCACGCGAGTCATAGCCGATGTAAATGCGTGCCCGTTGCGTCAGAGTGAACAGAAGAAACGCAGAGCTGGTGTTGTGCCGGTCGTCATTGCGCGTGCGAATCCACATGGTTTTCTTCAGCCGTTCGGGCAGATCGAGAACGCGGTATTGGCGATCGATATAGTATGGATCACCAACGCTGACCGTATCGACTTTGTATTGCGCCGGGAACACGTTGCTCACGGTGAAGCGCGAACCATCGCTGTCCGCTTTCTTTTCCTGGCCTACTTTCATGTAGGTAAAGGCGTTGCTTTCGGCCATGGTGTTCACCCGCGCCGAGCGGTCGGTGATATTCTTGACCGAGATCGTGTATTGTTTGTTGAACTCATGTGTTGTTGTCGTGAGCACCACTTCACTGCCCGATTCCAGCAACGTGGCCACGTTGACTTTGATGCCATCCGAGATCGTGTAGTTCGCCGTGCGCTCGGCGCTCTCCCGGGTCACCTTTTCGGAGTATTTGATATGCAGCGTGGTGAGATCCTGCAGGTAAACCTCGACCAGTTTCGGAGCTTCGCGATCTTCCGCGTGGTAGGTGTACTGCCACTGAACAGCGTTCTGCATCAGGTTCCCCGGCTGGGCGAGATCGAGCTGGTTGCGTACAGTTACGGTGTAGGTCTTGTTGTTTTCATGCATGCTGGTGCTCAGGCGCACGGTGCGCAGGTCTTCCAGCAATTGTACCGAACCGATAGTGATAGAGTCGGAGATGCTGTAATTGGAGCGGTTTTCAGCATTGGCACGCGCCAGGGGTTCGTTGAAGAAAAGATCAACCGTGCGGGCATCGCGGATTTCCGCATTGAGCAGGACCGGAGGGGCCGTGTCTCTGCCACTGTCACCGCCACCCGTTTCCTGCCACAAATAGCTCATCCGTATCGGCTGCTTCAGCACGTTGGGTGGGTTGGCACGATCGCGTAGTCCGGTGATTTCCAGCCGGTAGGTCTTGCCGCTCTGATGCGGCGAAGTAATGACGCTGACCGAACGCGCATCCCCTCTCAGGCGCACAGATTTGACCTCGATGCTGTCGGAAATGCTGTAGTTAGCTTTGTTCTCGGCGCTGCTGACCTCCAGGGCTTCATCAAATTCGATGATAAAACCCTCGGCTGACTGCACCTCGAAACGCGTGAGTGCCGGTGGCTCAGTATCCTGCTGCGGTACGAAAATGCTGACCTCCTGCGACGGCGCCGAGTCGTTGCCGGACGTATCATAGGCTTTTACGATAAAGTAATAGGTCTTGCCTGCTTCGACATTGCCGAGGGAAAAACTCGTGCTCCTGCCCAGGATCGTCGAATCAGAATAACTGCGACTCGCGGTACCATAAAATACCTTGTATCCTGCGAGGTCATCCTCTGTGTTCGCATCCCAGGAAACTGTCACAGACTGCCCGGCCTGCAGCAATCCGGTGAAAATCAGGGTGAAGAGTGTTAGCTTGAGTGTCGTGCCCAGGGTGTGATGTCTGGCTAACATTCTGCCCACCTCCATGTGTGGTCGTTCGGTTTCAGTTGTCAATGGTCGAGAGCGTCCTGCTCTTTATGCCGCTTCCGGTAGAGTGTAAGCTCGGCCTGCATTTGGCAAAGCCTGTGCCAGTTTGTTTTTTGGTTCCCCTATCTTTTTGTAAATAATATGATTATGGTTGATTTGAATTTAAACCCTGAGCGCTTGCTGGGGCTGTGTATTACGTTTGTGTAATGCAGAACCGTATCTGAAAATTAAGCCGCTGTTATGGTTTCGAAATTGTGCTTTGAGCCTGAAAACGCATGGATAGCAGCCGGTAGCAACCTAATCTATGAACCTACCTCTCGTCACACCGCTCCTGCGGTGTGACGCCTCAGTTGCCGCTCCAGCGGCAGGACACAAACGTAACGAAAAACCGCCTGCCCCGAAACCTGCTACCATGGGAATTCAGGCACGTTGGCTCTCAGGCACGCTGAAGCGTGCACTACGAACGTTCCTCTCGTCACACCGCTCCTGCGGTGTGACGCCTCAGTTGCCGCTCCAGCGGCAGTGCACAAGCGTAGCGAAAAATCGCCTGACCCCGAAACCTGCTACCATGGGAATTCAGGCACATTGGCTCTCAGGCACGCTGAAGCGTGCACTACGAACGTTCCTTTCGTCACACCGCTCCCGCAGCAGTGCACAAGCGCAGCGAAATGCCGCCTGCCCGCACTCATTTCTCCTCTACAAGTTCGAGAATGATCTTTACCACTCTGGTGCCGGTCTGCACTTTTTGTTTTTTGAACAACGCCACAGCACAAGCCGGCGGCTCGGCTCCGTCGATGGCTTTGAGGGCGAGTCTGCCATCGGGCATGCTCTTCAGACTGAGCATAACGCGTTGCCCTGTTTGCAGTTGGGACAGGCTTTTCTGCAGACAGGCCAGCAGTGTGCTGCTGAGCGCCCTGATCTGCTCTCTGAGCTG
>WFTM01000477.1 GCA_015485525.1 Candidatus Zhuqueibacterota bacterium | reverse complement strand
TCCATTGAAAACGATAACTTCTTTTATTTCAGCAGTTTACAAAAACACAAAAATTGTGGCATATATCTTGAAAGAGTAAAGCGCGAATTTCGATCCGCCGGCTGTATTTACCGGCAGAAAGATGCCGGCAAACTCATGCAGGCTGGAGCTCCTGACCAAATTATGGAGGGCAAATATGAAACGCTTACAGCCGTATCCAGTCGCAGTCGCACTCAGCTTCATCTTTCTCATCCTCTACACAGCATGCATCTCCCTGCATCTGGCCGTCGATATTTCCAACTGGCCCATGGCCCGGCTCTGGGAGATGACCTTGTTCGGTTTCAGTTGGGTTTCAACGCTAAGTTACTTCACGGGAGCACTCGAGCTTCTTCTCGCCGGCTTTTACATTGCCTACACCCTGATCCCGTTATACAATTATTTTGATCAGAAACACAGACATCAGGAGGGCATTACCATGAAAGCGATCCATTTCAAACCCGTAGCACTGGCACTCACACTTTTTGGTGTCATCACTTTCACGCTGTGTAATCTTTTCGATCTCGTTTTTCCTCGCTGGGCAATGGATGAGCTCTGGCAGATTCTCCTGCCCGGCTATACCGGCGTAAACTGGAGCAGTTACTTCATCGGCCTGATCGGCATCGTCGCCTATGGCCTGTACATCGCCGGTGTTTTCGTACCGATTTACAACTACTTTCGCTCAGCCGAACTGGCTGAAGTGGACTGATGAGCCGTCACAGGCCTTTTCAGGATAGATAGTCACCAACCAACAGGAGGTGAACCATGAAGACCGCAACACGTACTTTCGTTCTGATCGCCGCTGCAACCGTAGCCTTTGTCTCAGCGCAATCCACCTTAGCCCAGGGGAAAATGGGCTCTGAGCACATGCGCGGCCAGCAAAATATGATGAACCAGCAGCACATGATGAACCAGCAACACATGATGAACATGAACCAGATGATGCAGCACATGCAGGAGATGATGAAGAAAACCTCCGGTATGGTTCACATGATGCAGGGTAAGGAAGGGACATCACACATGGCTGGCACCATGCACGCGATGAAGAACATGACGCAAGGCATGGATAATATGGCCAAAGGCATGCATACTTTCATGCAAAACATGAACTCCATGATGCAGGACAAGACCATGATGCAGAATCCCGAGATGAAGAAACGGATGGACGAGATGCACAAGCAGATGGGACAGATGATGGGATCTCTCGACAGCATGATCAAGAACATGGAAGCTTTGCAAAAAAGCACGGCTAAAAAATGAAAAAATCCTCCCTCCACACACCTGTACACATCGTCAATGTGAGGCGTCATCCCCGACGCCTCACATTTTTATTGCTCTTCTTCTTAGCACAGGCGATGTTGGCACAGGGACAGTGGATCGCCAATACCAGTGCACAGCTCACGCAGGGGAGCTACTATTTCGGGCAAACCGCATCGACATTTTCATTCATTCCCGGGATGCGTTATCAAACAAGCACCTGGAGCATCGATCTGTCGGTTCCCTATCTGATTCAAAACAGCGATCTGGTCAACAGTACCGGGTCGATGTTTTTCCCTACCGGCGAGGGCCATCACCAGCAGGAGAGCAACCGGCCGGGCGGCTCGCATCACGGCGGCATGGCAGATGCCGGCGGCCAGTCATGGGATTCCGGCATCGGCGACATGCTCGTTCTTTTCAGCAAAACCCTGTTCCGGGAGCAGGACTATTCGCCCTCCGTCGCAGTAACCGCTCAACTCAAAGTACCCACTGCCTACCGTGGGCTCAACTACGGCACGGGTGAGTTTGACTATGGCGCCGGGCTGTCCTTCAGCAAAAAATACGGCACCCTGGCTGCCTTTCTCGACCTCGGCTACCTGATCATCGGTGACCCTGAGGGAATCACCTATCTCGACCCGGTCATGGCCGGAGCGGGGATCGGCAAATTTTTTCAACATGGCAAATATTCTGTTCTTTTTTATTATCAGACCTATAGCAAGATCATCGAGGCTTATGAGGCGCCGCAGCAAATCTCAGCGATGCTGAGCATGAAATTCGGCAAAGCGCAGTACCTTTCGATCAATGTCCTCAGCGGCCTGAGCGAAACCAGCCCGGATTTCAGTGTGACCCTTGGTCTGCAACAAAACTTGTAACCTTCAAAGCCAACGGGAATAGATTATGGAACACAAACACGACCACCAGCATGGTGACCATGAAAAACACGCGCACCATGACCACGACCACTCCGAACATGATCATGCACAGCAGCAAAACGCCGGGCACGATCATGCAAAACATGACCACTCCCAGCACCAGCACGCCGGACACGAACACGGCAAGCAGGGTCATGATGAACACCACGGCCACCATGATCATCACGCCCACATGGTAGCCGACTTCCGCAAGCGCTTCTGGATTTCTCTGGTGATAACGATTCCCATCCTGCTGCTTTCTCCCCTGATCGCCGGTTTTCTCGGCATCGAACAGGCTGTCAGTTTTCCCGGACAAATTTACGTTCTTTTTATTCTGGCCAGTGCTGTTTTTTTCTACGGCGGTTATCCCTTTCTGAACGGCATGCGCGAGGAGCTCAGCAAGATGCGGCCGGGGATGATGACCCTGATCGCTGTGGCCATCGTCACGGCATACATCTACAGCGCTGCTGTGGTCTTTGGTTTGAAAGGCAAGATGTTTTTCTGGGAACTGGCCACGCTGGTCGATATCATGTTGCTCGGCCACTGGATCGAGATGAAATCTGTGATGGGCGCTTCGCGGGCGCTGGAGGAGATGGCCAAGCTGATGCCGAAAGATGCCCATAAAATCATGGCAGACGGCAGCACAGCCGACATCCCGATTTCCGACCTGCATGTCGGCGACCGTGTGCTGATCAAGCCGGGTGAAAAACTGCCAGCCGACGGCAAAGTCATCGATGGCGAGTCCTGGGTGGACGAATCTCTGCTCACAGGCGAGTCCAAGCCGATCCGCAAAAAAGCCGGCATGCCTGTTGTCGGGGGCGCCATCAATGGCGATGGCTCTCTGACTGTGGAAGTGACCAAGGCGGGCGCAGATTCTTTCCTGTCGCAGGCGATCGAGCTGGTACGCCAGGCTCAGGAGAGCAAATCGAAAACTCAGGACCTGGCAAACCGGGCCGCGCTCTGGCTGACGATCATCGCACTGACCGCTGGTGCCGGCACCCTGCTGGTCTGGCTTTTCGTGATGGATAAGGACCTCGCTTTCGCCCTTGAACGCGCGGTTACGGTTATGGTCATCACCTGCCCGCATGCCCTGGGACTGGCGATACCGCTGGTCGTTGCCGTATCCACGGCGCTGTCCTCACGCAATGGCCTGCTGATCCGCAACCGGACGGCTTTTGAGCAGGCGCGCAACATCGACGCGATCATTTTCGACAAAACCGGCACCCTGACCCAGGGTAAGTTCGGTGTCACTGACATCCTGCGCTTTCAGGAAGACTACGACGAAGATGAGCTGCTCAATATTGCCGCGGCAGTGGAAAACCATTCCGAGCACCCGATCGCGCGCGGGATCGTCTCATCAGCGAAAAAGCCGCACTCTGTGGAAAATTTCAAAGCCATTCCGGGCAAAGGCGCCCAGGGATTGGTCAAAGGCAAATCGGTTAAGGTCGTCAGCCCCGGTTATCTGCAGGAGAACGGCATCCAGATCGCGGACAAGCGCATCGGCACCTTATCCGCCCAGGGCAAAACCGTAGTTTTTCTGATCATCGACGACACGGTGCAGGCAGCCATCGCCATGGCAGATATCATCCGCGAGGAATCCAAACAGGCGATCAGCCGCCTGAAAAAGATGGGCATCAAATCGATGATGCTCACCGGCGATAACCGGCAGGTAGCCCAATGGGTTTCCGAAGAGCTCGGGTTGGATGAATTCTTTGCTGAAGTGCTTCCGCACGAAAAAGCGGAGAAAGTTCGCGAAGTCCAGTCCAAAGGGTTGATCGTTGCCATGACCGGAGACGGCGTCAACGATGCACCGGCTCTGGCACAGGCTGATGTGGGCATCGCCATCGGCGCAGGTACCGATGTGGCTGTTGAAACGGCTGACATCGTTCTCGTACGCAGCAACCCTCTCGATGTCGTCGCCCTGATCGGATTCGCCAAAGCGACCTATCGTAAAATGGTGCAAAACCTGGCCTGGGCCACCGGCTATAACGTTTTTGCCATCCCTCTGGCTGCTGGTGTGATGTATTCTGCCGGCATCCTGCTCAGCCCTGCCATGGGCGCCGTGCTGATGTCTCTCAGTACGGTAGTGGTTGCTATTAATGCGCGATTTCTGAAGATTAAATAACGCAAGGCACCCGTGTTCCAACGCAACACGCCGCGGTGCAGCGTATGCCAT
>WFTM01000476.1 GCA_015485525.1 Candidatus Zhuqueibacterota bacterium | reverse complement strand
GGAGCCGGGAGAAATGCAGAAAAGGCTGATGCCGTTGCGCACGAGCTCATCGATGAGCAGCGTACTCCACAGCAGGTTCAGGTTGGGAGCTCTGGGTGTCATTGCTCCGTCAGAATCTTCATGAAATTGCCAATTTTGTTTTCAATTTCGTCCCATTCCCCATCGGAAGTCGAGCCTTCGACGATTCCGGCACCGGAGAAGAGCGCCAGCTCTCTGCCGGTAATCAGCCCGGAGCGGATCGCGACGGCAAACTCTGATGAAGCCCGGCCGACGTAACCCACCGGCCCGGCATACCAGCCGCGATCAAAGGGTTCCAGCTCGCGGATGGCTGCGATGGCTTTTTCCTTCGGGCTTCCGCCTACCGCCGGCGTGGGGTGCAGGCGCTGCAACAGCTCGGCATCACCGATGCCCGGGCGAAGGATGCCCTGCATGCGGCAGATCAGGTGTTGCACACGCGATAACTTGAGCAGGGAAAGTTCGTCATCTGTATCGACTGTTTCACAGACAGCGCTCAGCGCCTGCCCGATACTTTCGAGCACATAGCGATGTTCGCGAACATCTTTGGAGGAGGTGATCAGCTCTTTGCCAAAGCGGAAGTCTTCTTCCGGACTAGTGCCCCGCGGCCGGGTTCCGGCTACGGCTTCGGTCTTCAGCAGTTGCGAAGTTCGTTTGTACAGCCTCTCCGGCGAACCGCCGATGAAAGCACGGCCTCCGGCAAACTGAAAACAAAAGTAGAACAGGCCCGGATTGAGCGCGCGCAGGCGCTGCAGCAGCCAGACCGGGTCAAGGCCCTCGGCGCACTCGAAGACGGATTTTCGCGCCAGAACGATTTTTTCCAGAACACCACTGCGAAATGCCTGCAACGCTGCGTCGATGCTTTGTTCCCAATGCTCGCGGCCGGGATAATCGACGCGGCGGATGATTTGCGGCTGATGTTTGCGGCCGTTTGTCGGTGAAAAGTTCAAATGTTCCAGCTCATAAACCATCTGATCCAGGCGCTGGAGGAATCGGGCATCCTTTTCCCACAGAAAATTGGCGGCTAAAAATGTGCCCTCACTGTTTTTGAATATTTCAAAAGCGGGAATGATGAATCTGCAGGTGTGAAAATCCTGCCAGTGATCATCGACAGGGTGGGGGGCATAAAAACGGCATCCGCCATAGTAGCGCAGATGCGTATGGCTTCGCGCCAGCCTGGCCTGCAGGCGGGAGAAGATGTCGTCATAAGACAACGCACCGGTGGCGCTGACAACATCAGTCTCGCCGATACCGGCCATGATGTATTCCTGATCCCGGTCAGCCCAGTATAGCTTGACGGGATTGTTTTGCAGATAGAGCCAGTGCAGCAGGTCTATCTCCTGCAGGCGAACCTCGATGCGCAGGATCGTCCCGGCAAGTGCATTCAGGCGGTCACTGTTGGCATACTCGCGCAATGTCTGCATTTTCTCCCGGAGGACTGAGACGGCAGACTGCGGTGCGTGGGCCCGGTCTGTAACACGGATGATCGATTCGTTTTCAACTTGAGCGAGAAGTTCTCTGAACATCATCTTTGAGAAGAGATCCTTTTTCCGAGGCCGTCCGGGCACCGGTGCTGTTGGCGAATTGTGATTTGTATTATGGCGAATCGCGCACACCTTGCTTCTTCCCATCCTGCCGGGTGTACTCGTGTTGTTCATGCATGTCAGGTAGAATCCGCCACAAAGCCTCGAAAATAAACAAATATCACAGAAAAATCAAGGTGTGACTGTTCGATTGTACATTTCCCTCCCGTTCGTAGTGCGCGCTTCAGCGCGCCCTGGCCTGGCTTCATCGTTTTTTCTCATGTGAGACCCCAGCGTTTTCGAATCGCTGTTTCGCGCTGGTAGTCGTACACCGTGCCAGCGGCGCGGAGCGCCGGGAGTTGCGTCACACCGCAGGAGCGATGTGACGAGACAACGGGAGAGAGGTGTTCGTAGTGCGCGCTTCAGCGCGCCAAAGCCTGCACAAGTTTCGGTTTGTTTTTCCCCGAAGGAAAACTATATTTTGTCAAAATTTC
>WFTM01000475.1 GCA_015485525.1 Candidatus Zhuqueibacterota bacterium | reverse complement strand
GTGTTTTGAGAAATCCGGGAATTGAACACGATTTGTGAATTTTCAGGTTATCATGAGTGATGTGACCATCAGTGTGATTGTTCCTGCATATAACGCAGAAGAAACGGTTGTTCCGGCGCTTGAGAGTATTTGCAGTCAGAGCTTCGATGCTTTTGAATGTCTGGTTATCGACGACGGTTCTGAAGATGCAACGGCCGCGCGTGCCCGTTCGGTAACCGACGAGCGGGTGCATGTCCTGTCCCGGCCGCACAAAGGGCTTGTTGCAGCACTGAATTTTGGTCTGCAGCAGGCACGGGGTACGTTCATCGCCCGCATGGATGCAGATGATCTGTGTGCGCCGGAGCGTTTTGCCCGTCAGCTTGCGCTTTTGCGCAGCGATGAGACCCTGGCTGCAGTCGGGTGTGGCGTGCGTTTGTTTCCCGATAAAAATGTTGCCGGGGGCATGCGACACTATATCGATTGGCTCAACGGGCTTCTGAGTCCTGGGCAGATCGCGAAAAATATTTTTGTCGAAATGCCGCTTCTGCATCCCTCGATGATGCTGCGCGCGCAGGCGATGCGGGATGTTGGGGGATATCGGGCGGGTGAGTTTCCCGAGGACTATGAGCTACTGCTCCGCCTGCACGGTGCGGGCTGGCGCTTCGCTAAAGTACCTGATGTGCTGTTTTACTGGCGCGAGCACAAACACAAGCTTTCGCGCACCCATTCGGCCTATTCGCCGGCTGCGTTTCGCCGGGTCAAGGCAAAGTATTTGTCGAAGATAGTGCTGGCGCAGAGGCCTGAATTTTATTTCTGGGGTGTCGGGCGGGATGGCAAAAAGTTCGCCCGTGAGCTGCAACGGCGTGGCTATCTGCCCGAACGATTTATCGATATCGACCCCAAGAAGATCGGTTCAAGCTATCTCGGCATCCCCATCATCTCTCCGGAGGAACTCCCCGGCTGCGCACCATTGATTTTGGCCTGCGTAGGTTCTCGCGGTGCGCGGGCACAGATACGCGACTTTCTGCTCAAACGCGGTCTGGTTGAAGGACAGGATTTTTTATTCCTGGCCTGAGTGCCGGATTGGATGCGCTGACTTTGGAGCGCCGGCAGAGACGTTCGTAGCGCACGCTTCAGTGTGCCCAGAAAGTCGCCATGTTCGCCAGGCGTAGCCGGGAAGATGATATTTTTATTTCGCGAGGTAAGTGCCGGTTGACCGGTTTGAGCTATGATCACAAAAGGATTCGTTTTCAGCGAGAGATGGTGCAGTCCCCTGTGATGAGAACCGGCTGGATCGTAGTCAGAGATGCAGAATCAGTCAGGTGTCCGCAGTCCCTCGAGGATGGCCGGCGGCCTGAGATCATCGGAACGGGCGAGCCGCGACAATTCAGGGCGAAAAAGGACAGTCAGCTCCATTTTTTCTTTGCTTCTGAGAAAGAAAAGTATGATATTCAGCATTCCTGTATCAGGTTGCCATCCCACTTTTTTCTGCTCAGATTCTCTATCCTGATCAGGAATTTAATATTCCCACTACGTTCATTTCATTGTGTTTGAATCAAGGAGAAGAATTATCATGCTTACCCGTTCTAAAATCATGATCGCTTTGCTGGCTATCGTTGCGCTTGGCTGTGGCCAAAAAGAAGAAGCGAAAAAAACGGCTGATGAAAACGTCGCCACCATAGAGATCACTGGTAACGACCAGATGCAATTCAATCTCAAGACCATCGAAGTGAAAGCAGGCCAAAAAGTCCGCCTGACCCTGAAGCATGTCGGCCAG
Source organism: Candidatus Zhuqueibacterota bacterium (assembly GCA_015485525.1). Lineage (GTDB taxonomy): Bacteria > Zhuqueibacterota > Zhuqueibacteria > Zhuqueibacterales > Geothermadaptataceae > Geothermadaptatus. The sequence continues at coordinate 2,961 of WFTM01000475.1, read as the reverse complement.
ATGCCGAAGCAGGTCATGGGCCATAACGTCGTTATCCTCAAGCCTGAAGTTGACCTGGCAGAGTTTGCCGGTAAGGCTGCAAAGGCGGCTGATAACGACTACATCCCTGCAGATGAGACCGGCAATATCATCGCCCACACTGCAGTCATCGGTGGCGGTGAAACGACGACCATCGAGTTTACGGCGCCGCCTGCCGGAACCTATAAATTCATCTGTAGCTTCCCCGGCCACTTCATTACGATGCAGGGCGATTTTATCGTCAAGTAGATTTCTCTCGTTTGGCCGAAATAACAAAGCCCCCGTCGGAAAACCGTGCGGGGGCTTTTGGGGTTTTGGCTCTTCATCAAATCGTGTGGTTTGATTTTCAGTATGGGCAGGCGGAGGGTCGCCCCGGACATACCGCGATATTCATGTCGCGAAGTTCTGATACGTTACATTATCAGAATACTTTGGAAGGATGGCGCGCGACAGAAATGTCGCGGTACGAGTAGTGCCCAGGGTGTGACGCCAGTTTGCGGCTGGCATGCTGAACCCTGCTCAACCCACATAATGTGAGGGAGAGCCTTTGTGTTAACCCGAGAAAACACAGCCCGGACTAAGAACATCGAATATCCCAGCCTGTGAAACCAGTCTGATATCTCTCATACCAGCATTTTTTCTACCGTTTTTTCGACACGCTCCGAGACATCCTCCAGTTCTCCCTCGCCATCGACCGTGTAGAGAAGATTCTGCTCTTCGTAATATCTCACCAGGGGCCGGGTCTGCAGGTGAAAGGCGCGCAGGCGGGCACGCACTGTTTCGGGATTATCATCCTCGCGCTGATAGAGAAACTCGCCCTGGCATTCTCCTGTCGGGCAGGTGATGAACGGATTGTAGATTTTATGGAAGGGCGTCTGGCATTTCCTGCAGATCAGCCGTCCGGACAGGCGGTTGACGATCTCCTTGTCCGAGACCTTGATATACAGCACACCGGCCAGGCCGCGCTGCATTTCGAACATGATCTCGCTCAGTGCCTCGGCCTGCGACAGCGTACGCGGAAAACCGTCGAGAATGAATCCGTTTTTCACATCGTCAGCTTGCAGGCGTTTGCGCAACATCGATTCCGTGATCTCATCGGGAACGAGCTCGCCGCGTTCCATATAACTTTTTGCGAGCGTGCCAAGGTCGGTTTGCTTACGAAGATTTTCCCGAAACAGGTCGCCGGTGGCGATATGCGGAACCTTGAAGCGTGTGCTCAGCCGGGCTGCTTGTGTGCCCTTGCCTGATCCCGGCGCGCCGAGCAGAACAAGGTCCAGGGATTTGTATTCAGTACTCTGGCGTGTCAAAATAGGGGGAGGCTGCCGCAATGCCTGCAGCTCCATGGCTTCCAGCGGTGATGCCTGTCGCAGCTCGCGTGCCCGGATCGCCTGGAACGCCTGATCGAGGGCGGCATAGACAGTCTCGATGCTGCCGTCGCCATCGACGATGAAGAGCTGGCCGGTCATTTTGTAATATTCGATCAGGTGCGCGGTTTGGCGATGAAAGACGCGCAGCCGGTGCCGGGCGATCTCCGGTGTATCATCTTCGCGTTGGTAGAGATGTTCCCCATGGCAGTTGTCGTGGTGGCACTGCTCAAAGGGCTGGAACTCTCGGTGAAAAGGTGTCGGGCATTTATGGCACATCAGCCTGCCCGGAAGGCGCCGCAGTGCTTCCTGATCAGAAATTTTCAGATAGATGACCGCATCGAGGGTGCGGTTGCGCTTCGAGAGGATATCATCGAGAAAACGCGCCTGGTAGCGTGTGCGCGGATAGCCGTCGAATAAAATACCTTTGCTGGGATGTGCTTTGAGCAGGCATTCATCCACCATGGCATCGACGATTTCATCCGGTACCAGCTCGCCTTGTGACATATATTTTCTCGCCAGCAGGCCGAGGGCTGTGCGCTGTTCAAAATGGGTGCGGAACAGATCTCCGGTCGAAATATGCAACATATCATATTCACGTGTCAACCTGTCTGCATGCGTTCCCTTACCAGCCCCGGAAGGGCCAATCAGAGCAATATTCATCGTTTCCACCTTCCTGTTCATCAATACAGACATGCATCTCCTGTCTTTGCAATAAGCATATTTTTTTGTTCGATGTCCACGTTTTTTTTTGCCGGAAAAATTCACGAACTATCGAGCGCGCCGGGATTTGTTGTATATCGGCGCGTGTATGCCACTGAGCAAGGTTTTTTGATATGGAAAGAATGCTGGCGCCGGCAACGCAGCGTATCGTTTTTGGGGCTTGCTCTCAGCCCTCGCGTCACACCGCTCCGGCGGTGTGACGCCCCTGTTGCCGCTCCGGCGGCAGTACCACAAGCGAAACGTGATACCGCGTGCGTTGACGGCTCGTAGTTACTCTGGGGGACTCCGACGCACCCAGAAAATCAGCGGCTTGCAGGGCGCGATAAATCGCGCACTACGAACGTTTCGTCACTTCCTCTCGTCACACCGCTCCCGCGGTGTGACGTCCCTTTTGCCGCTCCAGCGGCAGTACCACAAGCGAAACATGATACCGCGTGCGTTGACAGCTTGTAGCTACTCTTGGGGACTTTCGATACACCCAGAAATCAGCGGCTTGCTGGGCGCGATAAATCGCGCACTACGAACGCTTCGTCACTTCCTCTCGTCACACCGCTCCCGCGGTGTGACGTCCCTGTTGCCGCTCCGGCGGCAGTACCACAAGCGAAACATGATACCGCCTGCGTTGACGGCTCGTAGTTACTCTGGGGGACTCCGACACACCCAGAAATCAGCGGCTTGCAGGGCGCGATAAATCGCGCACTACGAACGCTTCGCCATCCCGCAGTTGCATTTCCTCACAACTGCGATAGCCACGTTCTGCCGCTGTCGAGGTTCAGTTGGGATGCTATCGGTTGCGATTGCCTTGAAAAACCTGTACACTGCCATTGTCAAAAATCCAAACCGCAAAAGGGGATAT
>WFTM01000474.1 GCA_015485525.1 Candidatus Zhuqueibacterota bacterium | reverse complement strand
TTCGATCCTTACCGGAAGAGAGCCAACGCCGGCTTCGGCGTATCAGCCCTCGGCTGTGCCTGTACCGCGGGTGATGTTCATCGCTTGCTGCAGCATATCGCGGAGCTGATCTTCACTGACATCGCGGATCAATTCACCCTGCAGCGCCACGCTGATTTTGCCACTCTCCTCGGAAACGATGATCACGAACGCGTCTGACTCCTCGGAGATACCCAACCCGGCCCTGTGCCGCGTGCCCAGCGAGTTATCGAACTTGGCATCCTGGCTCAACGGCAGAATGCACTTGGCTGCTTCGATGACGCGATCCTGAATCAATACAGCTCCGTCGTGCAGTGGGGAACGGGGGTTGAAAATAGAGACCAGCAGCGGGGCTGAAACTTCTGCCTGCAACAGCATGCCGCTTTCGAGCACGTTTTTCAAACCCGTATTGCGCACCATCACGATCAGCGCGCCATAGTGGTGTTTGGCCAGCTCAGCCACGGCCCGCACCACTTCATCGATGGTTTTTTCTTCAGTAACTTTGATAAAAAAACGAACGATTCGGCTCTGGCCCAGGTGGGTAAGCATGCGTCGCAGCTCAGGCTGAAACAGGATGACAAAGGCGATCAACCAGATCGTGCGCAAATTCTGGAACAGCCAGCTTATCGCAGCCATATTGAGGAACTGCGCGATCATCGAGATGAACAAAATCAGAAACAGGCCGAGGGCCATCTGCGCAGCGCGGGACCCCCTGAGGAAATAGTACAGCTTGTACAGGATAAAGGCGATGAGCAGAATATCGAGGATGTCGATGATCGTGATTTTTACGAAAAGAATCTGAAACAGCGGCGTTTGCACACTCATTCTGAGAAATCTTCTTCTTTCAGGATCACATTCCCGGCGACCAGATCGGCAATTTGCACGACACGCAACATCTCGCGCACGTCGTGGACACGAACGATGTGCGTCCCACCGAGCACAGAGGCGGCAACTGCAGCCGCCGTTCCTTCGAGACGTTCACTCACCGGCAGATCGAGAGCTTTGCCGATAAACGACTTGCGCGAGGGGCCGACCAGAATCGGTGCCCCGAGGGCGCGCAGCTCCGGCAGGCGCTGTAAAATCTCGTAGTTGTCCCACATGCGTTTCCCAAATCCGACTCCCGGATCGATGATCACCCGCTCGCGGGGGATGCCTGCCTGCTCCACAGCGAACAGCCTGTCCTCGAAATACAGGAACAGTTCATCCATCAGGTTGTCATATTTCGGATTGATCTGCATGTCCTTCGGAGTGCCTTTGATGTGCATGACCACGACCGGCACGCCATAGTGCAGAGCAACCTCGGCCATGTGCGGGTCAAACTGCAACCCGCTGATGTCGTTGATAATCGTAGCCCCTGCCTGGATCGCCGCCTCAGCAACCGGCGCTTTATAGGTATCGACGGAGATGGGAATCTGCACTTCATTGACCAGGCCTTCGATGACCGGAACGACGCGGGCCAGCTCTTCAGACTCGGACACAGGCAAAGACCCGGGGCGTGTCGATTCGCCGCCGATGTCGATGATATCCGCTCCCTGGCTTTCCATCTCAAGACCGCGGTCAACCGCGTAGCGCACATCAGAGTAGCGATCACCATCGAAAAATGAGTCCGGCGTCACGTTCAGGATTCCCATAACCCGGGTCGGGCCTCCGAAATGAAACATGTATTTTTCACTGCTCATTTCGTAATCACGCTTGCCGTAATTGTAGAGGAAATACTGCAGGCAGCGCACGAGGATTTCTTCTTCGCCTGAAAAAAAACTCTGCTGTCTGCCCCAGATACGCAACGTCTCGATATCCGTGAACAGGTAGGCGGATTTTTTCGAGATCAACCAGCAGCGCACGCCACGCAGAGAGAGAATGGACAGCAGACTGTTGCTGATTTCTCCGTGGCGGTTGATGATCTTCAGTACCAGAGGATGCTGGCGGTACAATGTTTCGAACTCATCGAGGCGTGGAGAGTCCTGCACGCCAAGCTCTGCCGCCATCATGGCACGATTGATCAGATGCAGCTTTCTGACAGAAAACGTCCTTTTTTCCATAGCCTGAAAATTTTATATTTTTTGAAAAATAACGAGGTGATTTTATTTTTCCCCCGGCTCCCCCGGGAAAAACACTCTTTCATGAATGGCGCAGAATCGCCCGAAACGCAGAGCCTGAAAGTTCAAAATTTTCCCAAACAATCACGGTGACAGAGCGCGCCGGCCCCTCCTGAGCGCCAAAAGAGACAGGGGACGCCTCAGCGCGGGCGACCGGGCTTTTTCTCCAATACATTCCCCAGAGAATCAACTTTTCCCATGGCCAGCATCAGGTCGAAAAGATGGCGCCGGGCTTCCTCTGCATACGCATCATCTTCTCCACTGCGCAGCCGGATACGTTCACGCAGGTATTCGACCGCTTCTTCGAGACGGCCTTCCTGCTCGGCAATGCTGGCAAGATACATCCTGCTGTTGCGGTGATTGCCGGCAGCGATGGCCTGCTTGAGAAAACGGCGGGCATTTTTAAAATCCCTCTTATTATAATAGTAAACCCCAATGTTATAGAATGCATCGCTGTCGCGAGGCGAGATTTCGAGTATGCGGCTGTACAGGTCAAAGAGCTCCCGGGCCATACCACGGGTAACGTAAACCTGCCCGAGGGCATGCATGAGCCGAACGTTGTTCGGACTGATGCTGTACATGTGCTCTAGAACCGCCTGTGCCTTGTCGGTTTCATTGGCCTGCAAGTAAGCAGTCGCCAGACCGATAGCGGCTTCGACATCACCGGGATTGTAGAGCAGGGCTTTTTTGAACATATCACGGATATCGCTGTACCCTAGCGCGCGATACCGGGTGTAGTGCAGGCGCGTGAACAACGAAAGCGCTTTGCTGTCCCAAAACCTCTGCCGCAGGCAGCGCCTGAGATATTGTTCAGCGAGTGTAAACTTTTCCCGCCACAGAAAGCCCTCAGCCGCCAGTCTGTTGATGCGGACACGCGTCGTATCGAGCTCGCTCAGTCTGGCGAGTTTCTCACTCAGGGCGCGCAGTGTTTTCTCACGAAAGCGCAGATCCGTGCCACGCAAATCCGGATCGGCAAACACGACTGTTGCCAGCACTTCGTGGGCACGAATATTGAGCGAGTCCTCATCGATGATACGCCGGGCGGCCTGACCGGCCTGCATCAGGTTTCCGCTGAGCAGCTCATAGCGGGCTGCGAAATAAGCATCTGAATATTCAGCAGACCATACAGCAGGTTCTTCCAGAGTGAGCCCTGTTGCCGAGGCGATCGCTATGGAGAGGGAGTCCGCAGCCTGGTGTTCATCACCGGTGGCAAAGCTGAATTTCTTCTCCAGCAGCGGGATGAGCTCATCGCTGTCATAGAGCACAAAGTCGCATACCGTGGAATCACCGCGGTTGTGCAAAACTCCAACGGCAAAACGCGGGTAGTGTAGTTTTCTGCTCAGATCAAAAAGATAGGGTACGGAGGTAAGAGAATCCGGGTCCGCGGGCTCGAGAATCCAGTCCAGCGGCACGAAACGGTACCTCTGCTGTTCAGCCCCCTGCAAACGGTCGATCGCCAGCTCAGGGATGGCAAAACTCCGGGCAGAAAATTTTTCGCCCGCGCGGGAGATTTCATAAAACGGATAAATCGCCACGCGCCCGCCGCCGATCTCCAGCTCTCGTTGCCGTTCGAAAAACCAGATAGCAAAAAAAAGCAGAAAAGAGAGGGTAAACAGTAGAATGGTTACTCCTTTTCTGCTCAAAAAATCCGCATGCCGGTGCAGGTTCCAGAAAGCGAGCATGGCAACCACCCACACGGCAAACAAGACTATACTGACTACACTTTGAGGCATCATCCTACGCTGTTCGTCCCGAAATCTCTGGCATATCCTGACCTGAAATTCAAAAATTCTCTCAACTGAACAATTTACAGCTCCCCTGCGGTGCCTGAGGGCATGATACAAAAATGCGGAACATGATGTATAACCGCAAAACGCAGCAGAGCTGATTCATGTTTTGTGGAAGGTTACCCGATTTGCGCTCACATCACAGCTGTGCGCAAGCCCGTGTCGCTTTGCAAGCAATGGGAAAAGCAGGTTACTCCTCATCGCCGCCTTCTGCAGGATCAGCAGCGGTTTCATCAGCTGCAGCTGTAAATTTCTGCCCGGCAACGTCTTCAGCAACCGGCGCGCCGTTGGTTCTCGCTTTGGGCGCCAGTGTTTCACCACGCATGATCTGGTCGATCTCGTCACCATTGAGCATTTCACGCTCCAGCAACGCATCGGCAACAGCATGCAGGATATCCACATGCTTGTTGAGTATTTTCTTAGCTTTCTCATCAGCTTTGCTGATCAGGCTTTTCAGCTCTTCATCGAGAATCTGCGCCGTTTGTTCGCTGTAATCACGATGGCGTGCGAATTCTTTACCCAGAAAAATCTCTTCTTCTTTCTTGCCATACGTCATCGGCCCGACGCGATCACTCATACCCCATTCACAGATCATTTTACGTGCAAGTTCCGTCGCACGCTCAAGATCGTTGGCCGCACCATTGGTCACTTCTTTAAAAACGATCTGCTCAGCAGCACGCCCGCCCAGCATGTGCACGAGGAGATTCTCACAATAGGATTTCGAATAGGTGTGGCGCTCGTCGATGGGCAGATAGGTCGTTACGCCAAGGGCGCGACCGCGCGGGATGATGGTGACCTTGTGCACTGGATCGGAGCCGGGTGTGTACTTTGCCACCAGCGCATGCCCAGCCTCATGATAGGCTGTGAGCTTTTTCTCTTCATCGCTGAGAATCATCGATTTGCGCTCAGCACCCATCATCACTTTATCTTTCGCGTCTTCGAAATCACGCATATCGACGATGCGCTTGTTGCGCCGGGCTGCCAGCAGGGCGGCCTCGTTGACCATATTTGCGAGATCGGCTCCGGAGAAACCGGGAGTGCCCTGAGCCAGAACCTTGAGATCAACATCACGGGAGATGGCGATGTTGCGTGTGTGTACCTTCAGAATTCCCTCACGACCCCGGACATCAGGCAAATCGACGACGACCTGTCTGTCGAAACGCCCCGGTCGCAGAAGGGCGCTGTCGAGCACGTCCGGTCGGTTGGTTGCCGCGATGAGAATGACCCCCTCATTGGACTCAAAGCCATCCATCTCGACCAGAAGCTGGTTCAGGGTTTGTTCGCGTTCATCATGCCCGCCGCCAAGGCCCGCACCGCGATGGCGACCGACGGCATCGACCTCATCGATAAAAATGATACAGGGCGCATGCTTCTTACCCTGCTCGAAAAGATCACGCACACGCGAGGCGCCGACGCCGACGAACATTTCGACAAAATCAGCACCAGACATGCTGAAAAACGGTACACCGGCCTCCCCGGCAACTGCTTTGGCCAACAGGGTTTTACCCGTTCCCGGTGGCCCGAGAAGAAGTGCACCCTTGGGGATGCGGCCACCCAGTTTCTGAAATTTTTCCGGCTCGCGCAAAAACTCGATGATTTCGCTCAGCTCCTGCTTGGCTTCATCAGCACCGGCGACATCTTCAAAAGTGACACGAGGATGATTTTCATTGAGCATTTTTGCTTTGGAGCGCCCAAAGTTAAAAATGCCGCGAGCCCCGCCTCCGCCCTGCATCCTGCGCAGGAAAAAAAGCCAGACAGCCGCCAGCAAAATCCATGGCAACAGGCTGACCAGATAGCCGCCCCAATCCATGGATTTCTCACGAATTTCGAGCTCAAAATCATACTTGCTTTGCCATTCATTGACGATATCGAAGGTGAGCTCTTCAGGGAGGGTGACAGAAATGCGTTCGAACGTGCGCCCGTTGAAGTCGATGGGCTGGCGCAAAGTACCGGTAAATTCCCGGCCTTCTGCAACTCCTTTTTCGATGCTGCCCTGCTCGAGGATGCTTTTAAACTCGGTATAACTCACAGGCTTGACCTGTGCACCCGTATTGCCCACCTGCATCGTAAACCAGATGCTGACAATAAAAATAGCCAGCCAGATCATCAGAGTCCGGGAGGCTTTCGACCACTGGAAATTATCGTCTTTTTTGTTTTTGTTATCTGTATTTCTTGAAGAATTGTTTGCATCCATAGGGATTACACCATTAATCTATAGCATAAGTGATTTGAATTTCTGCCCGAAAAATCTCGACGCACTCTTTCCCCCGCCCGGTTCATGGTCCCTTATTTACCGCTCTGTTCACAAATGAACGCTTCGTGCAAGGGAAGTCGGTAGAATTGAAAAATCTTGTTCTCTGTTTTTTTCGATTGCAGATCGTTTCTGCATGGCTCATCAAGTATCGCAGACAACCAGCAGATGATATGCTTTATTCCGAATTCGGCATCAGATAGACTGCAGGCAGGTTGCGTAATTTCTGTGCATAATCGAGGCCGTAGCCGATGACGAAACGGTTCGGAATGGTAAAGCCGTAGTATTCGCACTCATAGTCCACTTCAGCAGTACCCTGTTTGATAAGCAATGAAACGAAGCGAATGGACTTTGGGTTCATTTTCTGCAGATGTTCGCGAAGAAACTGCACCGACAGGCCGCTCTCGATGATATCTTCGACGATGATCACATCCCTGCCTTCGAGGTGGCAATCGACATTTTTCTTTATGGTGACCGTTCCAGATGACTTCATGGCATCGCCGTAGCTGCTGATCTTGATAAAGTCAACTTCGCAATCGATACGCAGTTCGCGGACCAGATCAGCAAAAAACATGAAACTGCCATTGAGTACACAAACCATCACCGGAACTTTGTCTCTGTAATCCGCCGAAATTATTTCAGCGAGCTCTTTTACTTTCTCCTGAATACGGTCCCGGGTGATCAAAATATGATCGGCATCATCAATAATTTCGTTTGTTTTGATACTCACAGAGTGAATTCCTTGAAAGCTAAATGCAGAAGGGAAGTGGTTTGGGTGGTCACTTTGAATCGGTCGTCAATCTGCTGACCCACAACCCAGATTATACCGGCATCACAGGTGATGAGAGGAATTTCTCCCCGCACATGCAAAGGGATTTTGCGGTCGGTAAAGAAATTGCTGAGGGTTTTTGTACCTCCTGCTCCAAGAGGATGGAATCGATCTCCACGAAGGACCGAACGTATGATAATTTCTCCTTTTACCTCATCGGCATCGACAAGCTGCTCAAATCGCGATGGCGGCAGATGCAGGTCTGCAGGTCGCGGCATGGGTGCTGAAACCGTCACTTCACCGATGCCCGGAATCGTTACCTTTTCTCCGCGTTTGCACCGCCTGGTATAGGCTTGCTGTTCTTGTGTCCGGATCACGATGCAGCCGTGATCCAGAAGCAGCTCCCACTGCTTGCCGAAAGAAACTTTCTTGCCGATACGCCCGTGCGACAGCAGCTCCTGTACGCGCTGCATATCCGTGAAATCCGCCCTGTATTCCCCGCGGCTGATACGCTCAAGCGCTTCCCTGACGACGTGCTTCTGAACCGAGCTAAAATAGCTCGAAAATCGATGAATATCAAGCACAATTTTCTTTTCACTGCTGAACAGAAGGCAGTGCTGCAACGCCTCTCCGGTCTCGCGCCGAAGCCATTCATCCGCATCTGCTGCGTTGGCTGCCAGGTGAGCGAGAGCCGTGATGATTTTCGGGTTGAACTCTTCCTGCAACTTCGGCAACAGGGAATGCCTGATCCGGTTGCGGGTATATGCCGGACTTTCATTGGTTTCGTCCGTTCGCCACTGCAAGCCCTCGTTTTGAAGATAGTTTAACAGCTCTTCACGCTGGAAGCCGAGCAACGGCCGGATACGATTATTCCAGCGCCAGGTCATCCCGGCAAGGCCGCGCACGCCCGTACCACGCAGGATGTTTGCCAGCACAGTTTCGGCCTGATCATTCATCGTGTGCCCCAGCGCGATGGCGACGGCATGGTGCGTCTGGGCATAATGCGAGAGCAATCGATAGCGGCCGTCGCGGGCTGCTGTTTCGATACTGATCTTGTGTGTCCTGGCCTCGGTGAGGGTATCGAGGGTATCGCAGATCAAAGGCAGGTTCCAGTCCCGGCAAACCTGTTCACAAAACGACTGGTCTTCCTCAGCAGCAGCACGCAAACCATGATTGATGTGCACAGCCACCACTTCGAGCGCCAGCTCCATGCTGGCCCGCCGGAGAAGATGCAGCAGAGCCAGAGAGTCCGGCCCGCCGGAGAAAGCCACCACGATTCTGCCGCCTGAAATGCCGCATTTTTCCTTCAGCGCTGTGACAAAACGCGCATAAACGGAATCGCTGTTTTTTTTCATTTTACCCTGAACTCAAAAATATCCGGCCGGTTGTAATGACCGATCGCATCAAAATCAAAGCGGGCGCGGGCAACCGCGGTGAGATCGAGGTCTGCGTACAGGATCTCCTCTTTGTCATAGACCGGCCCACAGAGCACCTCACCCGCAGGCGAGATGATCGCGCTGCCGCCACGGCAAAACGGCTGGCTGGTATCATATTCAAGCCCGGCACGAAACGCCTCGGGATAGGCCTCTGGAGTGAAAAACTGGTTGCAGGACAACACGTAACAGCGCCCTTCGCAGGCGATGTGCCGGACCGTAGCCAGCCAACTGTCACGATTGTCAGCCGTTGGTGCGAGATAGACGGTGACACCCTGTTCATACAGAGCCATGCGTGCCAGCGGCATGTAGTTTTCCCAGCAGATCAAACCCGCAACACGTGCCGGCCCGGCGTTATGGGCCTGAAAATCCGACCCGTCTCCCTCACCCCAGATAATCCGCTCTGCCGCCGTAGGCTTAATTTTGCGGTGTTTGCCGGCCACTGTACCGGATTCATCGATGTACAGCAATGTGCAGTACAGCGTGCCCAGGGGGTTGCCGGCATCTTTTTCAATCACGCCCATGGCGAGGAAAACACCTGCTTCCCCGGCAGCTTCGGCCAGTGCCCGGGTTTCCGGGCCGGGGATGGTGATCGCCGACGCCTGATAACGTGCGAAGAGCTCTCTGCCCTGCTCTGACCTGCTGCCCACGACAGTACCAAAAGTGATCCCGCGCGGGTAGCCGGAGAGAAAAGCTTCAGGGAACAGTATCAATTCCGCACCGTTGCCCGCAGCCTGGCGCAGGAGAGCAACAGCCTTTTCCGTACTTGCTGCACTATCAGCAAAAACCGAAGCGGCCTGCACGACCGCCACTCTGAATTTTCCTTCATTCATGATATGCCTCGTCGAGCTTCTGAACCGGGCCTGCTGACTGTAGATACAGCCCGGGGTATATTGTGAATACAGTGTTGGATCGAAAAATTCCGGGGAGAGGTTCAGCCCAAAAATTCATACATCTTCTTCATGACCCTACCCACACCATGTGTGGATCGTTCGGTTATTCACAGTCCCGGCCTGTGTATGGGATTTCCCGGACACAGCACAAGGTAATCTTTTTTCAACAAAATTTCGCATTTTTTTTGGTCGCTCTTCTGCAAATCGTGTGGCTTGATGATCACTGACGCAGCCGTGCAGGCACGATAGATCACGCATGATACACGTTTTATCCTGAGTCAGCTCGATACACCGTAAGAACCCTTCTGGCTATCCATTTAACTCAGCAACGTTGCATTTTTGCAGCCAATCGCCAGAGCACAGCACATGCCTGCACCAGATCTGTCATTCCGGTTTCCCCGCAGGGGAAGACCGGAATCTCCCTGACTCAGGCACGTGCCGGAAAAGATGAGATTCCGGCACTGCGCTGCGCTTGGCCGGAATGACAGATGCCGGTATCTGAGCGGAGCCCGGTTTGCTGAGTTAACTGG
>WFTM01000473.1 GCA_015485525.1 Candidatus Zhuqueibacterota bacterium | reverse complement strand
CCCCGGGTGTGACCTCGAACCACCTCACGGTTGGCTTCAGCCGGGCGATGAGCGAAAGCAAATCGCTGAACGTGGCTATCGTCCGTGCGTTTGAAGGCACAGTTTCCGGTGCCAACCCGATGGAGGCCCCTGGCCAGCAGACGATCGAGCTGCGCATGGATCAGTGGGAGCTGGAAGTCAGTTTCACCTTCTGATCACGCTTATCGAAGATAACCGCCACCCCAAAGCCGCGCCGAACGGCCGGGGTGGCTTCTTATTCTGTGGAGGTTAGAAATGAAAATCGCACGTTTGTTCCTGCTGTGCAGTATTCTTTTTTTCAGCACCGGTCTGATGGCACAAAAGGCCATGCCAGCCAAAAAACAGGGGGTTTATGAATTCGTCGCACAGAAAATCCAGGGCGACTTTGATGAGGTGGCCACCGCGATCAGTGAGGCTGTGCAACAGAACGGTTGGGATGTGGTTGCTGCCGTGGACGCCGGAACGCCGGAAGGATGTGAGTATCGCGCGCGCGTTTTCGTACTTTATGATTCAACCTACGCCGAAACTCTGCTGCAGGCAAACAGACGCACAGCGCCCTATGCCCTGCTCGACCGGGTGACCCTGTTTGAGGACGAAAACGGCTTGAACCTCTCCATCGTCAACACGGTTTCCATCAACCGCACCGTGATGATGGATGACGAAAAATTCGATGCTCTCTCTGCCGAACACAAAGAAGCGTTGCGCACAGCACTATCCGGTGCGGTTACCGGCGAAAGCAGTGATCGCCAGTATGGCCAGGTACGTAAAAAAGGCTATATCGGTAAAACTATGGGAGTGATGGCCGGAGGAAAATTCAGCGATCAGCTCGAGGATATCATGACCATCCCCGGAGGTTCTCTGGATGGCACCGTTGAGCAGGTTCGCACCGCCTTTCAGGGAACCGGAGCAACCTGGGGTATGCACATGGCCTATGAAGTGCCTCTGCCGGCATATAACATGACCATTTTCGGAGTCACTGGCACACCGATGGATTCGAAGTCGTTCAGCATCGTCGGAGCGGGAGCTGATAAAAAGCGTAAAAACTTCAAATGCCCGGGCATCGCTCATGCTGCTGCCTATCCTATCGAAGTCGTTGTTGCGCAAAATGAGGACAACGTCGTGGTCACCGTTCCCTACGTCATGTATCGCATGAAGATGTACTTCGAGGATGCCGGTAAATGGGCATTCATGAAAAACATGACCATGCCGGGATCGATACAGGACGAAATCACCGAAATGGTCAAAACAGCGGTGGCCGGGAAGTAACCGGAGAACCGCGGCCCGACTGCTTTTTTATCCCCCGATTGCCATCCCGGCTTATCCATAAATCAACATTTTTTACAAAAGGATAGCCGGGATGACAGTCAAATTTCATATCCTGCATTATTTACAAAACACTTTAAGAGTAGGCGTAACTATTAATATTTTACATGTTACAGCTTTTAATCCTTTCAAACGTAGTTTTCGAAAGACTTGTATATCTCGCAGTGACGCAGAGCACGCAGTTTATTGTTTTAGCAGAAATTAACCATTCTTTCTTCTGGTTATCCACTTAACTCAGCAGGGTTGCATTTTTTCAAGCAGACCGTGTGACAACAGCACGTGCCTACCCCCGAACGGTCATTCCGGTTTCCCCGCAGGGGAAGACCGGAATCTCCCCGACTTCGGCACGAGCCCGAAAAGATGAGATTCCGGCACGGCGCTGCGCTCGGCCGGAATGACACATGCCGGTATCTGAGCTGGCCTGGATTGCTGAGTTAACTGGATACCCGGAATTCTTTCTCTGCGCTCACTGCGTCTCTGCGAGAATAATGCAGGATATGAAGACGTGCTGTGCTTCGCGACATGAATGTCGCGTTACAGCACCGATCATAGTCAGACTTTGTTTAAAAACGTGCCCCCACTTGTTCTGCCATTGTCTCTGGCTGCTGCCAGCATAAACAGAGTCCCATGCAGGAAGTGCCGGCAATGATTTTTACTTCTGTTCTTCGTAGTACTACCAGGAGACCTCGATTTCCCAGCACGTTCCACCGGTGCCACAGCGACCGAAGCAGACTAAATTCTCGCCACCTTCCCTAAAATCCCACCCATCAGCATACGCCTGATGATCTCAAAATAAGATATCGAAATCAGCCTGCCGATGATAAAGGCCAGCATCGCGGCCGTGGCTCCGGTCATTTCAGAAAAGCGGATCAGCAGAAACAGCACGATGATGATGCCGGCGACTTCGAGGCCGGTTGCTACAGTGACAAAGCGGGTTTTGTGCGCAGTCACCATCAGCGAGCGCTGAAAAGACAACCATACAGCAAAAAATGGAATGATACTGATTATCTGCGTCGGCAAATGGGCAAAGTGCGCCAGGTCTTCCGGCAGGCCTGAGATGCGCTGAAACCAGATATCGGACAGAGGGGTAAAGGCGATGAGCATCAGCAATGCTGAGGCCAGGCCACCGAGGAGAAGAGCAAAACGCCGCAGCGCGACATACCCTTCGTAGTT
>WFTM01000472.1 GCA_015485525.1 Candidatus Zhuqueibacterota bacterium | reverse complement strand
TGATGCACTTGAATATGCTGAGCAAGTGTGCCCTGCAAAATGATCTCATACGTGCCGGTTTCTCGGTCCAGGCTGGCGATCACCGCGTTGAGATTGGTAGATGAGCTGACCAGCTTTTCGACCTTTTCCTTCATGGCCGGAGAAGCCGCAGGCAGAATCTCGATGTAGTCCAGGTCCGTGGTGTGAGAGCGTTTCATGCAAAACCTCCTGATTTTGTGGGGTGGAAAATGAAAAGGCACACGTGGGCGCAGTTGTACGGGATTGCACATGCGCCGGGAATCGTGTAACACATCCTGTGTTATAGATTGATGAAGGGAAGAAGGGCAGGTTGTGCTCATTCATTTGGCAGCGGCACGAAATAACGCAGAAAAAAAGGCAAATGCAAGGGTTGTGACCTGATTTTCTTTTTCGTGGCTGTATTTTAATATTCAGCTCATTGGCTGCCCCGGTTTGTTCCTTGTCCGCGGCTGTGTTGCAGGCATGTATCTGCACACCATTTCCATGTCAGCATTTTCTCCCGTTCTAGCGTCCGCAATTTCCCTTGACTTTCAGGTGAATTTGCGGTAAAATTCATATTTTTGGTGGTAAAGGAACTGAGGCGACAGTGATACAAGACCAAAACGAATTCATCGAGGAAATTTTACAGGCCGGGAACCTGCCCGAACATGTTGCTATTATTATGGATGGCAATGGCCGGTGGGCAAAACAGCGCCAGCTCGATCGTGTCGAAGGGCACAAGGAAGGGATCAATTCGGTCCGGGAGGTGGTGCGCATTGCCGGCGAATTAGGCATCAGGTACCTGACACTGTACACTTTCTCGACTGAAAACTGGAACCGCCCGAAAGGCGAAGTCAGTGCACTGATGTCGCTGCTGATGAAAACGATTCGCTCCGAGATGCAAGAGCTGAACCGGAACAATGTCCGATTGCAGACGATCGGGCGTCTGGAAGATCTCCCGTTCCTCGCACGACAGGGGATGCTCCAGGCGATCAATTATCTGGAAAACAACACCGGTCTCACGCTCATTCTCGCCCTGAGTTACAGCAGTCGCCGCGAACTGACGGATGCTGTCCGGGAGATCGTCGCCAGGGCCGAGCGCGGCGAACTCTCGGCAACAGATGTTGACGAGCAGCTTATTTCCAACCATCTGTACACTGCCTCCCTGCCTGATCCCGACCTGCTCATCCGCACCAGTGGTGAATTACGGTTGAGTAATTTTTTACTCTGGCAGCTCGCTTATACCGAAATCTTTGTGACCAGCACATTCTGGCCTGAGTTCCGTGCACAGGAGTTTCTCCTGGCGATACGCGACTACCAGAACCGCGAACGGCGCTTTGGAAAAGTCAGCGAACAAATTCAACAGGAAAAACCTGCAAAAGAGGGATGAACCCGGTACCTTTCTACCGGTGGCCGGGAACCGGAACGACTCTGAACAGGTTGAAATAAAGCTCATCACGCTGAGCCGCCGCAAAGCTGCTGTTCTGCGTTGTTTCTGCGATAGTTCCGCGCACAGGTAGAACAGGATCAGCGATCGTCTCCTTCAGAAGGTTATCAGTGTAATCAAAAAGATGATCAACAGCATAGGTACGAAACGTTCTGGTTATCCGGTTTACTCGCCATGCTGTGGTTTTTCACCTGGTCTGCCTGTGCATCGAATGATGAACACGAGCCGTTATCCCTGCTTTCCTTGTGAGCAGCGTAGTGCTGTGTCGCAATCGGGTTTATGCTTTTCTCCGGCTGCTCGGCCTGCTCGTTGTATGGCGTGAAGAATTTCAGGCTGACGACAACATTGTTCGGGATTTGTATTTTGTCATACGCTGTGTCCCGCAGCAGACAAGAGAAGCAACACGCACGGGCGCGGGATGCTGATCAAGGTTTTGCCCAAAACCGACAAAATTTGACCTGAGGCAGAGGATACATTCTCTGCTGACCCGGGAACAATGAAAAAACGCAAACTATTCGTCATCACCCTCGCTGTGCTCGCACTTCTCTCCGCCGGTCTGTATTACGGCTGGCAGGTGCTGGAAGTCGAAAAGAAGCTGCAGCATAAAATACACGGCTATATCACCACTGCCTTCGGTGACGAAGTTACGGTGGAAGATGTCAGGCTCCGTCTCGGTACACTGCGCCTGCAGGGTGTGGTATATCGGCCTGAGGGGCGCTCGTTTTCTCTGCGCATCCGCGAAATCTCCCTGGGTTACAGCCTCGCCAGTTTCATCAAAGGTGGCATGAAGCTGGAGAAAACCGGCAACGACATCATTTTTACCGAGCCCGTGCTGATGCTCACCAGCAGCCCGCAGGACAGCACTGCCTCCCCCAGCTTTGACCCCGAACTGATTTCCGAAATCCAAAAACAGTATAAGAAAATCGTGCGTTCCGCCGGTTTTTTGGAAAAGATCAGCATCAGTAACGGCAAAGTTCTGTACACCGGTACCCTCGGGACACGCTTTATCGCCGACACAACCCTCACCATGTTGCGCGGAATCAACGGCTGGCTGGAAACCCGCGAAAATCAGAAAATCGTTGCCCGGCTGGCAGGCATACCCTTTACGTCGGATGAGTACAGCGCGATGATCAAGGCAGGGGGGGACCTGAGCAGCGGTGCCATCGATTCTCTCGTCGTTGAGCTGAAGGATTATGACTTTTCACGCATGCTGCCGATCTTCCAGCCGGAATATATCGAAGCCCGGGGTGGTGTTTTTTCCGGTAAAATCCGCTTCAGCGAAAATGCAGACGGCACCGGTTATGAACTTACCGGCAAACTCGAGATGCACGACGGCCGGATGAAAGTTCGTGACGCCAACCTCGATTTCAGCGATATCAACCTGACCGTATTGTTGAATAACTTTGATCTGCACATCGAGCAGGGGGAGTACCGGCTCAATGGTTCACCATTTATTCTCACCGGCGAGGTCAGCAATATTTTCAAACCAGAGACCTATCTTTACAGTGAATCCGTACAGCTCGATATCGAGAGTTTTCTCCGGCGGGTCTATCCGAAAATTTCCATCCCTCTCAGCGGTACCGGTACGGTGGCGATTTCCTTCCTCGACAGCCTCGGCGTTCCCAGTCTCAGCGGTGCATTCCGGGCTGACAAAGTCGTGATTGCCGGTAAGCGTGAGCTCAGAGATGTCGCTTTCCTGCTGGAATTCAGCAACTCGCTGCTTTCAATACAGCAGGTGCATGCGCACAACCAGAGTCTGAGTCTCGAAGGGTTCGGCACGATGAATTTTACCCGCAAACCCTACAGCGTCGATGCTGTTCTGGTGGCGAACGGGAATTTTCTCGATATCATCCAGCCGGCTCTGCCTTTTTCCAGCCCGCGCCGGACAGGCGGCCTGACGGCAAAAGTGACAGGCCCACTGGCCTCACCACGTGTGGATGGGACCTTCAGCATGGATTTGAACGATCCGGGTGCAGAAAAAAGACGCCTGCTGGGTAAAATCGTGCTCGAATCACGGCGGCTCGACTTCAGCGCCAGGGCAACGACATTGCCCGTGGCTGTAACAGGCCGGATCGATGATGTTTTCAGCAATCCGGAGTATGATCTGCACGTCACGCATGCCGGCCATCTGGCGCGATTGCTCGGCATCGGATATCCCGAACGACTGCAGGAGACCTATCATCTGGAAACTGCGGTGTCGGGTGTGCAGGATTCCGTTGCACTGGATATCATCGTACGCGATAAAAAAACTGACAGACCCGAGCTGTCCCTGGTTTTTATGGCGATCAAAGAGAGCGGGCAGCCGAGGCAGTACTCGCTTGATGGCAACATCTTTTTGCAGCCCGGAAAAGAAAACGGGCTCGCGGTCGCTTTCCAGGGCAGTAAGACAGACAGCAGCATTCAGTTTACCCGGATCGGGAACCGCTACTGGCTCGATGGTGAGCTGCGTGTCGCTCTCGTCGATGATCGCTCGGTCTCCGGCGAGCTGCGCCTCTCAGGGGTGGATATCGGCGAGCTGCTCGATAAAGCCGGAAACCGGAAGCGAAAAGCCGGCGGTGTGCTTGCCGGCCGCGTCAAACTCGACGGCACGGTTGATACACCCAGGCTGACAGCCGAAGCCTGGCTGATTAACGGCATGTTTAACGGCATCGGGCGGTTTAACGGCGAGCTGGCGTTGCAGGCTGATAAGGATAGTCTCGTCATCAACAAGGCAGCACTGCTCTACAATGAAAAACCATACGCGGCCCTGAGCGGTGGTGTCAGCTTTTCGCCTTTTGATATCGATCTCGAGCTGCAGGCTGATAAACTCGATGCCAACGAACTGCTCGTCGCCATTACCGGGCAGGACAGCATCGTCGGCGGAGAAATGAGTATCGACGCCCGTTTCAAGGGGGCGAGCTGGCCTGTTCCGGTGTACGGTTCTTTGCGGGCGAACAAAGGCAATGTCCTCTGGTTTCTTTTTGATGAATTCATCGTCGATTTCGGCGTACCCGGGAGCAGTGCAGAGCCCTCATTGTTCTCTTTTGCCGGGCTCAAGGCCGCAAGCGTGAGCTATATCAGCAATGACCAGTATATGCTGCAGGGCAGCGGTTACTTCCCGTTCAATGGTAAAGATTCACTGCGCCTCATGCTCGAAGGGGAGGGTAATTTCCTCGCTGATTTGCACTATCTGACCGATGTTGTCCTGCAATCATCGAGCTACGGGCGGCTGCGTCTCGGCCTGCAGGGGCCGTATGACGCCATTCGCCTGTTTGATTCTGAGTTGGAGATGCATGACGGCCGGGTTCGCCTCGCAGAGGTGACGGACTGGATCGAAGATATCACGGCAGCAGTTCATACCGAAGATGATTTCATCGCTATCGATCACATGAGCGGCCGTATCGGCGATGAGGAGATCAGTGTCCGCAACTATCGCAATGCACCGGTTGTCGTGGGAGAACTGGGCAGGCCGTTGGTTATCGATGAGGATTGGATGAGTCTGGGCACGCTGCAGGTGAACTCCGGGCCAAAAGGCCTGCCCCTGAATATTCCGGGTATCATGCCGAAGGGGGATGTCGGCCGTTTCACCATCCAGGGCATGCGTGTAGCCACGGAGGGCGGGCAGGCAGAATATGAGGCAGGCTTCTGGGTGGGCGGCCCGTGGCGGCGTCCGGTTTTTCGGGGCAGCGTGGTCATGAATAATGTCAATATCAGCTACCCCTTTGAAATCAGCGATGAGCCGGTGAATCCCCTGCTCGATTATATTTTGCTCTACGGCTACTGGGATGTACTCGCTGTCGCCGGGAGGGATAATCGCTATGTCACCAATATCACCTCCGGTATCGGTATCGACAAAGTCTATATCAATATCGGTATCGATGATCAGGTCAGCGAACTGCACTTTCTTGGTGTACTCGGCCGGCCGGATGAAATCTGGAGCAAGCAGCAGGTCGAGATCGATTCGTTGATTTTCGGCAAGGCAGAGAGCAGCACAGTTGCGGCTGCAAATGGCGACATACCTGTACGGGTTAATGGTGTAGAGCAGGATAGCAATGCCTATGCTTTCTGGGTTAAACAGTTGGCCGATCAGCAGGAAGATGCCGGCCCGGACAGCAGCAGTTTTCGTATCATCGGCAAGGTCGAATCCACACGCGGTACGATTGAATACCTCGATCTGAACTTCCGTGTCGATAAATTCAGCGCTGAGTGGGATAAGAGCAGTCTTGACCCTGTCGTGTCTGGCAAGGCATGGACCACGGTTCCGGATTCTACCCGGCAGTATGTCTATCTCAAGTCCTATGCCCGGGACCCTGCGACGGGCGAGTTCAGCAGCCGGGGCCGGCTTGAGAACACCTATTTCAAACTCGAGTCTGAAAACCCGGCGTATAACAGCTCCCAGATGCAGGTTCTTTCCCTGCTCGGGTACACCGCGGACAAAGCCTCGCGGGTACGGATGCAGGACATGATTACCGTGGGCACGGAAAACCTGCTCATCCGTCCTTTGCTGCGGCCCGTTGAGCGCAGTCTGGAGCGCTCCCTCGGGCTGGATATGGTGCGGCTGAACTCCCGGCTGACCCGAAATTTTCTGCTGATGAACCAGGCCGCTGATCCTGACTTACGGCTGGCCCTGCTGAACAGCACCCAGCTCACCGTCGGCAAGTATCTGTCCAGCCGGATGTTTCTGCTCTATACCGGACAGATCACCACGCTGGATAAGACATACCAGCTACCGGAAAACACCCTCGGACTGCGCCATACCCTCGGGCTGGAGTATCGTTTTAATCCGGCTTTGCTGTTGCAGATCGGACTGGATTATAACCCGCTGCTGACACAGGAAAAGGATGACAAAAACATTTTGTTGCGCTATTCTTTTCCGATAAAATAGTATCGTTTCGGGATGGCTTGCGCAGAGTTCACGAAAATTGGCTTTTGGGCTGTGGCTCTTTCCCACCATCAGCCGCAAAGACAGCCACCCGATTTAGCAGCGAACTTTTTGCTTTACTTTGAGTTTGATCTTTTGTACTTTGGCGCAATTTTTTGGAAAAAAACAGGTGTAACAGGTATAATCGATGACCAGCAAAAAACAGTTGTTTTTCTGTTTTATTTTTCTTTTTACAATCAGCGCGATTCCCTCTCTTCACTCCCAAACCGCCCGCAAAGCAAAAGTTCTCGGTCTGTCGGTTGAAGGCAATAAAACCGCAGACGCCAACCTGATCAAGGTCACTTCCGGGTTGACGGTGGGAACGACTATCTCTGCTGATGATATCCAGAACGCTATCCGCCGCCTCTGGAGTCTGGACATGTTCAGCGATATTCAGATCATCCTCGAGCGGGAAGTCGGCTCATCGGTGTATCTGAAAATCAAAGTTGAAGAATTGCCCCGACTGGAGAAGGTTCAGCTCGAAGGAAATAAAAAGATCAAAAAAAAGGATCTCGAAAAGGAGATTACTTTTTTCCCGGGTATGTTAGTCGGACCGGCCAAGATCAACCAGGTGCGCAGGCAAATGCTCAAGCTCTATCGCGAGAAGGGGTATCTGCTTGCGGAGATTGAATCTGAGATTCTGCCGTCAGAATCAGAAAAAAGCGACCGGGTTATCGTGCGCTTCAAAATCCGTGAAGGCAACAAAGTACAGGTTGAGAAGATTACCTTTCATGGTAACGAGCGTTTCAGCGACCGCAAACTGCGCAAGCAGATGAAGGAGATCAAAGAAGACACCTGGTGGCGCGGCGCGGATTTCGATCCGGAGAAGTTCGAAGAGGACAAAAAACTCGTGCTCGATTTTTATCGTTCCGAAGGCTACCGCGATGCTGAGATCGTGCGTGACTCCCTCTACTATGGCCCGGAGAAAAAAGACATGTTCATCGATATCTGGGTGAACGAGGGCACGCGCTATACGTTTGGGGACATCACCTTCGAGGGCAATGAGCTCTATACCGACGAGCAACTGCTCGAGATCGTCGGATTTAAAAAAGGGGACACCTACAGCTCGAAAAAACTCGAGGAATCTGTCCAGGAAAAACTCGGGACTCTGTACTATGACGCGGGCTACATCTATGCCAACATCATCCCGCAGGAAATTCCCGCCGGCGCGGATACGGTCGATATCCACTACCTGATCAACGAAGCCAAAGCGGTAAAAATCCGCAAAATCCAGATCGTCGGCAATACGCAGACCAAGGATAAAGTGATCCGGCGTGAGCTGTACATGTTCCCCGGCCAGGTGTTCAGCAAAGCTCTGCTCATGCGCAGCCAGCGGGAGGTCTGGGTGCTCAACTATTTTTCCAACGTCGTGCCGAATATACAGCCGGTTGATAACGAGCACATCGATGTCGTTTTTGAGGTGGAAGAACGCGGTACCAGTACAGCGAACATGTCGGCCGGGTGGAGTGAGCGCGACCGCATCATCGGCAGCGTCGGTGTGGCGATGAACAACCTGTTCGGCAATGGCCAGCGCTTCGGTTTTGACTGGAACTTTGGTCGCTATTATCAGTCTTTCCAGATCAACTTTACTGAGCCGTGGTTGTTCGATACGCCAACTCTTGCCGGATTCAGTTTCTATGATACCAGCCGCGACCCTTTTTATATCGGGTACCGGCAAAAATCCCGTGGCGGAACCCTGCGCCTCGGACGGCGATTCCGCTGGCCGGACAACTACTTCCGCGGTGACTGGATTTATCGTATCGATCGCACCGAGCTGTCTGACTTTTCAGATTTCATTCTCAACAACAACCCGTCCGGGATCGTTACCGAGCAGTGGCCCCTGACGACCAGCGGCATCACTCAGATCATTTCGCGTAACAGTCTGGACCGTGTGGAGTTCCCGACCCAGGGCTCGAAGTTTTCTCTTTCGACAGAAGTCGCCGGTGGTATTCTGGGCGGAAACGTCGGCTACCATAAACATCATTTCAAAGCCGAGTGGTACACGCCGGTGTGGTGGAAGCTTGTCTTCCGAACCAATTTTGAACTGGGTGCGATCAATGAATTTGGTTCTCAGGGAAGAATTCCTTATCTTGACAACTTCTTCCTCGGTGGGGAAGGGTTGACGCGTTCCATTCCGCTGCGGGGGTATAACGATCCGCTCAGTGGCAACGGCGATCGTGTCGGTGGGCGAGCATTGCTGAAATACAACGCCGAGATCCGCATCCCGGTTTCGCCCAACCCGACGATCTATCTGCTCGCCTTTGCTGAGGCAGGCAACACCTGGGTGAACTACAAAGATGTCAACCCGTACCGCCTCAAGCGATCAGCAGGGTTCGGCGCGCGTGTATTCATGCCCATGCTCGGCATGCTCGGCTTTGACTATGCTTATGGCTTCGACAATACGATCAACCCGGACGGTACCATAACCGGAAGCTGGAAGCCGCACTTCGTCTTCGGCCAGCAGTTTTGATAGGCTGGAAAGTGCTGTTTGATGCATGGCTGTATCTCTTCAACCGTTGCTCCGGGCATGCTGCATCTTTGCGCATCCCGGCCGGTGCGATACCCGATACCGGAGTACAGGCGAGCGGGATAGCTGCTTGTCTTTGATATATCGTTTTGCTGGCCAAACCGGTCAGAAAAAGTTTATGGAATACAATTCAAGGAGGGAGTGCCGTCTGATGACGGCGCACAGTTCAGGTGCAGCATCTGCACTGGTCTATTCAATGAATCATTTTGGAGGTCTCGTGAAAAAGCTTCAAGTCATTTTCGGAACGTTGGCATTGGTGCTGTTTCTGGCAGCAGGCCAGGCTGTGGCACAGCTTAAAATTGCTTATCTCAATTCCCAGCAAATCCTGGAGAACTATAAAGAAGTTCAGGATGTACGCAAGCAGCTCGAAGAGCTG
Organism: Candidatus Zhuqueibacterota bacterium; assembly: GCA_015485525.1. GTDB lineage: Bacteria > Zhuqueibacterota > Zhuqueibacteria > Zhuqueibacterales > Geothermadaptataceae > Geothermadaptatus. The sequence goes on along the minus strand of WFTM01000472.1, from coordinate 5,220 downwards.
CAGAAAGGCTGGGAGCAGGAAGCCATGAGTATGCAGAAGGAAATCCAGGATCTGCGCGACAAATTGGAAACCCAGAGTCTGTTGCTCAGCCCGCAGAAAAAAGCCGAGCGCGAGCAGGAAATCCAGCAGCTCTTTGTCAAGCTGCAACAGTTCCAGCAGGAAAAATGGGGCCCCCAGGGTCAGATTCTGCAGGAAGAAGCCAAACTGCTCGAGCCCATCCGCCAGAAGATCGTCAAGGTCATCCAGCAGATCGGTGAGCGCGAAGGGTATGATTACGTCTTCGATGCAGTGACCGCCAATATCGTCTATGCCGGGAAAAACCAGGTCGATCTGACTCAGGCAGTGCTTGCCGAGCTGGAAAAAGGCGTGGCAGCTCAGGATTCCAAGGGCTCAAAAAAATAACTGGTGGTATGGTCTTTCTGTGTTGAATTGCGGCGGTGCACTCTTTCTCCGCTGATGGCGCGAGTGTTCCCCCGCAGTTTGAGCAACCAGGCTATGTTGCATGTGTTGACCAGTTGAATGAAAAGGAAGTGTTGTTCCGGAGCCATGCTGCGGACAGCACTTCCTTTTTTTATCCCTATTTTGATTTGTGCGCACGTGCCGGTTGCGCCCAGGGAGATAAAGAATTTTCACAGGGAGGATAATCATCGAACCGATTACTGCTGAACGCATAGCTGCTCTTGTGGGCGGCACCGTGGAAGGAAAGCCCGAAACGCCGGTCTCTGGTATTGCGCCGATTGAAAATGCCGCAGAAGGGCAGCTTTCCTTTATCGTCAAACCTGCCTTTGATAAATGGCTGGAGAAATCTCCGGCCGCCGTGCTGCTGGTGCGGCCGGACTCACCGCAGGCACCCGGCCGTTGCCTCATCCGCGTCGAAAATCCCTATCTCGCCTTTGTGCGCTGCGCCCGCGAGCTTTTTGGTGTCGGTGAACCGCACCATTCGGGAATCCATCCCTCTGCCGTCATCGCTGATGACGCCAGGGTCGCCGGGGGTGTCAGCATCGGGGCGTTCAGCGTAGTTCACGCCGGCGTGACGATCGCCGCCGGCACGATCATCGGCAGCCACACGGTCATCCATGAAAACACCCGCATCGCAGAACGCTGCCAGATCGGAGACCGCGTTACCATTCACGATCACTGTGAGCTGGGCGAGGAGGTCATCGTTCAGTCCGGTACGGTCATCGGCTCTGATGGCTTTGGCTATGTCAAAGATGGGACTCGTTACTATAAAATCCCGCACATCGGCCGCGTGGTGCTGGAGGAGCGCGTCGAGATCGGCGCCAACTGTGCTATCGACCGGGGGACTTTTGGCGAAACACGCATTTGCCGGGGTACCAAGCTCGACAACCTCATACACGTCGCCCACAATGTACGCATCGGCGAAAATACCGTGATCGCGGCCCAGACCGGAATTTCCGGCTCGACGCGTATCGGTAACGAGGTGACCATCGCGGGGCAGGTTGGCTTTGTCGGCCATATCGAGGCCGGCGACCGCTCGGTTTTCGGCGCGCAGGCCGGAGTCACCAAGTCGATTCCTGCCGGTATCACTGTGTCTGGGTATCCGGCCAAACCGCATTTTCAGGCGCGGCGGGAGGAAGCAGCGCTGCGCAGAGCGCCGGAGTTGCTCAAGCGGGTGAAGAAGCTCGAACAGGAGATTTCCCGCCTGCGCGAGGGGTGATGCTGTTTAATGGGGGCAAAATTCCGTAGGGGTTCAAAATTTTGAACCCCTACAACGACGACGCCGACAAAATAAATATCAAAAAATCATCCCCACATCCATTGCCGACATTGCACGTGATTTAAAACCGGCGTTACAAAATCGTTTCGCCCGAATATCGATATGTACACCGTTTCCGTTTGGCAACGCCATTCTTGTCGATGATAACAGGCACGAAACCCGTAGGGGCGACCGGCGGGTCGCTACACCGTGGGTCGCATCCGGAGGTAATGCGACATTCATGTCGCGGTACGGCGAGTAGTGCCCGGGGTTTCGATCTCCGGCATCCCATCGCTGAAGCGGTGGGACGAGACACGATCACAGGGGCATACTCCAGTAGTCTGAAAAAGCTACCATCGTATCGCTGCAGGGTGTATCTTGCAGACCGGACAGTCAGATAGCGCATGTTCTTTCAGGGGTGAATTTGTGAATGCCGCCTGTGTAACACAACACATGGCCAACGTGCGCGTCGTGTCTGCATCACCTCGCAGAAACACCGTGAGGCGATGGAGTGCTCACATTTTTGAGCTTGAAGATGCACAAATGCGGTTTGCAGCCAAGGGCAAACTTATGATGGGCAGGATCCCCTTGATACGACACCTGTTGTTTGTTGTCTTTCTTCTGTGGCGAGCGATCTTCTGTGTATCCGTCTCGGCGCAGGAGAGAACACCGGCACATCCCCTCCCGGATAGCACGGAGCAGGTTTTTCTCCGCCATGCCTTTTATCTTCTGGAAACAACGTATGATATCAATATCGTCTTTGAGGAAGGGCTCATCCGCGGCAGGAAAGCGATTGCCAATTTTCGTCCCTCCGGCCGGTTGAAGAAAGACCTTGCCAGGCTGGTGCAACCGTACGCCTTGACGTTTGAAAAAGTCGGCACGCGCACTTACGTGATTATCCGCAGGGCAGAGACGGAACCACCGTGTATCATCGGGACCGTAGTCGATGAGCAGGGCAGCCCCCTGTGGAATGCGAATATTTACCTCGCAGGCACCGGGCTTGGCACCACTTCCGGTGAAAACGGCCGTTTTGTTCTCAAGCGAATTCCTCCCGGTTCTTATCTCCTCACCGCTGAATTTGTCGGTTACAAACCCTATCAACGCACGATCCGGCTGAGCAGCAGGGACAGCCTCTCCCTGGCCATCGAACTGCAGCGCGATATTCTCAACTTTGAAGCGATCGTGGTCACAGGTATTCAATCACCCCGCACCAAACTCGAGTCGAGCATAGCTGTCACTACGGTGAATTTGCAGGAGATCGTCACGCGTGCGCCCCAGAACACCGCCGATCTGCTGAAGGCGATTCCCGGTTTTTATGTCGAAAGCTCCGGTGGCGAGGGCGGCAACAATCTGTTTGCCCGCGGCATGCCTTCGGATGGCAGCTATCGCTATGTCTCGCTCCAGGAAGACGGGCTGCCGGTGTTTGAGAACAGTGAGCTGATGTTTGCCAACGCGGATATTTTTTTGCGCGTTGATGAAAGCATACGTACCCTCGAAGGCGTACGCGGCGGTACCGGTTCGATTTATGCGAGTAATGCCCCGGGCGGTATCATCAATTTTATCAGCAAAACCGGTGGCGAGTCCCTGGCCGGCACGGTCAGGTTGACGGTTGGGGATTATAACCTCTACCGGACGGATTTCAACTTCGGTGGCCCTCTCGGCACGAACTGGCGCTTCAATGCCGGCGGTTTTTATCGCTATGACGAGGGCATCCGCCGGCCCGGATTCCCGGCCAACAAAGGCGGGCAGCTCAAGCTCAACCTCACGCGTCTCCTGCCTGCGGGCTATATCCGCTTCCACGGCAAGCTGCTCAATGACAGCAATATTTTTTACCAGCCGATTCCTTTGCAGGATAAAAGCAACCCGCGCGGCATTCCGGGCTTTGATCCCAATTACGGTACCCTCACCTCAGCAGATGCCAACACCATCGGCCTGGTACTGCCGAATGGCAGATATTTTGAAGAATCCCTGGATGAGGGCATGCATCCGGAGCTGATCGCCTTTGGCGGCGAGGCTGCCTTGGGCGACGATGGCAACTGGTCTTTCCGCAATTCTTTTCGCTACACGCAGATCAAACAGAAGTTCAATGCTATTTTTTCTCTCAGCGATCCTTTTTTCATCGATACCTTTGCAGACAGCATTGCCGGAATAACGAACTGGCAGTACCGCTATGCCGGTACGGGTGAGGTTATCGATGACCCGTTGAATTTGAACGACAACGGTCTGGTGGCGGAAGTGGGCTGGTGGTCGGTCACCATGCCGATGAGTAACTTTGCCAACAATGCCCAGCTCTCGAAAACGTTTGCCAACCACGCTGCGACCATCGGCTTGTATTACAGCACCTATTCTGTCCGGCCGTTCTGGTTCTGGCAGAATCTGCTGGTGGAAGTTGCGGATCAGCCGCGCCCTCTGGACCTTATCGACCTCGACAGCGGTGTTGCCTTTACCAAAGATGGTTTTACCCGTTATGGCAGTTTTTTCTCCAATTTCCAAATGGATGGCCTGGTCAACGCCCTGTATGCGACAGATGAAGTGCGCCTCAGCGAGCGGCTGCGCCTCGATGGCGGGATACGGTATGAAACCGGCACGTTTAAGGGGCAGGTCGAAAATCTGTATTCTGAGAACCGCTATTCCTCAACAGGCGAGCTCATCGTCGATGAGCAGGGCGAGGCGGTTGCGTTCGGCTATGACCTCGGCGATCCCACAACGCGTGCAGATGACGATGTCATTTTTGGTGACGGCACTTTCACACCCTTTACATATCGTTACGCTGAGCTGGCCTTTTCCCTGGGTGCCCACGTTGCGCTGGACAGCGCCACGGCGCTGTATTTTCGCGGCAGCCGGGGCTTCAGAACGCCTGATGACCAGCACTTTGTTTTCTTCGCTCCCGGGTCCTATAAAATCGAGCGTGTGCTGCAGTTCGAAGGTGGGTTGAAATATTCCGCGGCAAATTTTGCATTGTTCAGTTCGTTTTTTTTAAGTACGTTTCACAATCTGCCCTTTTCCGATGAGGTCGTTGATCCTGAGACCGGAGATATCGTCAGGGCTTTTCGCTTCGCCGACAGCCGCACTATCGGCTTTGAGCTCGAAGCGATTTTCAGGCGAAATAACTTCAGTATGGATGTAACCGCCACGCTGCAGAATCCTGTTTATCTCAATTATGAGTTTGTCGGCCGAGACGAGGATTATTCCGGCAACCAGGTCCGGCGCATCCCGAAGATGTTTTTTAATATGCTGATGAGTTACAAACTCGGCCGGGTCGGGCTGCACACCACGGTGAACTACTATGGCCGCCGTTTTACCGATGATGCCAATACCGGCGTCCTGCCGGCCTATTTTCTGATGAACGCACGGGTCAGCCTGCCGATGGGGAAAATAGCGCTGGCGCTCAATGCCACGAATCTGTTCAACACCATCGGCCTGACCGAGGGCAATCCACGCGTCGATAACACCCTCGATCCGCGCAATTATTTTTTCATGGCCCGGCCAGTGCTGGGCAGGGC
>WFTM01000471.1 GCA_015485525.1 Candidatus Zhuqueibacterota bacterium | reverse complement strand
GCCGTTTGTTGATGCAGATGGAATACTTTCAGGATGCCGCACGTGTCCTGGCACAGGTACAGGATAGTGATCATGATGAACAGGTTCAATTCCTGCTGGCGCAGGCCCTGTTGGAGATCGGCGAGTTTGAGAAGACGATCAAAGTACTCGAGCGCATGATGCACCGTTACCCTGACAACCGGGATGCACGCCTGCTCTACGAAGCGCTGGTTCCGAAAACAGGCAGGGTGGAGAGCAGTCCGCAGGCGACGGATGACGAAACAGAAGCTTTGCTGATGGAAGTCATCGAGTATTGCCGATCTTTACTTTTGAAGAAAAAACCGGAACAGGTGCCCGGATTACTGGCGCAGGTTTTTGGCGTCCTTGCTCCCACAGCGGAGCACAACCATGAAGAGTTCTTCGATCTGCAGAAAGGGATTTCGCTGATCTCCGGCCATGCAATCGCCAATAACTATCTCCGGCTCGTAAAGGTGCTGGATAATATGAAAGAGTTTATCCATGAGCACTACCATGAATGGGCCTGAGCTGGCACTGTCTTCCGAAGCTCCCTACGCGCTGGCGGGGGCAAAAACGGAAACCCCTGAGTCCACGCCGCTGCTGTCTGTCTGTATGATCGTGAAAAATGAGCAGGAGCATCTTTCCGGGTGCCTGCAGAGCATTGCAGATGTGGCGGATGAAATTATCGTACTCGATACCGGCTCGACGGACGCTACCCGAGACATCGCGCGGGACTTCGGCGCGGTGGTGCACGAGCATCCCTGGCAGAATGATTTCAGCCTGCATCGCAATCAGGTGCTGGCTCTTGCTTCGGGCAAATGGGTGCTGTCTATCGATGCGGACGAACGGCTGGTACAGGAGAGTGCCGGCGCTCTGCGCAAACTTCTGGCGAACACGCCACAAGATGTCAACGGCCTCCGGGTTCAGATCCGGGATTACAGCGCCGATGGCAGTCTGAACTATACGACACGTTATCCGCGGCTGTACCGGCGCATCGATGGCGTGCATTATGAGGGTATCGTGCACAATCAGGTGCATATTCCGGGGAAAATCAGCGACGCGCCGCTGGTCATTCAGCATTTCGGCTATGATCTCGACCAGCACAAAATGCGGCGCAAATTCAAGCGCACAGTTTCGCTCCTGAAAAAGCAGATGCGCGCCAACCCGGATGATCCGGCACCGTGTTTTTATCTTGCCAATACCTATTCACATTATGAACGGCATGAACAGGCCGTGCGCTATGCGCGCAAAACCATAGCGCTGCTGCAGCAGGGCTGGCGCTCGGCAGGGCCTTTCCTGCCAGTCTGGCATACGCTGGCCTCGTCTCTGATCGCCTTGCAGGATTATCCCGGGGCAAGGCAAGCCTGCGAAGAGGCACTCTCGCATAAACAGGATTATCTCGATGCCTGGTATCTCCTCGGTCGTATCGGCTTTTTACAGCAGGATTTCGTTACAACAGGCCGGGCGGCTGACCGCTATCTCGCTCTCCATCAAAAACTGATCACAGAAAAACAGGGCGCGATCGAAATACCGCTGCACAGCGTTGGTCGCGAACATGTAGGCTTTTTCTGGCAAGGGCTGGCTCGTGAAAGCGCGGGAGACATGAAGGGTGCAGATGCTGCGTATAAAAAGGCTGTCACCGCAGAAAACGCGGACTATGTTTTTGCGATCGAAATGATTCACAATGTATTCGAACTGTTCGGCGAGCAGAGCGGGCTCCGGGTTGCGCAGACAGCCTGCGGCCGTTTTGGCCAGGATGCTGATTTTATCCTGCTGCTGGCCAAACAGTGTGCCCGCCGCGATCTGTTCAGATCATTCAGAGAAGAGCTTTTTGACCCCGGTTTACGTGTTGAAGGCAGTCGTCTTGGCGCCCTCGGGGTAGCGCTGCTGGCCCTGCTGCAGAATGATCACAGCCGTGCAATAGAAGCACTTTTTACGGCTGTGCACGATGGTAATTCTGCCTCTGTAGCTGTGTTGAGCAGGCTGGTTTTTTCTTCACAAATCGATTTGCCACCCGCGGTCGAAGAAGAGATGAAAGATGGCCTGCAGGCTGCGGCCATACTCCACAGCGCTGCCGCTATCACCGATGGCACGTTCGATGGGCGCAACATTCCCGGTCTGAGCCTGCCTGCCGGTGCAGCAACGGATGATGACATCAGCCTGATGTACCATCTCAGCAGCATTCTCATCAATGCGCTCCGCGGTGAGATCGAAGAGATGCTGTCGAACCT
>WFTM01000470.1 GCA_015485525.1 Candidatus Zhuqueibacterota bacterium | reverse complement strand
CAATTTCTCAGAATCAACGAAATCCGTGATGCCTCGATGAACGGCCTGCAGGTGCAGGGAACCAGCGAGGTGAATAAAATCGGCTTTGCCGTCGATGCCTGTGTGGATTCATTCAAAGCCGCGAAAGAAGCCGGTGTGGATATGCTCATCGTGCACCACGGCCTGTTCTGGGGCGAACCTCTGGCCGTCACCGGCTCGCACTACCTGCGCATGCGCGCGCTGATTGAATGGGACCTGAACCTTTACGCCGCACACCTGCCATTAGATGCCCACCCTGAAGTCGGAAACAATGCGCAACTGGCGCAGGCGATGGACTTGCAGATAGAATACTATTTTGGTGAATACAGTGGCACACCGATCGCCGTCTTTGCCCGCAGCGATCGCAAGATTACCGCGCAGGAGCTGCTGCAACGCGCGCAAAAGGCTATCGGCGACCACGTCCGGCTGGATGCCTTTGGCCCGGATGAATTCCGCAACATCGGCATCTGCAGCGGGGCCGGGGCCTCCATGCTGCCGGAAGCGAAAAAGATCGGCATCGATGCGTTCATCACCGGTGAGCCGCGACATGGTTTTTATCACTTCTCCAAAGAAGAAAGTATGCACGTGCTCTACGGACGGCATTACGACACTGAAACCATCGGACTGAAAGCGCTGGCTGATCATCTCGAAGACCTCTTCGAGCTCGACACGGAATTTTTCGACATCCCGACAGAAATTTGATCACCCGAAGCGTTCCTCTGTCCACGGATCACCGTGCATGTGATAGCCGTTTCTTTCCCAGAAACCGGGTGCATCCTCAGCGATAAACTCCAGGCCATTCAGCCATTTGGTGCTCTTCCAGAAGTACAGTTTGGGCACAAGCATGCGCAAAGGCCCTCCGTGCTCGATGGCCAGAGGTTTTTCACCAAATTCATACGCCAGCAAAACATCGTCATCGAGCATGTCTTCGAGCAATAAATTTGTGGTGTAGCCTCCATACCCGTGCTGCATGACGGCTTTGGCTTCGGGAAGGGGGCGTGCCTTTTCCAGAATAGCCTGAAAAGGGATACCTGTCCAGCGGGTATCGAGCATACTCCATGTGGTGACGCAGTGGATGTCTGTTGTGATCGAACGTTTTGGCAGCGCCATGAGCTCATCCCACGTCAATTCAAAGGGGTTTTCTACCAGTCCCCATACATTCAACCGGAACTCACTTTTATCGATGACCGGTGTTTCGCCATAGGTCAGCACCGGGAATTTTTTTGTGATATGCTGACCGGGTGGAATCCGGCCGGCCTGCGCAGCGCCGGATTGCTTTTTGCCCGCGGTCTTCTTCAGCCGTTCTACTTTTCGCAAAGGGTCTATGGGTGCCATTATTCCTCCGGAATGTTGCATGTTCAAAAAAGCATGACAGAAATAGTTCTGTCTCATGCGCATAAATTCGGGTGCGCCTGACGACACCCGGACGGTCAATGTATTAAAGTGTGTTCAAACAGGCAAACACAAAACTCTGTGCCGTGGATTCCGAAAAATAGTGACGTGCTTCCCGAATCTGATAATCGTTTTTCGTTTTGAATCCAAAATACCGCAATTCCCCGAGACAACTTATTGTTTTTATTTCACCAATAAAAAAAAGAAACAATAGCTCCCATGGCACGGAGATTGAATTCGTCGCAGCGTATCCCACCGCGGGAAAACGAACAGGCACGCGGCGACAGGTGCTCTGATTTTTTCGTCTCCGGGGATTTCACCTCGCAATCGAATGATAGCCAGAAAATGCTGCCGCTCTCCTTGTGTAAAACACAATTCCATAAGGAAAACGGTGAGAACTCAGTTCACACACAGGGCCAGACTCACGCAAACAGGAAGTGCATTTGATGAACAAAAAAAGCAAACCTTCCACCCACACTCTTCCGGCTTCCCAGCTGCAAAAAATCATCGATCTGCTGTACGATCAGGGCTACACCGTCATCGGCCCGCAGCGGCGGGACAACGCCATCATCTACGATGAAATCACTTCGACCGATGCCCTGCCCGCGGGCTGGATCGATGTGCAGGAGGGTGGCACCTACCAGCTGCAGCGACGCGATGACGATGCCTGGTTCGGCTATGCCGTCGGGCCACACTCATGGAAACAGTTTCTCTTCCCGGCAAAGAAAAAGCTCTTCACTATCGAACGCGAAACGTTTCGCGCGCAGGCTGAGCCGGCAGACAAAACCCGGTATGCTTTTCTCGGCGTCCGCTCCTGTGAGCTGCACGCGATCGCCATCCAGGATAAAGTCTTCCGCGACGGGCCGTATGCTGATCCGGCGTACAGCCGCTTGCGCAACAATGCTTTTTTCATCGCTGTGAACTGCACCGAGCCGGCAGCCACCTGCTTCTGCAGCTCGATGAACACCGGGCCGGGCGCTGAGAGCGGCTACGACCTGCTTCTGACCGAACTGATCAGCAGCGACCAGCACGAATTCCTCATCAGCTCCGGCTCGGCAAAAGGGCGCGCTCTGCTCGGCACAATGGAACTGCCCGAAGCAACACCGGCGGCACGGGAGCGCAGCCAGGAGTTGCTCACCCGGGCAGCGGAGAAAATGCATCGCCGCATGGATACTGAAAAAGCCCGCAAGCTGCTATTGGCCAACCCGGAACATCCGCACTGGCAGGAGCTGGGCACCCGCTGTCTGAACTGCGCCAACTGCACCATGGTTTGCCCGACCTGTTTCTGCAGTACGGTCGAAGATGTCACCAACCTGACCGGCGATACGGCGGAACGCTGGCGGCGGTGGGATTCCTGCTTCACGATGGGGCATTCCTATATACACGGCGGGCATATCCGCTCCTCAGGGGCAGCACGCTATCGCCAGTGGCTGACGCACAAGCTGGCAACCTGGGTCGATCAGTTCGGCGTCTCCGGCTGCGTCGGCTGCGGGCGGTGTATCACCTGGTGCCCGGTCGCTATCGATGTCACCGAGGAGATCACGAAATTCGAGCCCGTAACGCGAGACACGGCAGCCTGATCGTCGTCATTTTCAGGAGCGGATGGGACAGAGAATATGGTGTGTGGCAAACAAGTCAAGGAGTACACTATGGAAAATCTCAAAAGTGTGATCGGCGAACATCCTTTTATGCAGGGGCTGGATGAACATACCCTGGATACCCTTGTCGGATGTGCCTCGAATGTACGCTACAATGCCGGGGACTATCTTGCGCGTATGGGACAACCGGCAGAACATTTTTTCATCATCCGGCACGGTCACGTATCGCTGGAAATCAATGCCGGGCCGCGCGGCATCATCGGCGTGCACACAGTTGAGGCAGGTGATGTGCTCGGCTGGTCCTGGCTGATCGAACCGTACAAATGGCACTTCGACGCCCGCGCTGTCGAGCTGACGCGGGTGATCGCTTTAAATGGAGAGTGTCTGCGCAAAAAATGTGAACAAGACCACGACATCGGCTATGCCCTGATGAAACGCGTTGCCCAGCTCATGGAACAGCGCCTGACCGCCACCCGCATGCAACTGCTGGATATGTACGGCACCCATGTCTGAGCCCGGTTTTCAGTTGTTTCACCCGGCCTGAATCACAGGAGATATTCATGGCAGCACAAACAGACCCGATGCTTCCCCGGCCATTTCGCATCGAAAAAGTCACGCACGAGACTGCAGATACCTTTACCTTTGAACTCTCACAACAGCAGACCAACGGCAACAGCGGATTTGACTTTGCCTGCGGCCAGTTCAATATGCTCTACACGTTCGGCACCGGTGAAATTCCGGTTTCCATCAGCGGTGATCCGGCAAGACCACAACGGCTGGTCCATACCATCCGCGCCGTAGGCAGCGTAACCCGGGCGATGAAAAAACTGAAAAAAGGCGATACCCTGGGCGTGCGCGGCCCATTTGGCAGCGCCTGGCCGGTCCAGCAGGCCGAAGGCAACGACGTCGTCATCATCGCCGGCGGTATTGGCCTTGCTCCTCTGCGCCCGGCGATCTACTCCATCCTGCAAAACCGTGAAAAGTACGGCAATGTCGTGCTGCTCTACGGCGCGCGCACGCCGCAGGACATTCTGTTCGAAAAAGAACTGCGCGAATGGCGAGGCCGGTTCGATATGCAGGTGCTGATCACCGTCGATCATGCCCTCGGTACATGGAAGGGCAACATCGGCGTAGTGCCGGACCTGATCAAACGCGTGAAAATCGATCCGGATAACACCATCGCCATGGTCTGCGGGCCGGAAATCATGATGCGCTTCTGCGTCATCGGGCTGCACAACCGCGGAATGGAGCACGACACTATTTTTGTCTCCATGGAACGCAACATGAAATGCGGTATCGGCCTGTGCGGTCATTGCCAGTATGGCCCGGAGTTTATCTGCAAAGATGGCCCGGTCTTTCCTTTTTCGAAAATTCGCACGCTTTTTGACATTTACGAACTCTGAGCTTGCGCCGATGCGTTGCACACCAAGCAAACGGAACCCACTATGGCTGAAATAAAAAAACCAAAATTAGCTGTCTGGAAATTCGCATCGTGCGATGGCTGCCAGCTCAGCCTTCTCGACTGCGAGGATGAACTGCTCGCCGTTGCCGATAGCGTGCAGATCGCCAATTTCCCCGAGGCCTCGCGCGAGATCATCAAAGGGCCATACGATATTTCCCTCGTCGAAGGCTCGATCACCACGCCGCACGATGCCGAACGCATCCACCGCATCCGCAGGCAGTCCAAACTGCTGATCACCATCGGAGCCTGTGCCACCGCGGGCGGCATCCAGGCGCTGCGCAATTTCACCTCGGTGGACAGTTACGTCACCACTGTCTATGCCACGCCGGCCTACATCAGCACACTGAAAAAATCGACGCCGATCTCCGAGCATGTTCCTGTCGATTTCGAGCTGCGCGGCTGCCCGGTCAATAAATACCAGTTGCTCGAGGTCATCAACGCCTATCTCAACGGCCGCAAACCGAACACACCGCCGCACAGCGTGTGCATGGAGTGTAAGAGCAAAGGCCTGGTCTGCGTCGCGGTGGCGCAGAAGACGGTCTGCATGGGGCCGCTGACCCACGCCGGCTGCGGCGCTCTGTGCCCGGAATACAACCGCGGATGCTTCGGCTGCTACGGCCCGAAAGAAACGCCGAACACCGCTTCTCTGGCCGCATGGTGGCGCGAACACGGCGAAAAAAATACCGATATCATGCGTTCGTTCCGTGGATTCAATGCCTACGCTGAACCGTTCCGCAAAGAGAGTGAAGCCCATGAAAACATCTGATGCTCCGAAAAACAGCACGATCAAAGTCGATTATCTGGCCCGGGTCGAAGGCGAGGGCTCGCTGTATGTCAAGATAAAAAAAGGGCAGGTCACGGATGCCCGGTTGAAGATTTTCGAGCCGCCGCGATTTTTCGAAGCCTTTTTGCGCGGCCGTACCTGGAAAGAACCGCCGGATATCACCGCGCGCATCTGCGGCATTTGTCCGGTGGCTTACCAGATGAGTTCGTGCCACGCCATCGAGGATGCGTTCGGCGTAAAAATTTCGCCGGAAATCCGTGAGCTGCGGCGGCTGCTCTACTGCGGCGAGTGGATCGAGAGCCACGTCCTGCACGTGTACATGCTGCACGCGCCGGATTTTCTCGGCTATCAGGATGTCATCGCTCTGTCCAAAGATCATCCCGAGGCGGCGCAGCGCGGTCTGCGGATGAAAAAAATCGGCAACGACATCGTCACGCTGCTCGGCGGCCGCGAAATTCATCCGATCAACGTGCGCGTGGGCGGGTTCTATAAGATCCCGGCAAAAAAACGCTTCGCCGAATTGCTGGAAAATCTGAAATGGGCTCGCGATGCTGCGGTGGAAACCGTACGCTGGGCTGCCACCCTGCCGATGCCCGATTTCGAGCAGGACTACACGTTCGTCGCTTTGCGCCACGCGGAAGAGTATGGCATGAACGAAGGCAGGCTGGTCTCGAATAAGGGGCTGGATATCGATATTCACCAGTACAACCACACCTTTTTCGAAAAACACGTGGCGCATTCCAACGCCCTGCAGTCTGTGATGGAAGACGGCAGCAACTACTTTGTCGGGCCGCTGGCGCGTTTCAATTTGAATTTCGACCGGCTGTCGCCGCTTGCCCGGGAAATCGCGCGCGAAGTGGGCTATGAGCCGCCTGTGACCAACCCGTTCAGGAGCATCGTGGTGCGCAGCATCGAAACCCTGTATGCATTTGATGAAGCCATCCGGATTATCGAAGCAGATGTCTTCCCGGAACAGGCTGCAGTCGAGGTAAGGCCGCGCGCCGGAACCGGCTACGGTTGTACCGAAGCCCCGCGCGGTATTCTCTTTCATCGCTACAAATTCGATGAGCGCGGCACCATTCTCGACGCGCAGATCGTACCGCCGACTTCCCAAAACCAGAGCACGATCGAACGCGATCTGCGCAACTTCGTACCGCGCAATCTCGATCTTTCGGATGAGGAGCTGACCTGGAAATGCGAGCAGGCGATCCGCAACTACGACCCCTGCATCTCCTGCGCAACACATTTTCTCAAGCTCGACATCGAACGGGAGTCGTAGTCAGGCGCGGATTTTCGGATCGCGCATGTGAAGTCGGGAGAAGAGCCGGACCTCAGTCATCTCAAAAAGCCAGAAACAGAAAAAACTCTGCACACTCCGCGATCCCTGCGAGAGAAAAAGGGGTGCAGCAGCAGTTATGGGCAAATCTCCCTGCCCTGGAGCAGAACGTCGAAGAGTACTCCGAACTCAGTCCGGGTATCCAGTTAACTCAGCCGACCGGGCCCGGCTCAGATACCGGCATGTGTCATTCCGGCCAGGCGCAGCGCTGTGCCGGAATCTCATCTTTTCTGGCACGTGCCTGAGTCAGGGAGATTCCGGTCTTCCCCTGCGGGGAAACCGGGATGACAGCTTTGGTGTAGTCACGTGCTGTGCTCTGGCGGACTGGCTGAAAAATGCAACATTGCTGAGTTAAATGGATAGCCAGACGAACTCAGGGATAAAACGTTTGTAGTGCACGCTTCAGCGTGCCCAAAAGCCGCCAATTTCACCGTGGTAGCCGGAGAAGAGCCAGGCCCCCATCATTTCAAAAAGCCAGAAACAGAAAAAACTCTACGCGACCCGCAATCCCTGCGAGAAAAAAAGTGCAGTGAAACCGATTTTTGTACCTGACACGACCGTACTAAAGGAAAAAGTGAAAACCTCCGCACCGGATAAAACTCCGCTGATCATCGGTGCCGGCAACCCCTGGCGCGGTGATGACGCCATCGGCCGTGAAACAGCCCGCCGTCTGGCGGAAAAAACCAACGACAGCACCCGGGTTATCGAATTGAGCGGAGAGGGTACGGAACTCATACAGGCCTGGGAGGGCGCGGGCCTGGTCATCGTCATCGATGCCGTTGCTTCGGGCAGTGCGCCAGGCACGATTTTTCGCTTCGATGCCAGCACAGAAAAAATACCTGCACGCTTTTTTTCCTATTCCAGCCACGCCTTTGGCCTTGCCGAGGCAATCGAGCTGGCACGCACCCTCGGGCGCCTGCCGGAGCGCCTGCTCGTCTTTGGCATTGAGGGCAGTGAGTTTGCCCACGGCGCGCCGGTTTCCGAACCCGTACGCGACGCTGCAGAGCAGGTCATTGTCGAAATCTGCGATCTCATTGCAGGGTGAATTGAATCGGGACAGGGGGGCATCACACAAATAAGGCGTACGCTGAATTTTTCGCAGAAAAGTGTTTCATCGCAGCCCGGACTTGTTTAATTTTCAGACTGTGGTCACAACTGGTCCCATCGCACCGCTCCTCCGGCGGTGTGATGCCGATACGGCGTTTTGCTCTAAGAACTCAGCCTTGCAGGACAGATTGCAGACAGAGAGAGCCGCTGTTATAAAATGTGGCGCGCAGAAGCACACTACGAACGCCATGTCATACTACAAACGCAAGTGAGAACGGTATAATGGAATTTAATGATCGCTTTAAAGATGGTCTGGTTGAACTGATCCGGCGCGCATCCACAGAGTTGCCGGAAGATATCGTCGTTGCGCTGAAGAAAGCCCGCGAGCAGGAGGAGAAAGATTCGCGCGGGGCCAATGCTCTGTTTACGGTACTGCAGAATGTCGAGATGGCGGATGAATTATCAACACCGATCTGCCAGGACACCGGCACGCTGATCTTTTACATCGACTATCCCGTGGGCGTATCCACCATTGCTCTGCGCGAGATGCTCAACGATGCCATTGCCGAGGCAACGGCGAAATCCTATCTGCGTCCCAATGCCGTCGATCCGTTGACGGGCAAGAACTCCGGCAATAACCTCGGCAGGCACGTGCCGGTGATCCATTTTGAAGAGTGGGAAAAGCCCGAAGTACGCATCCGGCTGATGCTCAAAGGTGGTGGCTGCGAAAATGTCGGTGCCCAATACAGCCTGCCCCACAGCAAACTGAACGCAGACCGGAATATGGCAGGCGTCAAGAAAGTTATTCTGGACGCAGTCTATCAGGCCCAGGGGCGTGGCTGCGCTCCGGGTATTCTCGGCATCTGTATCGGCGGTGACAGAGCAACCGGGTATGTCATCTCCAAAGAACAGTTTTTCCGTCCCCTCGATGACATCAACCCCATCCCCGAGTTGGCCGAACTGGAAGCAGAGATTCTCGAAAAGGCCAACAAATTAGACATCGGCCCCATGGGCTTTGGTGGCAGGACCACGCTGATCGGCGTCAAGGCAGATTACGCCTACCGGGTGCCGGCAAGCTATTTTGTCACCATCTCGTACATGTGCTGGGCAGACAGGCGCAAGTCGATGACGTACCACGATGGAGAAATCACCTTTGACTGACAGACATGCCGTTTGCAGGCAAATAAGCTATACCACAGCAGGCATTTCAATGTAATGGAGATAGTAAAATGATAAAATTACACTTACCGACCTCTGATGAGGAGATCAGAAAACTCCGGGTCGGCGATCAGGTGATGCTGAACGGCACCATGATCACAGCGCGGGACGCTGCCCACCATTACATGGTGGAGACTTTTATCCGGCAGGAAGTCCCGGACGGAGAGCGCGAAACCTATGATAAACTCAAGAGTGTTCTCTCGGGCAGCGTTATCTATCACTGCGGCCCGGTGGTTAAAGAAGAAGGGGGGAAATACCGCTTCGTTGCCGCCGGCCCGACCACGAGCAGCCGGGAAGAACCCTACGAGCATCTGATCATTCGCGAATTCAACGTCAAGGGAATCATCGGCAAGGGAGGCATGGGGCCGAAAACCCTGGAGGCCTGCCAGAAGTACAGCGCCGTCTATTTCCATGCCGTCGGCGGGGCTGCCACCTTCACAGCGCAGGCTGTGCGCGAAGTGCTCGACGTTTACAAACTCGATCTCGGCGTTCCGGAGGCCATGTGGGTGATCCGTGTCGAAGATTTTCCGGTCGTGGTCACCATGGATGCCCATGGAGACAGCCTGCACGCCAAAGTCGCGCGGGAATCGCAGGATAACCTCGATGACCTGCTGGCATCTTTCTGAGTATTCCGGAGCCGCCCAGGCCTTCTCGTCACACCGCTCCTGCGGTGT
>WFTM01000469.1 GCA_015485525.1 Candidatus Zhuqueibacterota bacterium | reverse complement strand
AGGATGCTCTGCGTCTGAAAGTGAGCGCAGGCACCGGGTTCAATACGCCGACGCTGTTTGAACTGAACGACCCTGTTTTCGGAAACAAAGAGTTACAGCCAGAAACCAGCCTGGGCTGGGATGCCGGATTTGAATTCGCCCCGCGCACCAGGCCGCTGCGTTTTTCAGCGACTTATTTCCAAAACAATTTTGAAAATCTCATCGGTTCAGACAGCAATTACCGCGCGATCAATATCAACAAAGCGAGCACGAGCGGCATTGAAGCTGTTGTATTCGGCCGTCTGGGCAGCAAAGGATCGGTGCGCCTGAGTTATACGCTCACCAACTCGGAAAACAAAAGCGAGGGCGATCCGAATCAGGGCCAGCCGCTCCTGCGCCGCGCCAAACACAAGGCCGCTTTCGATGTCGTGGTGTATCCGACCGTACAAACTTCGGTGAATATCGGTGTGCGCTACGTGGGCAGCCGCGATGATATGGATTTCAGCAGCTGGCCGGCAGCCCGCGTCACGCTGGACCCGTACACGCTGGTCGATCTGGCTGCCAACTGGAGTTTCAGCAAAGCCCTGACAGCCTTTGCGCGGGTGGAAAACCTGCTCGATGCTGAATATGAGGAAGTACTGTACTACGGCACTGCACCGCGGGCGTTCTATTTCGGCCTGCGTGTATCGCGGTGATTTTTTTCACCGGATCGGCATGAAACACAAAAGGCAGCCCGTGAAAATGACGGGCTGCCTTTTTTTAGCGATGATTTTCTGCAGTTATTCCCACTCCAAAGTGCAGCCGCTCGCACAACCGTCGCAATAATGTAGCTTTCCAAAGTAGATGCTTTTCACGACGCATTTCCCGTCCCCGCATGTTCCTGAGCAGGACCATTTTGTATTCGTTGGCAGAGCGGGGAGGAAGGCCTCTTCAACATAGCGGGCAGGAAGAGTTGCGATAGCCAGATGACCTTTAACATTAATCGGTACATATCGAATATCTTCCTGGTTTTCGGATATGTCAAGACCATCAAACCACTTGCGCACCTTATCGTTATCGAGAAGGGCTGCATTCGCCCACGGCATGCTTCGCAGTTTGGTGAACGAGATTTCGGGCTTTATGTCATCCAGATAAATACTGTATGCGGAAGCTATAGTCCATAAAGCCTCTTCCTCGCCGGATTTAAACTTATTCTCGATGATCGCTCGATACGGAGCATCGAAAATGATTTCAAAATCATATTTGTCTCCCGGATACACGCCTTCGACGGTTATAACTTTCATTTTGCACTCAGAACACGCTTCCTTCCCTTTTTTTGTCACGCATCCGACAGTTTCCGCGGAGCCTATAGGCCAGCATTCACCATTTCCGGAGACACAATCGCAGGTTACTGATCCCTCAGTAACCAATGCCGGTATTTCGCCATCTTCCAGTTTTCTGCCTTTTTCTGTTATTTGCAAGGATAATCCTTCTGGGAGTCGAAAGGAAACGGCTTTACCAATCTGCTCCAGTTGTGTTTGCGGTGGGAATGTGATGCTATGTTGCGAGGACAGCTCTTGACTTTCGGCCGGGTTTTGGGTGCTACAACTGCTGAGATACAGGCAAGAGGTGAATAAAAGACCGATGAGCACAGATGGTGAGAAGACGGTGATTTTTTTCATAACGAATCCTCCGTGTTGTGTGGTTGTGTGAGCTGAAAAATCACCAAAAAGTTTTTCGCTCACTCCACATCCAGGTGTGAAGGGCGTGCTGTGATGTGTCGGCTGGGGTCAGGTGTAGATATTTAACCTGCATTATTCTCGCAGAGACGCAGTGAGCGCAGAGAAAAAATGGTTAATTTCTACTAAAACAATAAACAGCGTGCTCTGCGTCACTGCGGGATATACAAGTTTTTCAAAAGCTACGTTTGAAAGGATTACAAGCTGTAACATATAAAATATTAAAGTAGTTGCGCCTACTCTTAAAGTATTTTGTGAATATTACAGGTTAAAGGTAATTATTTTGGGGTGCAAGTTTTTTTGCGATTTTGGCCAAAATCGCCTCATTTGTGGCAGATCAAGCCAGATGACAGTACGCCTGCGTTCCACACGTTGTGCTTGCTGTTTTGCGCTGCGCACGCTGAGCTGAACCGGAAGCGCATATTGCCAGAGCCCCGGTAAAATTAGCGACTTCAGAACCTTGCGAAGGCTACAAGCCTTCGCAAGGTTTAGGTTCAGCCGTCCCCTAAATGGGCGCTTCGCGCACAGGAAACGGGTCGGCTGAAAACGAGTGTTTGATGAAACCCTGTAACTATTCATCGCCCTATGTCACCGGCTTCTGCTGCCCCCCAAAAAACAGCCGGAGACCACGTACAAATGCCCCGGCTGTGTGAACTGGCGTAATGTGTCGTAACTCAGAATTTGCCGTTATCGTTCTTCCACGCTTCCCTTGCAGGTATTTCCTCGATCGTGTCCCAGTGTTCCGCTAACTTCCCGTTTTCGATCCGGAACAGATCGTAGAACGCCACGTGTTTGCCGAGAAACGTACCTTCGGAGACGGCGAGGACAAAATTGCCTTCACCGAGAATCATGTGATTGCGCGTGTAAGTCATGGGCGTGCCTGCTGCAGCCATCCGCTGCAATGCGTCAGCCAGTGCCTCCAGGCCATCGCCAAGGGCCGGGTTGTGCTGCAGGTAGGAAGCAGGTGAAATATACTGTGTGATCTCCTCTGCCTTGCCTGCGACCAGTACCTCTTCGATAAACCGCTGCACAAGGGCTTTGTTTTCCGCAGTTTTGTGCAGGTCAACCGCGTTGACAGGCCCGTCGGTCTGCGTCCTGCCCGAACTGTTCGCTGGCGCTGTCTCCTGCAGGTTATCCCAGTGTTCCACGATCAGTCCATTTTCGAAGCGGAAAATATCGAAGCCGATTTTCGGGCCGAAAAAGTCGTACTCCGTGTGCGTGAAAACATAGTCACCATCTTCAAAAGCGCGTATGATTTTAACCCGTGCACGGCCTTTGGGAAGCTGCTGCAGAACCGCGGCAAAACCGGCGATGCCATCGCCGACCATCAGGTTGTGCTGGATATAGCGGTCGGGGTTGATAAAACTCACCGGTTGCGGGTCACCGGTCTCGATGCTGCGTAACAACGCAATGACTTTTTCTTTGTTTGATGATTTCATGGAAGCCTCCTTGTCGTGTACAGGCGAGCAGGCTGCGGCGAAAAGCAGCCCGGCCGCGCAGAAATTGTGTAATCGCATGCCATCTCCTTTCTGATGCATGGGGTGATTGTGATGGCAACAAGATAGGCTTTTGTCGGGGCTGGATAAAGGTTGATGTGGGTGTGGAAATGGTAAAAGTTAAACCGGTCAGGTTTTCTGTAAGTTTTTTCGGAACTGTGCCGGCGTCAGCCCGGTGTGCTTGCGGAAAAATTTGATCAGGTTGGTCGGTTCATCAAAACCGAGCGCGTAGGTCAGCTCTTTGACGGACAGGTTAGTCATGGCCAGATGGCGTTTGATTTCGAGGGTGACGAAGTGGTCAATGAATGCCTTGGCGGTTTTGCCAGTGAGTGCTTTGCAGATTTCGTTGAGGTTTTTGTAGCTGATGTGCAGCATAGCTGCGTAGTCGCGGGCGTTGCGCGTGGTGCTGTAATTCTGTTCAACGTGCGAGCGCAACAGAGTGAATTTGCGCAGCCAGCCGGTATTTTTATGCTGTGCGGTTTGTGCGTGTTTGATCCTCTCGGCTTTGAGCAGCAGCAGTTTGAGCAGCAGGCGCAGGATTTCTTCCCGGGCATATTCTTCTGCCGCTGAATACTCCTGATAAAGCTCAGCAATCATCGCTGCGAACTCTTTGCTCCTGGTTTCGAGTACCGGGCTGTAGAGATGGTAATTGTATAACCGATTCAAGGACGGCAGATCTGCATGAATGAGATTTTTCGCCAGAAATTCCTCGGTGAAAAGAATGACATAACCATCCCGGTCCGGTTTCACCTCAAAAGCATGCACCTGCCCCCGGGAGATGAATATCAGGTCTCCGGCCTGAAATGAAAATGGCCGGAAGTCGATAAAGTGCCTGCCCGTTCCGCTGGTGATGTACAGGATATGATAAAAATCGACCCGGTGTGGCTTGTCCAGCCTGAGGTTGATACTGTCTTTTCTGGCAAAGAGGCTGTTCAGGGTGAAAATTTCAAACTCCAGCTCATCGCTGTCTTGCTTGAGGAAGGAAATTTTGGGGATAGCATTCATGGGTGCAGGGTGTTTCAGGCCCGTTTGTGCGGCGGGTTATAAAAAGGCAGAGGCACCACGCTAGCCCGTGCCAACGTGCGCTCGTATTCCACCGTCACCTCTAAATCTACGGTCTCGCCGATCGCCGAAGAACCGTGGCGCACGGATGCCAGCGCGATGTACTTTTTGAGTATCGGTGAAAAAGTGGTGCTGGTTGCCTGGCCGATTTGCCGGCCGTTTTTATAGATCGGCGTTGCGCTGCGGGATGCCCTGCCGGTCACCTGTGGCGGCAGGTCTGCGGCGTAGAATACCTTTTCCAGCGAGGGCCAGTCGATCTCCAGACCGACGAGCTGCCAGTCGCTGCCGCGCGCTTTTTCTGCCATCAGTGCCGGCTTGCCGACGAAATTCTCTTTGTGCAGATGCACGGTCCAGCCCAGGCCGGCTTCAAAGGGAGAGGATTTCTGGCTCTCTGTCAGTGCTTTCAGGCTGGAGATGTAGTCCACGCCGGCGAGTAGCAGCCCGGCCTCGATGCGGGCGATGTCCAGAGCAGCGAGCCCGGCCGGCAGCAGGCCGAAAGGCTTTCCTGCCTGCATTAACCCCTCCCACAACCTGCCCGCTGCCTCAGCCGCACACCAGAGCTCGTAACCGAGATCACCGGTATAGCCGGTTCGGGTGATCGTCAGAGGTGTGCCGGACCATTCTGTTTGCAGTATGCGGAAAAATCCCAACTTCTCGACGCCGCTTCCGGGGAGCAGGGCCGTTAAAACACGGCGCGCCAGCGGGCCCTGAACCGACAATGCGGCAATGCTGTCGGTCACGTCTTCGATGTGTACATCCATCCCATAGCCACAGTCGCTGAACCACAGGAAATTCGGCTCTGCAGCCGTGACGCGAAAGTGGTTTTCAGCAAAACGCTGAACCGTACCGTCGTCGATGATTTTGCCGTGATCATCACACCAGACCGTGTAGAGCACCTGTGCTGTGGCGCATTTATCGATGTCGCGGGTGATGGCACGGTTTATCAGCCGGGCGGCATCCGGGCCGGTGATGTCGTATTTGAACAGAGGGGTGATGTCGAACAGGGCAGCGGCGTTGCGCACGGCAAAGTATTCGTGTTCATGCGACACATCATAGGTGACCGCGGCGAGATATCCGGCCCAGTCACGCCATTCATGACTGCGGCAGAGAGCGGAGGTCTGTTCGTAAAATGGTGACGGAATCGGCATGGCGTTTCCCTGCAGAAAAAGTTTTTCGTCTCAGTCCTCGTGCCGGCATCAGGCCGCGGGAGCGGTATGGCGGGATGAAAGCACGAGAAAATTATCCGCTCAAAAATAGCCATTTTGCGGGCAAACGCAACCGAATTCAACCGGGGACAAAGTCTTTCGCCCGGAGTGCTGCAACAATTACGACAGCAGCGGGTCAATCATTCCGGGGCCGGGGCAGAAACGCCCCCTGATCCGCCCACATTCAGCCAGGTGAATTCAAAATTGGGAGAAAGACCCATGTTCGCACTCATTCGACTGTTCGTACTGGCCGGCATCTGCGCAGGCCCTCTGCTGGCCGGTGCCGGCCATCCTCCGATTGATTCTTCACACACCTCACAACACGAAGTAACCATCAAAGGCAAGCGCATCGCTTACACAGCGACGGTTGGTACGCAGCCGGTTTTCGGCAAAGATGGCGCGCCGGTGGCGACCCTGTTCTATACCTATTACCAGCGCTCGGGTGTCCGCAACCGGGAGCAGCGGCCGTTGCTCATTTCCTTCAACGGCGGCCCGGGTTCCGCCTCGGTGTGGATGCATCTCGCCTACACCGGCCCCTACATTCTCAACATCGATGAGGAAGGCTATCCGTTGCAACCCTACGGCGTGCGGCCGAATCCGCACTCCATCCTCGATGTTGCGGATATCGTTTTTGTCAATCCGGTGAACACTGCTTTTTCGCGCATGGTACCGCAGAAGGACGGCAAATTGCCGGATAAAAAGCTGTTCTTCGGCGTGAATGCGGACATCAAATATCTCGCTGACTGGATCAATACATTCGTGTCCCGCGCCGGTCGCTGGCGTTCGCCGAAATATCTCATCGGCGAAAGCTATGGCACGACCCGGGTTTCCGGGCTGGCGCTGGAGCTGCAGAACCGGCAGTGGATGTACCTCAACGGCGTGATTCTGGTCTCGCCGACCAATCTCGGCATCGAGCGTGATGGCCCGGCTGCGGCTGCCCTGCAGTTGCCCTATTTTACCGCCGCGGCCTGGTACCACGGCCGCCTGCCGGAGGCATTGCAAAAGCAAGACCTGGAAGCCATTTTGCCTGAAGCCGAACGCTACAGCATCGAAGTGTTGCTGCCGGCGCTGGCTCGGGGAGGGTTTCTGCCAGCGGAAGAACGGCGAAAGATCGCGGAGAGACTGGCCTATTTTTCCGGCATCGCGCCCGGGGTTTTTCTGCAGCACAACCTTGCCATGCCGGCATCATTTTTCTGGAAAGAGCTTCTGCGCGATAAGGGCTTCACGGTCGGCAGGCTGGATTCGCGCTACCTCGGTATCGACCGGAAGGAAGCCGGCGAGCGGCCGGATTTCAACGCGGAACTGGCTTCATGGCTGCATGCGTTCACGCCGGCGGTGAATTACTACTTGCGCGATATGCTCGGGTATAAGACTGATGTGAAATACAACATGTTCGGGCCGGTGCGGCCGTGGGATCGCAGTAATGATCAGACCGGGGAGAATCTGCGCCGTGCCATGGCTGCGAATCCCTGGCTGCAGGTCATGATTCAGTCTGGCTATTATGACGGGGCAACGCAGTATTTCAATGCCAAATATACCTTATGGCATCTCGATCCATCCGGGAAGATGCGTTCGCGTTTGCATTTCAAGGGTTACCGCAGCGGGCACATGATGTACCTGCGCGCAGAAGACCTGGCGGCGGCCAATGAGGATATCCGCGAGTTTATCCGCAGGACGCTGCCGGCAAAAGATGAGCCCGCGAAGTATGAGGTGAAATGAGAAGTTCGCAAGAATGAAACCGTGCACCGCCCGGTCGTGCACGGTTTCGCCGGTTATGCGGCTGTCCGCACAGTCCCGTACTTGCGCACCGCGCGAACCAGCGCGTGGATGTTTTCATCGGGTACGTTCCAGGGGATTTCCGGCCCCTGGTTTCCTACCAGAAACCCGCCACCTGTCCCCATCTGGTCGATGAGTTTCTTTACTTCGAACTCGACGCGTTCAGGCGTCCAGCGCAGCAGTTTGATGTTGTTGATATTGCCGAGCAGAGCGGTGCTGCCGCCGGTTTTGGCACGGCAGGCTGCCATGTCGTCTCCGGAACCGAGCAGGAAGACATGCGCCCCCTTGCCCTGAAGCAGGTGGATGATCTCCTCAGCCTCCCCGACGAATTCATAGCCGATCAGGCCGTTGATGCCGGAAAACAGCTTTTCGATGACCGGCAGGGCCAGTCTTTCAAATTCGTGCGTGCGCAGGATGGTGTTCGAGGCGATACCGTCGGCGAAAACGATGATGTCCGCCCCGGCCTCGAGCTGCAGGTTGGCCCAGCGCGTGGTGTAGTCGGTGCACACCTGCATGAGTTTCGGGAAATAACGTTCGTATTCACCATCGCGCGAAAAGAGCAGTTTCATGTATTTTTCCGTACCCATCAGCATGCTCGGCAGGCTGAACGGAGCGATCACGGCCCCGACGATGAGCTTCTCTCCCTTGACTTTTTCAGCGAGCTTCTCGGTCGCGTGCAGCGTTTGCTTGAGCTGCTCATGAGCAGAGGGGTCGGGCACGGTCATGGCCTCGATGTCGGAGAATTTATGCAGACACATGCGGTCAACCGAGGGGGGGCCGTCGGGAAAATAGCGCAGGCCCGCTCCAAAAGGCAGGACGTCCTCGACCACGTGCGGGAAGGTAAAAACACAATCGTGATCATATTTTTCCACCAGGCGCATCTGGCCCTCAGCGAGGTTATCTCCGCGGCTGAAATAGCGCTCCAGCGGCAGGTTCAGCTCTTTTGCCCCCTGCATCAACAGAACCGGGATGACCGGAATGCGGTCCGGCTCTTTAAAGGTAACTGCTGCAACACATCGTTCCAGACTATTCATCACTGCACTCCTGCATTTTGCGTGCTTCCGAAAATATAGTTCGCCATGTCAACGCCCTCGGCTGCGGTGCGGGCCACATAATCAGCGCCGATTTTTTCGTTCAGTTGTTCGTCGATGAGGAAAGGAGCGCCGCCGATCATGATTTTGATATCGTGATGCCCCATGCTGTCCAGTTGCTTGCGCAGTTTGGGCACTTCGATGGCCGTGTGCAGCAGCAGCGCGGAGATGCCGATCAGCCGGGCATTATGCTCCAGAGCTGCCTGAATGAACTGCTCATTGGGTACGCTCATACCGAGGTCGATGACATCGAATCCTGCTGCCTTGAGCACGACGCCGACCATTTTGCGGCCCAGAGAATGGTAGTCTCCAAAAGCGTTGCCGAGTATGATGGTGCCTTTGTGAGGGCGTTCGCTGGTTTCCTGCTCCGCGGCCGGAATGACCTCCTTCAAAATATCTTCGATAATCGTCCCGTTGATGAATATCTCCGACAGAGTCAGGCGGCGCTGTTTCTGTTCGTACATGATGCGTTCGCAGGTGTTGGCCAGCATGCCGAGCACATCATTGCCGGAGGTACCGGTGGCCAGGGCTTCGCGCACCAGCCCGATGCTGCGGTGATAATTTTCATGGATGATTGCTTCATAGAGTTCCTGCATGAATTCGCCGGGCCGGGCCTCAGAGTTTTCCCCGAGGGTGGACTGAACCAGCCGGCTGTGCAGCTCGAGGGAACGCTGCAGGTGCTGGCGCAGGTTTTCGCTGGAAATACGAGCCTGTTCCAGGGTGTTTTCCACGGTGCCAAGATATTCCAGTGAGGAGAGTATGCGTTCCATTTTGTTGATCGCCACCACCATGTTGCCGATATCACTGGCCACCCGCCCGGCCATATCCCCGGCAGTGCTTAGTTTTTTCTGTTCCTCGGTCAAGCTGAGCATCTGATCCTGAAGGTTCTTTTCAAACTCATCGAGCATGTTGGCAAATTCTCCCACTGCGCCGGCGACCGACTCACTGGATTCGCGTGACTCAGCGGACAGCAGCTTGACCTCGTCTGCGACCACGGAGAAGCCACGGCCGAACTCGCCGGCCCGCTCTGCTTCAAGCCGTGCATTCAACGCCAGCATCTTGGTGCGCGACGCCACTTCCTGCACGATGGTAACGAAACGTGAAATCTCCGAACTTGTTGACTTCAGATCCCGAAAAGTGTGCGCGATGTTCTCCGAAGCCGTGGCGATGCGCGTCATTTCGTGTGCGACGTGCCGAGTGGTCTCAGCAAACTCTTTCGTCGTTCCGGTCACCGAGCGGATCACATCCTGGCTGCGGATCAGAGTGTCGGCGAAATGATCCCGCGAGGAGCTGCTCTCCTTGGGGTCCTGCCCGATACGGTTCATGAGCTTCTGCAGATGGAGTATCTCTGCCTCGAGATCTTTGGAAATGTTGGTTGTGGTTAAAATGGTGCTTTCGAGCTGGCGCAGAGAATCCTTGATGTCTTCACTGCTGACTTCCGTAATTTCATGCATGGCCTCTCCTGCTCATTGACACATAGTTTTTAGCATACGATCGGCTGGACTCTTGTCCCGCTTCCTTTTCTAATCGCTGTCCTTGAGTTTCGACAGACCTGTGTCCTGTTTGAAGAAATTGTTGATGATATTTTTGTCAAAGATGACAAGCAATGTCTTGAGCCGATCGATAATCCCAGCAAAAATCTTCTGTTTCCTTCCAGAGTTATGTTTTCGGGGATACGTTCAGCCTCACTGTTTATTATATGGGGAGACCGGATGTTGAATACTGTTCATTTTTCTTATTCTCAGGAATACCCTATTAGATTTTCTAATATTCAAGAAACCCGTCCCGGATCAGGGTCTGGCGATGATATGGGAAAGGTGCGATAAGTACTTAATAAACAAATATAAATTTCGGACTGAAATACAGGGAATTGTTTATTTTTTACAGTCTGTTGACCGTGAAAAAATGGCACCATAATTGTTGAGAGCCAAGTCAATGTATAAAATTGTCTATTGTCTTTGTGTAATTTTCAACAGTTCGCCAGCCCGCAACTCGGGCTGAAAAAAACAGAGACCCAACCCAAGGAGAGCTGGATTTATGGCAGAGCAATCCAGACAACCGGAACAGACAGATGTTTCGCGCCGCGGATTTCTGGCATCCCTGCTGATGGGCATTGGCCTGCTGCTCAGTTACGGCATGCTGGCTGTTGATGGCCTGCTCTTCATATTACCACGGCGTACCCGGCCCCGCACGCGGAAAATCTACGCCGGGAACCTTGCACAATACACAGAAGGCACGCTGAAATCCTTCTATGACCTCGAGGGCAAGGAAATACTGGTCAAACGCTTTGGTGAAGAGCTGAAGGCATTCAGTTCGGTCTGCCCGCATCTCGGCTGTCGCGTGCATTGGGAAGCGGATAACCATCGCTTTTTCTGCCCCTGCCACGGCGGCGTTTTTGATGAAGATGGCCAGCCTGTTGCCGGGCCGCCGGCAGATGCCAACACACCGCTGTTCGCGGTGCCGGTCACAGTGGATCACAAAAGCGGGATCGTCTATATCGAGGTTACGGACAGCAGCAGGAGGAGGGGCTGATGGGTGAGAGCGAACAGGGCGCCCGCAGCGGCTTCGCCCGGAAGATGAACGAACTCTTTCCTTTTAATTGGGAGCTGTTGCGCCATGCTGGTGCCGAACCCGTGCCATATCATCTGAAAAAGTGGTGGTTCTGCCTCGGTGGGACGGTCCTGTATCTGTTTATCATACAGGTCGTTACCGGTATAGCGCTGACGTTTTACTACGTCCCCTCTCCGGAGCAGGCATACGAGAGTGTCGCGCATATCACACAAGATGTGCGCTTCGGCTGGTACATCCGTTCTCTGCATAAATGGTCATCAAACTTCATGATCGTCGCGCTGTTCCTGCATGTTATGCGGGTGTATTTTACCGGCGCTTACCGCCACCCCCGCCAACTCAACTGGATGATCGGCTTCGGCCTTCTGGTCACCACGCTCATTTTCGGTTTTACCGGTTATTCACTGATCTATGAGCAGCTCAGCTACTGGGGGGCTACCGTTGCTGCAAATCTGGCTGAAGCAACGCCTCTGATCGGCTCGTGGCTGGGGTATTTTCTGCGCGGTGGCCCGACAATCGGTGAGAATACGCTGACGCGGTTCTTTGTGCTGCACATCGGCTTGCTGCCGACGGTTGCCTTTATCCTCATCGCGCTGCACATCCTGCTGATTCGCCTGCAGGGCGTCACAGAGCTGGAGTTCGAAGACGAGAAAGTCCCGGAAAAAGAGCGCTACTTCCGCTTCTGGCCGGAGCATGCAACAACCGAGCTGATGATCGGTGTGCTGCTGATGTACATCCTGACTATTTTCGCCCTGGTCTTTCCTGCAGAGCTTGGTGAAAAGGCCAACCCCGCAGTGACACCGGCGCACATCAAGCCGGAGTGGTATTTCTACTTCAACTACCGTCTGCTCAAGCTCACCTCGTTGCGCGTCAGCGTGATTTTGACCATGGCCCTCGGTGCTATCGCTCTGTTCTGGCCATTTGTCGAAGAGTTTCTGCGCAAGAAGTTTCATATTTCAGATAGATTTTCCGTGCTCATCGGCGTCTTTGCCGTTCTGACGATTATCCTTTTTACCGTTTGGGAAAGCTTTTCCGGTTAATTTTCGAGGAGGAAACCATGACTCTCACGACGAAACGGTATGTCGTTGCGGCGCTGTCCTTCCTGTTTCTGTTATCATTATTGCTCGTTGCCTGGCAGGAAACCAAAATGAAGCGCGAAGAGGCCGGTCTCGACGCCATCGTCACAGGGCCGAACAGCGGCTGTGTCAGTTGTCACCAGAAGGACTCACCAGCTCTGGTGATGGAGTGGGAGCACTCCCGCCACGCAAAAGTCGGCATCGGGTGCGTCGAGTGTCATACTGCCAATAAGGGCGAGCCTGATGCCTGGTTACACGAAGGCACCTATGTTTCCGCGCTGGTAACGCCGAAGGACTGTTCGAGCTGTCATGCCAAGGAGTACGAAGAATTTTCAAAAAGCCATCATGCCAAGGCTGGTGAAATCCTTGCCAGTCTGGACAATGTGCTGGCGGAAAAAGCAGCCAGCATGCCGGATAATATCGCCAGCGCAGTCAATGGTTGCTGGCAGTGCCACGGCACGATCGTGAAATTCCAGCGCGATGAGAATGGAGAAATCTTGCGTACGGGCAATGAAAATAAACCCCTCATCGATCCCGATACCTGGCCGAACAGCGGCATGGGGCGTCTGAATCCCGACGGCTCAAAAGGCTCTTGCCATGCCTGTCATTCGCGCCATGCATTTGAGGCTAAACTTTCCCGTTCGCCGGAAAACTGCGGTAAATGCCACATGGGGCCGGATCATCCGCAAATCGAAATTTACAACGAGAGCAAACACGGCATAGCTTTTTATGCAAACCGCGACAGGATGGCTCTGGATAAACAGGGGAGCTGGGTGCTCGGCCGCGACTATTCTGCCGCTCCGACCTGTGCCACATGCCATGTGAGTTCATATATGACACCGCAGGGCGAGGTCGTCGGCAACACGCACGATGTCGGTAACCGCATCAGCTGGACGCTGCGGCCGGTGATCAGCACCAAGCTGAACCTGGTCATCTTTGAGGATGGTTTCAAGGAAGACTATCCCGAAACGCGGCCGTTGCCCAAAGTTGGTGATGAAGTGATCACCACAGAAAAATATGTTGAAAATGAAGAGCTGGTGAGCAGGAAGGTTACCCGTACTGTCGCTGAAATAGTGACCTGGGAAGAACGGCGCAACAAGATGAAAGGTGCCTGTCTGAACTGTCACAACGATACCTACGTGAATAATTTCTACAAGCAGTTTGACGATCTGGTTACGCTTTACAATGAAAAGTTTGCCAGGCCTGCCAAGAAGATGATGGATGAGCTCACGGCTGATGGTATTCTGGACCCGAAAGCGCCTTTTGAGAAGGAAGTTCAATGGGTGTTCTGGGAGCTCTGGCACCACGAGGGTCGCCGCGCGCGTCATGGCGCCAGTATGATGGGGCCGGACTATACCTTCTGGCACGGTATGTATGAAGTCGCCAAGCACTATTATGGCAAATTCTTGCCGGCCGTTGTCAAAGCAGCCGCGGACAAAGGGCCGGAGATGAAAAGGAAATACCAGGAAAAAATCCGCGTAATGCTCGCACGTGAAGAACATCAGTGGCTGAAGGGGCTTTCCGATGAGGAAGCCGAATCGTTACGGCGCATGTACCGGGAACGCTATAACGAAAAGTAGCCCGCAGCCGGAGCGGAAACATTCCCGGAGTACGTTCTGGTGAGACACTTAACTCAGTACGGTTGCATTTTTCAACCAGACCGCGTAATAACAGCACATGCCTGCCCCGGAACCGTCATCCGGTTTCCCCGCAGGGGAAGACCGGGGTCTCCCAGACACAGGTACGTGCCCGAAAAGATGAGATTCCGGCACAGCGCTTCGCCTGGCCGGAATGACAGAGGCAGGTATCTGAGCAGGGCCTTGTTTGCTGAGTTAACTGGATAGCTTGGGAAGTACGTTGATAACAGTTTGGTTGAGCTGATTTTTAGCAGGATTTATGAATTGTCAGGTAAAATCTGTGGAGGCTTTTATGTACAACGCTCGTTTTGTAACTCTTTTCGTGCTGGCACTGATCTTTGCGATCGCGTTGCCCGCACAGTCCCCCGCTCAGACGAAGTTCAAGTATAATGGTGTTTACACGGCGTGGGGACAATCGCAGCATGCATTTACATTCGATCATGACAGCTACGAAGACAACTATGTCGTGCAGATGTTTCGGCTGAACCTGTCATTTTCCGGGAGCGAGAATGTCAAGGCCGTAACCCGTTTTGACCTCGGCCAGGGATGGTGGGGGATCGACAATGCTCTGCGCAGCGTGCAGCGTACCGGCACTTCAGGAGGCAGCGCGCTGTTCGATTTCAAGGATACCAACTTCCTGTTTCACGTCGATCATGCCTATGTGCAGTTTAAACTGCCGGACAAACCGCTGACGTTTCGTGTCGGACGGATGAACTATTCTCTCGGCAACCGCATCATGATCGACAACAACTACGACGGTGTGCAGCTCGATATCAAAACCGGAGAAAACCGCAAGCTGACCCTGAGCTGGGCCAAGGTTTCCGAAGGTGGTGATAATCTCAGCGATCTCGAAGTTGTCGATAATGCCGGCAATACCATCGCCGACAACCGCGATGCCAATTTGTACATCGCGAATTTCAGCGGCAAGACACCCTCATTGAAATACAATGTCTATGGCTTCTATTTCCGCGATGCCAGCATCAATGATATGAACGCCTATGTGCCGGATAAACTGCAGTTTTTCAAGACACGGTTTTCCGCCCAGCCGACCAAACTGATGTCTGTCGGCGTTTCCGGGGAATATACCGCCGGAAAATTTTCTCTCATTGGCGAGTTCGATTATCTGACCGGTAAAGATGAAATCGCCAACACGACTTATGGTGCCAAGCAAATGTGGGATATCAACGATGGCAACCTGAGTGGTTTCAACCTCTATCTCAAGAGCAACTATGCTGTCTCTCCGAAGTTCACCCTCGGCGGTGTTTTTGGTATGGGCTCCGGCGATGATGACCTGACCGGCGGCAAGGGCAATATCAATAAATTGCGGACTTCCGGATTTTTCTATATCACGGAAATCTGGGAAGACTCGATTATGCCTGATGAAGAGGGGATTTCCCCGCAAGGGCTTGGCGCTCCCAACGTCCGCGGCTACCGTGAGCTGGAAAATACCACGGCTCTGCAGGTCAACGGCTCTTTCCGGCCGACTAAAAAACTGGAGCTGTTCAGCTCGTTTACCTACCTGAAATCCACCCAGCCGGTCTTTGCCTGGTCCATGGTGGACGGCATGCCGGTCATCGACACGGCGACTTCCGCCAATGATCTGGGCACGGAAATCGACTTCCGGATTTCGTACAAGATTGAAAAAGGCCTGAGCGCACACCTGCGTGGCGGCTTTTTTACTCCCGGAACGGCTGCCGGTTACCTGATCCGTGGTACCGATACGTTCACGGATATCGCATGGGAGCTGAAGGGTATGGTAACCTACAAGTTCTGATGTGCACCGTTCTTTTCGAATAGACAGAACTTCCCTGGTGAGGATGGGATAAGCTGCGGGTGGGGCGCTGTCAAGTCTTGCCCGCAGCGATTATTCTTTCCACACATCCGGTTTTCCCCCACATCCCCACGAGGTCTGCAGGGAAGCTCTGCTGAACCCGTCAATGACCCTTTTTAACCTGAAAAATTCATGAACATGAGGGTTTGGTTTAAAAACGTTTTTATCAATCATTGAGAACGATCTGCTCCGCCATTTATCCCCGGGCGAAGCGGCCATTTGTGAATAATTCAGGTTAGCACATCGATTAATTTTACAGGAAGGGAATCTCATGAACCGCAAAAATTTGTTTGCACTCATCATGTTCCCGCTGCTTTTTCTGCTGCTGATTGCCTACGCCTGTTCCTCGACGACAACGACCCGGAAAGTTGCCAACCAATCTCCTGTTACGCCAGCGGCAGTAAGCGAAGATGAGAAGCACCTCGACGTCGATTTCACGATCAGTTGCCTCGAATGTCATACAGAGGAAACGCCGGAGGTGGTGGCAGACTGGGGCGCGGGAACGCACGGCAAAGTCAATGTTGGGTGTTTTGTCTGTCATGGGGATGGCGAAGACGAGTACTACGCCAGCCCGGGTACCGATGCCTGTCTCTCCTGCCATGACAGCCTGGCTACTGAGGTCGCTGAAGCACAAACAGATGAAACTTGCTTCACCTGCCACGATGGTCACAAACTCAAATTCCACGCAGAACAACACGGCGGCTTTGGTGCCTCTCACCCGGGTTGGTTGAGGCCGGACAGCCACATCAAATCCACTCATTCACCCCAATACACAGGAGACTGAGCATGTCTGTAACACGTCGAGAGTTTTTGAAGCTGACTGCCGCCAGTGCAGCAGCCTCTGCGATCGGTAGCGAACTGATGGTGGGCTCCGCGGTCATGGGCTCGCCTGCTATCGACTGGCATAAGTCAGTCTGCCGTTTCTGCGGCACGGGATGCGGTGTGATGTTGGGCACGAGAAATGGCAAGGCCGTTGCTGTCAAAGGAGACCGGAAGAGCACGGTTAATTGCGGCCTGTTATGCGTCAAAGGTTTTTATCTGCACAAGATCGTGCATGCGAAAAACCGTCTCCTGCAACCTCTGGTGCGAAAAAACGGCACGTTACAACCGGCTTCCTGGGATGAAGCGATGTCTCTGGTCGCGGAAAAATTTTCAGCAATCATCAAAGAGCATGGTCCGGATGCGGTTGCGTTTTATGGCTCCGGCCAGGGGACGACCGAGGAGACCTATATCGCCAATAAGCTCTTCAAGGGCCATCTCAGCACGAATAATTTTGAGGGGAATCCGCGTTTGTGCATGGCCAGCGCGGTCGGCGGCTACCTGACGAGCTTTGGGGCTGATGAGCCGGTTGGCACATACGACGACATCGAACATGCTGAGCTGTTTTTGCTGATCGGTTCAAACACGGCTGAGGCTCATCCGGTGCTGTTCGACCGGCTGGTAGCGCGTAAAAAGAACCATCCATCGACGAAAATCATCACCATTGATCCACGTAAAACCCCGACAAACAAGATCGTGGATTTGCACCTGCAGGTGATTCCGGGGTATGACCTCGCTGTCATGCACGCGATCGCGAGAATTCTCATCAAAGAAGGCTATACCGATGAAAAATTCATCAGCGAGTCGGTGACCTTCAGCGATGGCAAGAAGAAAATCAGTTATGAAGACTAT
The DNA here is from genome assembly GCA_015485525.1 of Candidatus Zhuqueibacterota bacterium. Lineage (GTDB taxonomy): Bacteria > Zhuqueibacterota > Zhuqueibacteria > Zhuqueibacterales > Geothermadaptataceae > Geothermadaptatus. The sequence continues at coordinate 1,846 of WFTM01000469.1, read as the reverse complement.
AAGCGCTTTCTGGAAAAATTCACTCCGGAGTATGCTGCCGAAAAAGCCGGTATCGACCCGCAGGATATCGTCAAAGCAGCACGCATGTTCGGAGAGGCAAAAACAGCGATGAGTATGTGGACCATGGGCGTCAACCAGCGCACGCGCGGTGTCTGGCTGAACAACCTGATGCACAATATCCATCTGCTCACCGGAAAGCTGGGTAAGCCCGGCTGCGATTCGTTCTCCCTCACCGGCCAGCCTAATGCCTGCGGTGGTGTGCGCGAAGGGGGCGGCTTGTGCCATCTGCTGCCCGGGCACCGTAAAGTCGCCGTCAAGCAGCACCGCGAGGAGATTGCGGCAATCTGGAACGTGCCGGCCAGCAACATCAAGCCCAAACCCGGCAAGCATACCATGGCTATGTTCAGCGCCATCGCTGCCGGTGACATCAAAGCAGCGTATATCATGTGCACCAACCCGGCGCACTCGCTGCCGAATTTGAATAAATACCTGCAAGGCCTGAAGGATTGCTTCCTGGTCGTGGCCGATTCTTTCCATCCGACCGAGACCACCAGGCTGGCTGATGTGGTTTTGCCCGCCGCGTTCTGGGGTGAGAAAGAAGGAGTGTACGGTTGTACCGAAAGGCGTTCGCAGCACATGGCACAGGCCATTCAGCCGCAGGGACAGGCGCGCTGGGATGGCGAAATTCTCATGGACCTGGCCCGCCGCCTGGGGCATGGCAAGAATTTTGAGCATTTCAAAACGCCGGAAGATGTCTGGAGCGAATATATCACAACTACAAAAGGCCGGGACATGGACCTGACCGGTGCGCCCTATTCACGGCTGCGTAAAGTCCGCGGTCTGCGCTGGCCGGTTCCGGATGAAAATCATCCCGGGACCTGGCACCGCTTTACCGAGGAAGACCCGCTGTTCCCGAAGGAGAAGGCCAAAGGCCGGCGCATGTATTTCTACAATAAGCCGGATGGCCGTGCCGTGGTTTTTGCCCGGCCGGACAAAGGGCCGGAAGAGCCTGTTGATGCAGACTATCCTCTGGTGCTTTCGACCGGCCGCGTACTCGAACACTGGCACACCATGACCATGACCGGTTCGGTGAAGCAGTTGGTGCGCGCCGTTCCGCAGCCCTATGTCGAGATCAATCCTGAGGATGCGAAGGAGCTCGGCTTTGCGGATAAGGACACGGCGATCGTGGAGACGCGCCGTGGTGAGCTCAAGCTGATGGTACGCGTCATCGACCGGCCGCGCAAGGGCACGATTTTCATCCCCTGGCACTGGCCGGAAAAACTCGCCAACCTGCTGACCACTGATGCCATCGATCCGGGTTCAAAGGAACCGGAGTATAAAATCTGTGCCGCGCGCATACGCAAGGCGTAGATGGACACAGCGCAGGCGCCCGCGTTTCTCCTCCCGCAGGGCGCCTGCATTTTTTAACATGATGTGTGAGAAAGGGAAATCATGTATATCGCCAGCATGCTGATCAAAGTCCGGCCCGAAGCTGCCCGCGCAGCCGAAAAACGGATTCAGGCCATCGCCGGTATCACCACATACGGTGTCCATAAAGGGGATACCATCATCGCTGTTGCCGAAGCCGAAGAAGTTCGCGACCTGGAGGCCTTCGGCAAAAATCTGATGCTGAGCGATGAAGATGTTTTGGGCGTTTATCCAACCTATTTGACTGCTGAAGAAGCGTTTTCAGAGCAGGATTTTCCTGCCGGAGTGAAGTGAGTCATTCTTGTTCTGCGGCAGAATGTCGGGAAAGAACCTGCAAAACAGTTCAGCGCACGGATAAACAGGATATTGCATCGCCGGGGTGCACCCGAAGTGTTGCCACTTCGGCTACATCTCTCCT
>WFTM01000468.1 GCA_015485525.1 Candidatus Zhuqueibacterota bacterium | reverse complement strand
GTTCCGGAGAGAAGCAGGGCGGCGACGGAAAAATAGATCACCAACCCGCTGACATCGACGAGGGTTGCAACAAACGGAGCAGATGATGCCGCCGGGTCTGCGCCCAGGCGCTGCATGAGAAACGGCAACAGAGAGCCGGCAAGGGTGCCGAACATCACGACGCCGACCAGAGCCAGGCTGACGGACAGGCCGATCAGCGGCCAGTGTTCGCCGAAAGCACCGAAGGCAACAGCCCAGAGGGCAACGCGCACAAACCCGACTGCGCCGAGGATCGCCCCTAACATCAGCCCGGATACCAGTTCACGACGCAGCACGCGGCGCCAGTCGCGCAGCCTGATCTCGCCGATTGCCAGCGAGCGGATAATCAGGCTCGCAGCCTGGCTACCGGAGTTCCCTCCTGATGAAATGATAAGCGGGATAAACAAAGTGAGCACCACCGCGCGCTGTATTTCCGATTCAAAATACCCCATGGCTGAGGTTGTCAGCATTTCACCGAGGAAGAGCACCACCAGCCAGCGCGCGCGTTTTTTAACCAGCGTCGGGATCGAGGCGTCGATATATGGCTCGTCGAGGGCATCCATACCGCCGAGTTTGTGGATATCCTCAGTCGCTTCGGTTTCGGCGACATCGAAAACATCATCGACAGTGACGATACCGGCAAGGGTGCCTTCGGAGTCAACCACCGGCAGGACGGTGCGGTTGTAATCCTGAAAAATCCGCACAGCATGCTCCTGATCATCGGTGGTTTTCAGCGCGACGAAGCGGTTATCCATCAGCTCGCTTATAGATGTTTCCGGATCAGCGAGCAGAATATCACGCAAACGGATTTCATCGAGGAGTTTCCAGTTCTGATCGACGACGTACAGGGTGTTGATCGTTTCGCTGTCCCGGCCATAACGCCGCACCTGGCGCAATGCCTGCTCAACGGTCCAGTCCGGGCGCACGGCGATGTAGTCCGTCGTCGCCAGCCGGCCGACGCTGTCCTCGGGATGGCCGAGGAGTTTTACTGCGACTTCCCGCTCCTTCGAGTCGAGCATACTAAGAAAATTTTGCGCCACTCCCGGGGGCAATTCTTCGAGAAACGCAGTGCGATCATCCGGGCTCAGATCGTTGAGCAGAGCAGCCAGCCGCTCTTTCTCGGCGGCCATTTGCTCCACCAGGCGCGTCTGGCCGTCATGCGGCAGGTATTCAAACACTTCTGCCGCCCGGCGCCGGGGCAGCGTCCTGAACAGAACAGCAGCGGTCTCAGCCGGCAGTGCTTCGAGAAGAGCGCCGATCTCTGCCGGTTCGAAGACTTCCAGGGTCTGTTGCAATTCCTGTAAATCACCGCGCTCGATGAGCTCCTCGATTTCGGGGCGTAACAAATAAGCAAGCATGAGTCGCCCTCACTCCATCAAATATAAAAAAGCATGGTTTCACCGGGATATACAGAACAGGATACTGTATTCATCTGTCTGATTATCCACTTGATTCAGCACGGCTCCTCATTTCAACCAGTCTGACTGAGAACAGCGCGTGCCTGCAGCAGAACCGTCATTCGGATTATCCCGCAGCGGAAAGCTGATGGGCACATAAAAAAAGCCGCTGCCGTCCCGTGGAGGGGATGAGCAGCAGCTTTCAAAAAGCTCTGGCCATAGCCGGCGCTAATCTGTCACCAGCGGATAGCGGCAGAAGCCCAGGTAAAACCCGAGCCAAAAGCTGCGAGCACCACCAGGTCGTTGTCATGGATTTTATCCTGCTCCAGCGCTTCATCGAGTGCGATGGGGATGGACGCCGCCGTCGTATTGCCATAGCGCTGGATATTGCTGAACACCTTCTCGGGTGGCAACTTCATACGCTGCGCTACAGCTTCTGTGATGCGCAGATTTGCCTGATGCGGAATGAGCATGTCGATCTGATCAGGAGTGAGGCCGTTGGCGTCCAGCGCTTCTTTGATCGCTGCCGGGAATTTGGTCACCGCATGTTTGAATACTTCACGGCCGTTCATGTGCGGATAGAGCGTCCCGTCTTCCCAAATGCCATCATAATATCTCGGAATTTTGCGGCTGCCCGGGTTGATCAGGCAGAGCTCGAGGGCATATTTACCGTCAGAATGCAGATGGGTGGAGAGAATACCACGCTCTTCTTCTTCCGTGGCTTCGAGGATGACCACGCCGGCGCCATCGCCGAAAAGCACTGTGACCTGGCGGCCGTGCTCGTTATATTCGAGTCCCGTGGAATGCACTTCTGAGCCAACGACCAGCACGCGCTTGTACATACCGCTGCGGATAAACTGATCTCCGACAGACAGGGCATAGATGAAGCCGCTGCACTGGTTGCGCACATCCAGAGCGCCGATCTGCGGCATACCGAGCAGGTGTTGCAGCAGCACACCGGAACCCGGGAAGTTATAGTCCGGGCTCAACGTAGCGAATACGATAAAATCGATATCTTCCGGTTGCAGCCCGGCTCTGTCCAGCGCCACTTTCGTCGCTTCATAGGCCATATCGGACGCACCCATCTCTTTGTGGATGAAATGCCGCTGTCGGATACCGCTGCGCTCCCGGATCCATTCATCGGATGTGGGGACAAGTGTGGCCATTTCTTCATTGGTTACGATTCGCTCGGGGAGGTATCTCCCGGTACTGATGATTCGTGATCTGGGCATGGTCACCTCTACTCTTTCAGATTTTTCTGTTCATCACAAGCTGCCTGGTCCCCGGAGCCATCTGATTTTTCCAACGATGCTGTGCATCCTGCAGCATCCACCAGCTCTGCAACCCCATCCCTGTCATTTCATGTCGAAACAACCGCTTTTTCAACAACCGGTTTCTCCACCGGCATGTCTTTTTCGATAAAACGGCGAAAAACTTTCGGATAGAGAAAATGCACGCTGGCTGCATAAGCGAAAACAATATAGAGCAGGCCGATTAATAAGTCAATTACATAATGCTGATTGAGATAGACGGCTGCAAACCAGGTCAGCGCCGGATACAGGGAGAGCAGCACGGGACGTTTGCGAAATTTAAGCCAGGCAAAATAGGACACCACCACAGGATAGGCGCCATGCAGCGATGGAATTGCAGCGAAATGATTGGAATTGAAGGAATCCCACAGAGTGGTGAAAAAAGAAATCCCGAATAACTTATCCACGTCGATGAGATTACCGGCACTGGTGCCCCAGTAGCTCGATTCCGGGATGGGCTGAACAAAGCCGTAGTGATACACGTACCACGGCGGCGCGGCAGGATAGAGCATGAATGTAATCAGGGCCATGGCATTGAGCACCGTCAACGTATAGACGAATTTATAGTACATGGGCCGGTCATCGGTCGTGTGCCAGAAAATCCATCCCAGCAAAAGCGGCATGGCAAAATGCAGGGTGTAGAGATTGGCTGAGATCAGGTTGAGTATCTGTTTCAGTGTTGGCATGGTCTCCCGCACAACCTGAAAATAAAAGGACGGAATATCGCCATGCAGCAGAGGCTGAAACAGCATCACCTCCCAGCGGTACGGATCGGCGATATTGATCTGGCCCCGGACAGAATCTGCGACACCACGCATCATGTCATACGCCACCCAGAACAGCACAAAGGGCAGCCAATCTACCAGAAAACGGCGTGCACGCTCCTTGCCGAGTAAGAAGGAGAGTAAGACCAGCGCGACGAAAACATGATCCGGCCGCACGTGAATCACCTGATTAATCGCGATAAAATACACGACGACGCCCAACAGGACGTATATTTTCCATTTGTGCTCGTCCCGCTGCAAGCGGGCGAGGATATCCCTCAGCTTTTGTATCATCGATTATTTTTCCATTGATGCTATTTTTTCGTGGGATGGCTGTGATCTTCATCACGTACCTGCTCAGACTGCAGGACATGCACAGCATGGGGCAGAATTGTGAGAATAGCGCTGAGATTTTCCACCGCGCCGCGTGGATTCCCCGGCAAATTGACGATCAAAGTTTTCCCGCAAGCCCCAACCACAGCCCGCGACAGAGCAGCATGTGGGGTTTTTTGCAAACCAGCCTGCAGCATCAGCAGCTCCAGCCCCTGCACTCTTTTGCTGATCACCGCCAGTGTTGCTTCCGGAGTGATATCCGTCTCCGAAAGGCCGGTTCCGCCTGTGGTGAGCACGATATCTGCCCTTGCCGAGGAAGAAATCTGCTGCAATGTTGCCACCAGCGCTTCGTAATCATCACTGATGACAAGGCGTTCGCGTACGTTCATGCCAGCCGCTTGTACCGCCTCAGCCACAGCATCGCCACCGGCATCTGCACGCTCGCCGAGAGAAACGCGCCGGGAAAGGGTAATGATGATCACGTTCAGTGGTTGAGGTGATAATCGCATGGGGGATCGTTCGGTTCTGGGGGATTGTCATGTGCAAGGAGTTCGAGTACTTTGTGGGTTGATTGTGCTGCGAGGAGGGATTTTCTAAAGTGCGTTTCACGGAGGTTTTTACACAAGTGCCCAAGAATGCGCAGGTACGTGTCCGGGTCTTCCTTCGGTGTTCCCATCAGGAAAACCAGCTCGACCACATCTGCGGCATCGTTCCCGAAACACAAGGGCGGAGTCAAACGCGCAAAGGCGATAATCGGCCTGGAAACAAAAATAGTACGCGTGTGCGGCATGGCTATTCCCCGGCCGATATAAGTCGGGGCCTGCATCTCACGCTGTATCAGCTCATCAAGAAACGCCCTGGGATGCTCGATGATCTGACGCTCGGCCATGTAATCCACGATTTTCTTGAAAAGATCGGTTTTATCCCGCGCTGAAATATTGAGAAAAACCAAATCTTCACGCATGAACTCTGTGAGATTCATCGTCTCCACCCCCACAGCATCTTCCCGCATGATTTAATCATGATTCCCAACCTGAAAAATTCATAACTCCGGAAATTCATGGCATCATCAGATGGCTGATGGCCTGTTTCCAAAACTCTCTTTTCCGGAAGAAAATTTTTCAGTTATCCCGACCGTCCGTACTAGACCGCGCAATTTTGCGAATAACTCGGGCTAACAGGCGTATTAAAATAAATTATAATCTGGCAAGATGCAACGTCTTTGTTTTCTATAACTGTACATGTCGTCACGCCAAATGCAGACCGGCCCTGCCACAGCTCTTGCCCGGATTTTCAGTTCAGTTGAAAAGATAAAGACTGAAATACAAAATCTTTGTTCAGAAAAAATCTCTCTTTTTTCGACAAATCCGAAAAAAACTTCGACCGTGTTATCGTGGCGGACTGGCATGGCTCGATGCCAGCGCATCACCCCGGGAGGTGTGCTTCAGAGCGCCGTTTGCAGCAGTCTCTTCTCTCTTCGGAGCCGGCTCAATAATCCTGCGCAGGAGGGGCTGCCGGCTGTGGATATGCGCCCGGATATCCGGCAGTGCCTGCAGGCAGGCTTTTTCGCCTGCAGCAACCAGGTTTTCATACTGTTCAAAATCTGCCCAGTGTACGGAGCCTACTTCAGGGAAAATCGCGATATCCGCGTGGCGGGTGATGTGGTAGCGCAGCCGGTTGGCGGTGATGGTGCTGCTGCGGAAAATGATGTCAACGATATTCTGCGTCTCGACCGTGGTCATCAAATTTTGCCCGACATCGACACCAATGACGATATCCGCACCCATGGCAAAAGCCGCCTGAACCGGAATCGGAGCGGTCACAGCGCCATCGACGAGGATGCGGCCGTTATAGGCAACAGGAGGCAAAAAGCCGGGGATTGACGCGCTGGCTACAGTGGCATGGCGCACACTGCCCTCGCGGAAAACGACTTCCTCACCCGTGTTGAGATCTGTGGCCACGATGGCGAGGGGAATCTTGCTGTCTTCTATCAGACGATCGTCGAGCACGACCTCGATGACCCGGTTCAGCCGTTCAGCACCGACGACGGAGAGGCGGCTGTGCGCCAGGTTGATAACGATTCGCTCGCGCACGTATTTGGCAACCTGACCGAAAAAGTTCTCCGCCGCTTCTTTACGCCGGAAACGGGACAATCCACTTTCATGAAACTCCTTGCTCTCGAGAAAACGGGCCATGCGCGCATGCAGCAATCGCGCATTGGGCCGCAGTGCATAAGCAGAGCCAATCAGGGCGCCGATGCTGGTCCCGGCGATAAAATCGATGGGAATGTCGTTTTTCTCCAGTACTTTGAGAACCCCAACATGGGCGAGGCCGCGTGCCCCGCCGCCACCCAGAGCAATGCCGATCTTCGGTCTCTTTATCCAGTTATCCAGAAATCTGAACATGCACGTCCGCTCGAAATGAATGAGAAAGGTAAAACAGGTGTTTCCCGCAAGCAGCGCGGGTCTGTTATGCAGTGGCAGCACCGGTTGTTATGTCATCGTCATCCGGCGCCGGCTTGATAAGTATTGCGGCGAAAAGGTAAATTTTTCGGCGGCGGGGTTTGCGGATATGTACCCGCATTGGAGAGCGCAGGCGGAGGATGAAACGAAAATGGGCCTGGAACGCGCCAAAGTTAGTTCGCTGCCAGCTGGTTAAGGCGAAGCCGGCTGGTCTGTGCCAGGCGTTCCGGGCTTGAGGGAAAGTATCAGAGTGCACGCCGCTGAGGTACACAGTCAAACCATTTATTTATCCGCTCTTCGCTCAGAGCATCCATTTAACTCAGCAAACCGGGCCTGGCCCTGATACCAACATCTGCCATCCCGGCCAGGCGAAGCGCGGTGCCGGAGCCTCATCTCTTCGGACACGTGCCTGAGTCTGGAAGAACCCGGTCTCCCCTGCGGGAAAACCGGAATGAGGGTTCTACTATGTGTGTGGGCTTTCAGGCCAGGTTGTATCTTGTTTCGCTTGTGCACCGCGGAAGCGGTGTGACGAGAGGAGATAGCACGCCGCCCGCATACACAAGCGAACCATCCATTCCCCCTGACTTCGCCTGCACAGAGGGCGGTAAATATTGTCTTTTTTTAATCCAAATGCCCGATGTAGGGCTTGACTTTGGTTCATTTATGCCCTATTTTCACCCGTTAAATTTTTGTTAAAAGTAGAGATATTATCTTGGAACCGACGAAGACAGAACCGACGCCCGAAAAACAAGACAAGCGGAGCTCATCCATGTCCTCCACTCCCGTTCAAATCACCCTGGAAATCACACCTCGCCAACGGTTCGACATCATCGATGTCACCGAACGCGTTCAGGAAGAATTCGGCGATATTCTGCAACGGTACGCCAAAGCGGTGTATTGCTCTCTGCACACGACCGCCGGCTATCTCGAGCAGAGTTTGAGCGCGCGTCTTCTGCACAGCCGTAATCATGTGGACCCCTTCATCCGCGCTTTCAGAAATCTGTTCCCCCCGGATGCCAACTACCGCCACGACCAGCTCGAGCTGCGCACAGAACTGAGTGAGGAGCAACGCAAAGTCGAACCCAAAAACGCGGATTCGCACCTGATTTTCATCAGCTCAGGGTTACGCAACTGCGTTACATATAAAAACAAACCGGACCAGCCGGTTTACTTCATCGATCTCGACGGCGTCAATGGCGAAAGTGCCCGCAGACGCAAAACCAGCATATTGGCTTATAATGAGGAGAGAGAAGTCCACAGGGTGCGTATTCCCGTCAGCATGTCCGGCCACCAGGTTGATTCCATCAACCTCAAGGACCCGCGCATCGGCTTCATGGAGGAGCTCAACACCTACCTCGATCGCTTCGGTGTTGACAAAGGCAAGATCGACATTTCCCTGCCCGTGGATGAAAAAAACGCCGGCCTGACGGTAAACGAATACGAAACCCTTCTCATGCGTTATGATCTCATCGAGGTGCTGCGCAACCCGCTGCGCTTTGCTGCCATGCAGGGCAAACACATGCTGCTCGACCCCAGGGCCATCCCGAGCAAGACTCTCAACTACGCGAAATATGATCTCGTGCACGTTTTCAACGAGCTGATGGATGCGTTCCGGGTCAGCAGCTCGGTTGTTGAAAAAATACTGGCTAAATTCATCGCTGTGCCGGCAGAACGGTTTCTGCGCATGAAAAAAGGCGTCAGCCTTCTGGTATCCAATGAGGACAATGGCAAAAGCCGTATCGTGCAGGGTACCTATCAGAGCCCGATACTGGTGCAATGGCAGCCAACGGAAAACCAAACACGTCATATCGACGTCGTCATCACCAAGTTCGATTGAGCCGGGTCCGCCAAACACTCCGCCCTGACAGGGACACACGAGCGCCGCACCATCAGGCACAGACACGAAAGGTCGCAGCATACCCCACGACATGAATGTCGTGCTCACCCGTACCGCGACATAAATGTCGCGCCCCTGCCATTCCTCCTAAAGCAGCCTGACAAACCAAAAGTATCCTGCCACGCGACATGAATGTCGCGGTACATCCTGGTTCAGCCCTCCACTGTCCAGTTTTTCACATCCCACCACCAGAACCCGCGTTTAGCGGCTTTTTTGTCCTCATATTCTGCTGCTTTGAAATCTTTTTGCAACAGCTCGTTCTCAGCTAACGCCTGCCAGAGTTCCTGGTACTTGTTTTGTGGAACTTTCTCTATCATATAGAACCCTGCGTACAATGCCTCGACATAACTGTCCTCACCGTATTCCCTTGCCCTGGCCGTGACATATTTCAACTTCAGCTCTTCTTTGTTTTCAGCCATAGTTTGTCTCTCCGTATTCCTGCAAAGGTTTTTCGATATTTTCTGGCTTGTGGTGAAAAAAACTCGGACTTCCAGTGCAGTATCCACAACAACAAAACCGTTATGTCTGGGTGGGGGCTTTCGGCCAGGCCCTATCTCTTTTCGCTCATGTACTGCTGCGGGAGCGGCATACTTGTTTCCAGCCAATGCAGAAGGCCTGAAAGTACGCCCCCGACAGCTCACTTTGAACAGACAAAGCCGTCACTGATATTTCAGCAAAACAGGGGCAGGCATGGTATGTAGTGAACTCTGGCACAGCCGGACTGCGAGCCGCCATACCTGCGGAACAAAGCCTTGACTCTCTGCCGATTTTTCTTAACTTCAAAAATCGGCATTCACCAGTAAAAGAACGGTGCAACATTCTATTTAAAAGCGAGTTAGCGCGATAAATATCCACTCAGCCAATTAGAAAAAATCAATACCCCAGGGCAAGATCATCCAACAAGGCATAAAAAAGGACGTTCGATGCACAATACACGATGGCTCTATATCACCCTGCTCGGCAGCATTCTGCTCGCCAGTGGATGTGATCGGATAAAAAGCTATCTCCAGGGTGATGGCGGCAGCGACACCCTGCCACCACCATACAGCAGCGGCCAGGGCACGAGCAAGCCGGACAGCCATGGAAATGATGGCAATGGAGGCAGCAACAGCCATCCCATACCTGCCCCGCCGCGCAACGAGCCTGTTTTTTACGATGCGCCACGGCCCGGAGAATTCGCCATTCTGATGGACAGTTTTAAAAAAAGAGAAAAGGCCGAAGACTATTCACGCTACCTGCGCAGGCAACGCGTGAATAACTATCTGTACCGTGCATCCCGAGAGCAGTATCTCGTTCTGGTCGGACACTTTGTTTCACGCAGTCAGGCCGAAAAACAACGGCAATTGCTCAGTCGCAAAGGACTCGGACACCTGAAGATTTATCCACAATAGTACCATAGGGTGCAGCACAGCCCGGGATCGCTTCCCCGCGCTTTTTCGCAGATCACTGCTGCAGTGAGGCGGGCTGGGCTGCACAGCCACACTTCATGTATCCCCAAAATTTGATGAGGACAGGATTTGACAGAGAAAGAAACCATACTGGTCAAGCGGCTTCCTGGCAGTGAGGGCCTGCCGCTTCCGCACTATATGAGCGAGCATGCTGCAGGCATGGACCTGTACGCTGCCGTTGAAGAGACGATTACCCTGCAACC
>WFTM01000467.1 GCA_015485525.1 Candidatus Zhuqueibacterota bacterium | reverse complement strand
GGGCAAAGCATTCCTTGCGGGGTTTTTCGCTATTGGCGTCGTATTGAGAGGGGAATGCTTTGCCCGTGCTAGATTTTTTTAGGCGGGATTTATCTTTGCTTTCGGGTTGGGGCAAAGCATTCCTTGCGGGGTTTTTCGCTATTGGCGTCGTATTGAGTGGGGAATGCTTTGCCCGTGCTAGATTTTTTTAGGCGGGATTTATCTTTGCTCCGGGGTTGGGGCAAAGCATTCCTTGCGGGGTTTTTCTATATTGGCGTCGTATTGAGTGGGGAATGCTTTGCCCGTGCTAGATTTTTGGGCGGGATTTATCTTTGCTCCGGGGTTGGGGCAAAGCATTCCTGGCAGGGTTTTTCGCTATTGGCGTCGTATTGAGTGGGGAATGCTTTGCCCGTGCTAGATTTTTTTAGGCGGGATTTATCTTTGCTCCGAGGTTGGGGCAAAGCATTCCTGGCGGGGTTTTTCTATATTGGCGTCGTATTGAGTGGGGAATGCTTTGCCCGTGCTATATTTTTTTAGGCGGGATTTATCTTTGCTCCGGGGTTGGGGCAAAGCATTCCTGGCGGGGTTTTTCTATATTGGCGTCGTATTGAGTGGGGAATGCTTTGCCCGTGCCTTGATCTTTGGGTTGGATTTAGGCTGGGATTTGGGGTTGGGGCAAAGCATTCCAGGCTGGATTTTTCTTTTTTTCGTCGCTTTTTGCCTGGAATGCTTTGCCCGCGCCCGCGATATTATTGGATTGATTCGGAATGATTCATGAAATGGTCTGCTGTTATCTGTGCCGGCATCGCTTTGTTTTTCCCTCTGCTGCTACAGGCACAGCTCCAGCCTGGTCCTGCCATCCCGCAACAGCTAGCCCGGTTTTCAAATACCCTCGATGTCTATGCATGGCGTTATTTGCTCGGCCTTAGTGGGGATCATTCCGGCCTGGGCTATGCGTTGGCTTTTGACTTGCAATCCAGTATGCAGGAGTCTGGCCGTTCCCGTTTGTGGAAGGACAATCTCACCGGTTATTTTCAGCTCGACAAGCCCCTTGCTGCGCGTAACACCATACTGGCACGTATGCAACAGACCTGGTTTCAGGACGAGCTGTCTTCTTTCAATTATCAGCGTCGCCAGTCCGGGCTCACGCTGGCCAATCGCTGGCAGCCTTTGCCTTTTGTGCTGGTGCAGCCAGAACTGGGTTTGCGGCTTGAACAGCGCTCCGGATTGCAGGAGAGAGGGGCTTATACTGCATTGACCCTCGCTGTCGATGAGGTTACATACAATGGATACAGGCATCGCTTCAGCGGTTGGCTGGAGCGGGTGCGGTTTCAACAGCGAGAAAATGCCACCGCACGCATCGATTATGTGCTGGTGCGCGAGTTTCAGCCCGGAACTGTTGACTCGATCGCGTTTTATTATGATTTCGTCCGGCGTGACAATTTTTTTTCTGATCCGCGCCTGGGCAGGGTGGAGAGTTTGCGCAAACGCAGCAGAGGACTGTATAACGTACTGCGTTACCAGGTGTCGGAGCGTTTTGATTTTGCCATGCGCACCCGTCTGGGTCTGGAAGCGGTTGCGGTGGAGCAACTGCGCAACGGCAGCAGTTCGGGCAGCCGCAAACACGATGATTTCGACATCAGCAATACGCTGATACTCCGCTGGAGAGGAGATCGCCTGGGTGCTGCTTTTGAAGTGGATGCTGAGGAACAACAGGTTACGTACGATATCACCGATTCGACGGCTTTTTCGCCTTTCAGCAGGCCGTTTTCCGGGTTGGGATATGACCTGATTCAAAAACGCGTACGGCTCGCACAGCGCGTGCAGTACCGCGTTTCGCAGCGGGATTCTCTGCGCTTCTATTTTGAGCTGGAAAAGCTGGAATACACGAACACGAGCGAGATCAGCCCGGACACACACGATGAGCAGCGCTGGCAGGCTGCCTTTGTGCACTGGCGCAGGCTTTCTCCCTTTTTGCAGTTTCGCTGGCAGATGATTGCTTTTTTAAAGCATTTCGTCTATATTGACCCTTCGCTTTCCGCCCGTAATAACTGGTCGCGGCTGCTGCAGTTGCAGCCGGTGATCGTGTTCGAGCCGGGAAACGGGATCGTGTTTCAGCAGAAAGCAGGGGTCCGCGCTCAGTATGTGACTTATGATTTTGACGAGATGCTGACCGTGCGCAACAGCTACGCTATCCGCGAGTTTTTTATCGATGATTCGCTGGCTGTGCCGCTGAATTCCCGCATCAGGCTGCTGCTGCACTACAAATTTGAGATCGAAGAAATCGGCAGTTTGCGCTGGGAGACATTTTCCTCCCGGCCGCGCAGTTTGTGGCAGAATCACTGGTTCACCCTGAATATCGTCCGGCAGACGCAGGCGAGCTGGCGTTTTTCCGCAGGTGCAATTTTTTATCAACAAACACGCTGGCGCTACCGCGACGGCCCAGGTGGAGAACTGGAGCGCGATCTTCTGGGCAGTCATGTCAGCCTCGGCCCGACGCTCGATTTTTCCTGGGCCGGCAGCACCGGACAGATGGTGGTTTTTTCCGCCAATGTGCAAAAGGCCTTTCCCTTTTCCGGCAAAAGCTATTATATTAAGAACATTCAATTATCGGCCCAGTGGGATTTTTGATAGTCTCGTGAAGCGATAAGGCTGGAGCCTCGCTGCGTTTCCCGGAGGCCATCGGGTGCCGCAACCTCCTGCTGGTGTATGAAATTTTCAGGCTATACGTATGTCATCGAATAAAGGCACGCACAGAGAATACTCGTTGAATCTGCCGAGCCGTCAGGATCAGATCGAACGAGTCGAAGAGCTGACCGACAGAGTCTCCAAGGAAATGAATTTTTCCGAATCCGAGCGAGACAAGATAGCCATCGCCGTAACCGAAGCGGTGAATAACGCCATCCTGCATGGCAACAAACTCGATCCTGCCAAAAACGTTTTTATCCACATCTCAAGTAACGAACGCTCGGTCACCTTCAGCATCCGCGATCAGGGCTCCGGCTTTGATCCGGACACCCTGCCTGACCCTCTTGATCCGCAAAACCTGCTCAAAGAAAGCGGCCGCGGTATCTTTATCCTGAAATCCCTCATGGATGAAGTCACCTTCGATTTTTCCGATAGTGGCACGGAGATCGTCATGGTCAAATATCGCAATGAAACCGATGAGCAGGCCTCCGAACAGGATGACTGACCTCTCAATTTTGCTGCAGCAGTAATTCTCCTCTTCAATACCGCGCCGGCAGGATGTGTGCCTGCCTCTGTTTACCCCTGTATCCCCTGCCTTTACCTCTGTCAGATATCCTTAGTCGATGGACAGGAAATTATTTGCAACGCGTGCCCGTGAGTTGTATATTCATGCCCTTAAAACCCCTGTGTCATGACTGGCTCATGAATACGGGATGAAAGGCTATCCAGTTTACGCGGCTGACCCGGGCCGATGCAGATATCAACTTCAGGGCAGCGCCGGGATCTCATCTTTTCGGTCACGTGCCTGAGTCTGGGAGATTCCGGTCTTTCCCTGTGGAGAAACCGGAACGACAGTTCTGGTGCAGGCACGTGCAGTGCTCTGGCGGTCTGGCTGAAAAAATGCAACAGTGCTGAGTTCGATTGATAGCCAGAGAGTGAAGTGGATAACCAGAAGTTTTTCAGGCTGAGTGCATGTGAGGACTGAAGGACAAGGTGAGTTGAGATGAAAACAGCGAGGGAATAATGCAGGGAACGATCGGAATACGGCAGGAAGATAAGGATAAGGCTGAACGACGCGCAGCATTGACACCGGACCATGTCCGCCAGCTCATCGGCGAATATGGCCTGCGTGTTATCGTTCAGCCTGCGGATAATCGCATATTTCACGATCAGGAGTATCTCGAGGCCGGCGCGCAAATCGATGCTGATCTGCGGCAGTGCAATATCATTTTCGGTGTTAAAGAAGTCCCCATCCCCAGTATCGTCCCGGGATGCGCACATATCTTTTTTTCCCACACCATCAAGGCGCAGGCCTATAACATGCCCATGCTCAAGGCCTTTCTCGATACCCGGTCCACGCTCATCGACTACGAGCTCATCGTATCCGAGACCGGCAAGCGCACGGTTTTTTTCGGTAAATTCGCCGGCTACGCTGGCATGATCGACTCTCTTTGGGCCTGGGGACAGCGGCTGGCCCTCGAAGGCATCGACACTCCCTTGGCCCGGCTGCGTCAGGCAAAGGAATATGCCAGTCTTGAGGCAGCAAAGCAGGCAATTCGCTCCGTGGGGGAGGAGGTGCGTCGCAATGGTCTGCCGCAGGCAGCAGCCCCCCTGATCTGCGGTTTTACCGGCCGCGGTAATGTCGCTCAGGGAGCTCAGGAAATTTATGATCTGTTGCCGGTGCAGGAGTTGTCGGCACAGGAGTTGATGAAAGCCGCCACCCGTGAGGAGCTTCCGGGTGACCGGGTGTACAAAGTGGTGTTCAGCAAAGCCGACTGGTTGCGGCGTAAAAATGCTGAAGCTGCATTTGACGATGCGCACTTCAAGGCACACCCGGAGCAGTACGAGAGTTATTTTGCGGATTATCTGCCTTTTTTGTCCATGGTCATCAACGGTATTTTCTGGCTGCCCGGCCAGCCGCGGTTGATCAGCAGGCAGGATGTGCACGACCTGTACCGGAGCGGGCAGCAACCGCGCCTGCGCGTCATCGGTGACATCAGTTGCGATATCGATGGCTCAGTGGAGGTCACGCTCAGGGCGACCAGTGCGGATAATCCGGTTTTCGTTTATGACACTGACAGCGGAACGGCTCGTGATGGTTTTGCCGGACACGGCCCTGTGGTTATGGCTGTTGACAAGCTGCCCACCGAACTGCCGCGTGAGGCCTCACAGTTTTTTGGCGATGCTCTGCTTCCGTATGTCCCGGCTCTTGCCGCTACTGATTTTACCCGATCCTTTGAAGAGTTGTCGCTGCGGGAAGACCTCAAGCAGGCGATTATCGCGCACAATGGCCAGTTGACGCCGCGTTTCCGGGCTCTCCGGCAGGCGATTGCCGCTGCCCAGGCCGGGGCGTAGAGTCCTTTGTCCTCGCCCACTGTTTTCTCGGTGTCATGCAGCAGGCCTGTTGTTCAGAAAAAGCAGCATGGGGTTCCCCCATGTTATTCACACATCAGCATCTTTTGTAAGAGCTGTCAGATCAGGATAGTCAGATGAAGAAAATACTGGTTCTCGGTGCCGGCTTTGTCGCCCGCCCATTGGTGAATTTTTTGCAAACATTTGATGACCTCGAACTGAGCGTCACCGGGTTGACGGTTGCTGAGGCCAGGGCCGTGACGGGCGAGCACCCGCGGTCATCAGCTCTCGCGGCCAATATCGATGATGCCGCCGCAATTTTGGACCTGATCCGGCAGCATGACGTGGTCATGAGCCTGCTGCCTTTTGATTTTCACGTCAAAGTGGCGCGCCTGTGCATCGAGGCCGGGCGGCCGATGGTGACGACGTCCTATGCGCGCGAGGATATCCACGCGCTCGATGCAGCGGCCCGCGATAAGGGCATTCTCATCCTCATGGAGATGGGGCTGGATCCCGGCATCGATCACATGTCAGCCATGCGCGTCATCGACCGGGAGCGCGCTGCCGGCGGCCGGATCGTCTCCTTTAAATCCAGTTGCGGGGGTATTCCTGCGCCGGATGCGGATACCAATCCGTGGCACTATAAATTTTCCTGGAGTCCACGCGGTGTACTGGCCGCGAGCAAGAGCGGTGCCCGCTACCTCGATACCGGCAGAGTTGTCGAAGTTCCCAATCGCGATATGCCCGGGCACACGTGGGAAATGAAAATCGGCGATATGCAGCTCGAAGCCTATCCGAACCGGGACTCCCTGCCCTATATCGATTATTATCACCTCGAAGGCATCGAGACGATGGTGCGCTGCACCCTGCGGTACCCGGGATGGGTGCGCTCCTTTCAGAGCTTGAACCGCCTCGGCCTGCTGGATGAAACAAGCCTGTCGAGAAACGGTGAAGTGTCGAACCGGCAGATGCTGCGCAGGATTTTATCCGTGCCTGAGGACACAGTTCTGGAGGAATACATCACGCAAGAGAACGGGCATGACACCACCCTGCTGCGACAACTGCAATGGCTAGGCGCCACACGCGACGACGTCCTGCAGCCGATGCCGGATGATGCCAGTCCGCTGGTTTTTCTCATGCATCTGATGATCGATACCATGCAGTACAGCGAGGGGGAACGCGATATGGTCGTCCTCAACCATGATTTTATTTCAGAAATCGATGGACGGCGCAAAAAAATCACCTCGACTCTGGTGGAGTATGGCGAGCCGGGTGGCAGCAGTGCTATGTCACGCACGGTCGGACTCCCGGCAGCAATCGCCTGCAGGCTGCTGGTGGATGGTAAAATTCCCTTGCATGGTGTACATATTCCGGTACGGCCGGAAATCTATAATCCGGTGCTGGATATTCTCGCAGAGAAAAAAATAATTTGTCATGATCGCGAAGAATGGTTATCATTCTAACTTCAGGTGTTTATAAGCGGATTGGATTCGTCTCTGTCTATTGGGTGTGCAGTATTGTGACGGGTCATGGGTTGCAGGAGGACCGTGCCAGCGACGCGGGAGCGTCGGGATCAGCGTCACACCGCAGGAGCGGTGTGACGAGAGGATAGATTGGGTTGGTCTCTGTTGATTTGGTGTGCAGTATTGTGACGGATGACGGGTTGTTGGAGGTCGGTGCCAGCGACGCGGGAGCGTCGGGATCAGCGTCACACCGCAGGAGCGGTGTGACGAGAGGATAGATTGGGTTGGTCTCTGTCGATTTAGTGTGCAGTATTGTGACGGATGGCGGGTTGCAGGAGGCCGGTGCCAGCGACGCGGGAGCGTCGGGAGTGGCGTCACACCGCAGATACGGTGTGACGAGATGATAGGGCGGTGAGTCGGGATGGGGCATCGCAGGGTAGTCCAACAGTCGGGAAGCCGGCAGATGACTCGTTGGACATCATGAACCGAATTTGAACCGGCAACGGGAATCTCATCATGGGTGAAAAAGCTCACAACGAAACCATACTCGATATCGCTCGCCTTTTGCCGCACACGCTGAAAAATTTTCTCACCGGTTTGCGACTGAGCATCGACGAACTGCATGATCTGCTTGCTGAGCACAACCTGCAGGATAATACGGATTTCCAGGTCTCTTGCATGGAGCTGGGCAAGGGCATGGAGCGTCTCAACCGCCTGGGCGGAGCTTTGCGGGAGCTTTTTGTTATCGAAGAACTCAACCCGGAGCCTTTTGACCTCAATGTTCTTCTGCGAGAACAGACACTGCCCTGGTTTGCAGAAAAACACAGCGATCATTTTTTGGAATACACCGCCGGAAGCGCGCCAGCCACCGTACTGGCGGACAAGAGAGGAACTGAACTTTGTCTGCAGCATGTGCTCAGCAATGCCGTTGCCGGCAGCAACGGGAATGCGACGGTCTCTCTGAGCGTGGATGAGGAAGAAAACGGAACCAGCCGCATCGTGGTTACCGTGACAGACCGCGGTAGTGGTATCCCCGGGCATATCCAGGAGCGCTTGTTTCAGCCTTTTGTATCCGGCTGGCCCAATGGGGTCGGTATGGGGTTGTTTGTCACGAAGGAGTTTATGCACCGCACCGGCGGCGAGGTTCAGATAGAAAGTGAGCCGGGTAAAGGAACGACAGCCCGGTTGTTTTTCCCCGCTGACTGTGATGCTGGAAAAAGCTGATATGAGCATGAAAGCCAAAGCACGTATTCTGATCGTCGATGATGACGTTACTATCTGCCAGAATCTTTCGCGCATTCTCAAAAAAAATGATTATGTGACAGTCATCACCAATTCCGCGTCCGAAGGGCTGCAGGCTCACGATGCCGGCGAGATCGATCTCGTCCTGCTCGATCTGCACATCGCTGAGTCAGATGGTCTGTTGATAGCGGAAAAAATGCTGCGCAGCCATCCTCATATCCCCATCATTCTCATCTCTGGCTATGCTACTATCGCCCGTGCGGTCGAGGCGACAAAGCTCGGAGTTTTTGATGTTCTCGAAAAGCCTCTGGATCGCAACCGCCTGTTGATCACCGTGCGCAATGCGCTCTATCGGGGTAATCTGGAAAAGGAGATCGTCCGGCTGAAGGACGAGACTCTGAATCGGTATCAGATGATCGGTAAATCAGAGAAGATCCGGCAGGTGTACGAACGCATCGATAAGCTGGCGGATACGGACTCGCCGGTGCTGATTTCCGGCGAAAACGGCGTGGGTAAAGAACTGGTAGCCACAGCTCTGCACGCCCGTGGCCGCCGGGCTGCCGGGCCGATGGTGAAAATGAACTGTGCAGCGATCCCACCCGATTTACTGGAAAGTGAACTGTTCGGATATGCCCGCGGGGCCTTCACCGGTGCTGATGAGAAGAAGCCGGGCCGCATCGAACGCGCTGCCGGCGGGACGCTTTTCCTCGACGAGATCGCTGACATGGCTATGAGCGCTCAGGTCAAAGTGCTGCGTTTTCTCGATACCGGTGAAATCCAGAAACTGGGAGAATCCAGCCCGATCCGCGTCAACACCCGGCTGATTACAGCCAGCAATCGCAATATTCCCGATTTGATCCGGGAGAAAAGATTTCGCGAAGATTTGTATTTTCGCATCAATGTCGTGCCCATCCATGTTCCCCCTCTGCGCGAGCGCAGCGAGGACATTCCTCTGCTGCTCGATCATTTTCTCGATGTTCTCTCGCAAAAAAATGGCGTTCCGCGGCCTCGGCTTGCACCGCAGATGGAACATTTCCTGTTGAAGTACTCCTGGCCCGGTAATATTCGCCAGCTCAGGAATTTCGTCGAGCGCATCACCATCCTCTATCCCGGTGAGCTCGTCGATGTCGATAAAGTGCAGGCACTGTTCGATGAAACCGCGGTTCCGGCCATCGCACCCGGAGCACTCGGCCCTCTTAAAGATGCCATGGTCGAATATGAACGCCACTATCTGGTGGCTGTTCTGAAGCAGACTAACGGCCAGCTCACCCAGGCGGCGCGTGTGCTGGAAATCGATCGTGCAAACCTGTATCGCAAGCTGAAGCGCTATGGCATCGATGCTGCGCAGATAAAAAAGGATGCGAATACGACGGCATCCAAAACCCCCGGCGACAGCGACTGAACATCCACCCACCGCATCCCTGCATTCCTCCGGTGCTGCCCGCACTGCAGATGATTTTACACGTCCATATATAGCACTATAACCACCTTCATCCGTGCTGCCGCGTGCTGCAGCAGCTCTCGGGCCAGCCGTTCTGCTGTACCTGTTTTATCCCACCTGCTCATTTTTCACCAGCCATCAGACACCCGACCTGCGACATTAATGTTTCAACCCGGCGTTGCCGATGCATTTGTTGTGCCTGCCCTGCCAGGGGACAGGCGCATGGGAGAAATTGGCGCGGCACCTGTCAGGAGGCCGGAGCATGGACAACGCACACAGGATTGCAAGGATGAAAAAGATTCAATGGCTGACGAGCTCGGAAGTGCGCAAACAACTGAATATCAGCACGCGGCAGCTCTATTACTGGGAGCTGAAAGGTATCGTGCAGCCGCGTTCGGTCACGCGCGGTTCGCGAAAATTCAAGCGCTTCTCAACGGATGACCTCGAGAAACTGCAGAAGGTCAAGGAATATCTCGATCAGGGCTATACGCTGGAAACGGCTGCCCGCCGGGTCAGCGGGACCGAGCAAGCTGTGCAGGGGTGAGGACCATGATTGAAGTCCTGATTTTTCTTCTGGCAGCGAGCATCGGCAGTTTTCTGAACGTGGTCATCTACCGTTTGCCGCGTCAGATATCGCTGCTACGCCCGGCGTCGCACTGCCCGCAGTGCAAGGCGCCTGTGAAACCATGGCACAATATTCCGATTCTGGGATATCTGTTGTTACGTGGCCGCTGTGCAGGCTGCGGTGCGCGCATTCCCCTGCGCTATCTGCTGGTCGAAATGATGACGCCCGCTTTCGTGCTCGCGGCCTGGGCTCTGCTCGGCCCGACCATGGCCTTTATCAAACTCACCGTGCTCATCTTTCTGCTCATCCCCGTCACATTTATCGATCTGGATCACCGCCTGATCCTGAACAAAATCACCCTGCCCGGTATCGTCATCGGCCTGGCTCTGTCGATTGCACAGGCGCCGCAGCAGTTTTATCAGCCTGTGCTGGGCATGCTTGCGGGCGGCGGTTTCCTCTGGCTGGTGGCGCTTGCCGGCCGGGCCATGTATGGCGAGGAGAGCATGGGCGGAGGGGATATCAAACTCGGTGCCATGTTGGGTGCGTTCATGACCCCTGCCACGGTTTTGCTCGGGCTGTTTCTGGCTTTTTTTCTGGCTTCGGTCTTTGCTGTTGCCGGCATGTCGCTTGGCAGACTCGAACGGCGCAGTGCGATTCCTTTTGGCCCGTTTATCGCCCTGGGTGCGCTGGTTTCTCTCAATTTTCATGAGCAACTGCTGGCGCTTTATCTCGGCCTGATCGGCTATTGAGCACAGCTTCCGAAATCAGATACACCGCGACGGACACCATTTGCAGGAAAAACCATGACATATTCTGATCACATAAGCAACGGCGGCCAGGCTACAACAGAAGCCCCGGCGCTCTACTTCGCCGATCCGGCCATGATCCGCGACATGCTCTTTCAGGTAGCGGATTGTGAGGTAAGCGTCGCCACTTTTGAACGCCGCAGTGGCGAAATTCATCTGCAGTCGCGTTATCCGCTCAAAGGTGCTGATCTCAAAAAAATCCGGGCGGTGATTTTTAAACGCGCATTGGAGAACGGCTGGCAGATCGCTCCGGAAGATACGTTAAAAGTGTTCATCAACGGCAAACCCGCGGACAGCATTATCCCGCCACGCGATAAGCATGAGCTGAAAACCTTCCTCACGCATCTGGTCAGCGTTCCGGGGCAGGCCCCCTTTATTCTGTGTGTCTGCCGTTTTGATCGCGAGTTGGAAGAAAATTTTCGCTTCACCCTCGATTTTCTCGCCGCTGATCCGGAAAAAGGCCTGTTCAAGCTCTGGCGGCGTATTCTGCGCCAGCGTCAGGATTTTGAGCTGCTGCTCACCAATGTCATCGATGGGGTCATCCTGTGCGATGACGAACAGCGCATTCTGTTCGTCAATGAGCGCGCCCGCAAGCTCACGGGTATGCCGGCTTTGCCCAAACGCGGCTCAAAGCTCGAAGCCACAGCCCAGTGTGACCTGCCGGCCCTGCTGCACGAGCTGACCGAGAAAAAAATCTGTCAGTTGAACCGGGTTATCCGCCTTGGAGGCAGCTCTGCGCATCTCATGGGAGTGCGCATCCAGCATCTGCAGGGTCTGGCCGGTGAGGCGGTCGGATGGTTGCTGGTGTTGCGCGATATCTCCGCGAGCTGGCATGCAGACCAGATGCGCTCCACCATTTCCATGACCAGCCATGAGCTCAACACTCCACTGACAGCTATCAAAAGCTCGATCGACCTGTTGCTTGAGGAGAAAATCGGCGGGCTGAATGAGAATCAGAAAAAGGTTCTGGGCATCGTCGAAGATGACATCCGTCACATGCAGCGGTTGCTGCGCAATCTGCTCGATAGCTCACGCCTTGAAGAAGGCAAAGTTGAGCTTGACCGGCGCAAGTATGTACGTATCGAGTTCATCTTCAGCCGGGTGATGGAATCCTACGCCCTGCACGCAGAGACGCGCGGTATCACTCTCAAGGCCAAGGTCATGCCCGGCATCTCGGATTTTCAGGCAGACCGCGACCGCATCACCCAGATTTTGATGAATCTCGTCGATAATGCGATCAAATTTTCACCCATGGGCGGCGTGGTTACCCTGCATGCGGAGGAAAAGGACAGCACGTTGATCGTGACGGTTCGAGACCAGGGGAGTGGCATACCGGAAACGCATCAGGAGCGTATTTTCGAGCGTTTTGTTCAGTATGCGCCGGAAGACAATGACCAGCGCGGCTTTGGGCTCGGGCTCAGTATCGCGCGTGATATCGTGCACAGCCACGGTGGCGAAATCGGTGTCCACAGTAAACCGGGTGAAGGCAGCGCATTCTATTTTACCATCCCGAAAACGCGGCTGGAACACTGATGGCAAAGCGCATTCTGATCATCGAGGACTATCCGCATATCGTCGATATTTTGCGTATGCGGCTGGAAAGCGGTGGCTATGAAGTGCTCACTGCGTATGACGGCAAGGAAGGCCTGCGCAAAGCCCGCGAAGAAAAGCCCGACCTGATTATTCTCGATATCATGCTGCCCAAGCTGAACGGTTTCAAAGTCTGCCGCCTGCTGAAATTCGATGCCAAATACCAGCACATCCCGATTTTTATGCTGACCTCGCGCAAGAAGCAAAGCGATATCGAAACCGGTAAGGAGACCGGAGCCGATGAGTATATCGTCAAACCCTACGAGATCAGCGAGCTGATGGAGCTGATCGAGCGTTATCTCGGTACATAGTGCCAGACGCTGAAAACGGGGGGCTCCGCACCGATCAAACAGCCGTCTCTGGCTGCTTCCGTAGTGGTCGCCGCCGGAGTCTCCATTACCGGTATCGAATCCGTCATCGCGGACCCTTTGGCAGGAGGACGCCCGAACATCTCACTGACCGGCACCCGTTCCGGAAATATCCCGGCCCTGCGCTTTTCTCCAGCCGGAAACAGATCATCATATTTTATCGACGCACGGCCAGTGATGCCGTGCCGTGTGGAGCCAGCCTCCATTCCGGCCGGGCGAAACGAGGTTCCGGAATGGCTGTTCTGGTGCAGACACGTGCTATTGTCAGGTAGTCTGGTTGAAAAGATGCAACCTCAAAATGGATAACCCGGGAACGGCACAGGAATCCCGGATATCCATGCGCGCTGCGTACATGAGAAAAAACGGAAAAGGCTTTAGCGCAACCGCAAAACGAAAAACTATTGAACAGATGAACATGGATGTTGACTGATGAGCAAAGAAAAACTCGTACAACTTCTGGATGAGGTCACGGATTTACCGACATTGCCGACGGTGTATGTCAAAATCAACTCACTGCTGCAGTCCTCACAGGCGAATGCCGCTAAGGTAGCGCGCATTGTTGAAGCAGACCAGGCGATCGCTACCAAGGTGCTGCGTCTGGTCAATTCCTCTTATTTTGGCCTGAGCCGCCAGGTGACCCAGATCAACCAGGCGGTGGTCTTACTGGGCTTCAACGCGATTCGCAGCGTGGTGTTGTCGGTTTCTGTTTTTGAATCGTTCAAAGGCGATAGCAACACGCGTTTTGACCGGCGCGAGTTCTGGAAGCATGCCATCGCGACGGGTGTGATTGCACGCAGGCTGGCAAAAGACCTGAAAATCGGCGCGGAGGAAGATGCGTTTTCCGGCGGCATTCTGCACGATGTAGGCAAGCTGGTTCTGGACCAGGTGCTGCCGTCAGAGTTCAACGCGATCCTCGAATACGTTGACCAGAACGGATGCAGCATCATCGAAGCAGAGCATCGCATCCTCGGAACGGATCACTGCGAAGTGGGAGAGTATCTTCTGGAAAAGTGGAACCTGCCCTCCTTGCTGATCGAGTGTGTTGCTCTGCACCATTCGCCGGCAATTTTTCGCAGCAATCCGCAGATGGTCAGCGTTATCCATCTGGCCGACATTTTTGCGCGCCGGCTGCATATCGGCAGCGGCGGAGACAATATGATCCCGACACCAGATCCCTTTGCTCTCGATGAACTCGAGATCGATATGGATGATTTTCTTGCTGAAGAGGAAAACATACAGACCGTGCTGGAACAATCTCAGGACATGCTTGCGCTTGTCGGCTGATAGCAGATGCTGAAAAAAAACGACGACAAACTCGAGTCGCTGCTGCTGGAAAAAGGCGTCACGACGCCGGAGCGCCTCGAACAGGCCAGGCGCGAACAGCAAAAAAACGGCGGCAGCCTGGCCACAATTCTGATCGACAACGGTATGGCACGTGCAGAAGAGGTCCTGACCTGTCTTGCCGAACAGCTCGAACTGCCCTATGTTGAGCTGAACGATTACAGCATCGATCCGCGTGTCATCGAGCGCTTACCGAAAGAAATTGCCTGGGACTGCCGCGTGATGCCGATTTTTATCATCGGCAATGTCATGACCGTTGCCACCAGTAATCCTGAAGACGTGGCGATGATCGACCGCCTGCGCCGCGCGACCCGGATGGAAATCGAACCGGTGATCAGCACGACTGAGGAGATCATCGCAGCGCTGGAAAGCCATTATGGCAGCAATGTCGTGCTCGACAACTCCATCGATGAAGTGATTCAGGAGCTGGAGGAAGATGAGCCGGAGCAGGAGGAAACCCCGGAAAAAATCCGCGAGCTGGCTGAAGACGCCCCGGTGATCAAGCTGGTGAACCTGATCATCGGCCAGGCGATCAAAGATGGCGCTTCGGATATCCATATCGGCCCTGAAGAAGACCGCCTCATGGTGCGCTACCGTGTCGATGGCGTACTGCGCGAGGTCTTCAGCCCGCCAAAGTCATTGCAGGCGGCGTTGATTTCACGCATCAAAATTCTCTCCGAGCTGGATATCGCAGAAACCCGTGCGCCGCAGGACGGCCGGTTCCAGGCGCGTTTCGAGGACAAAACTATCGATCTGCGCGTCTCAACACTGCCGACGGTTTATGGCGAAAACATCGTCATGCGTTTGCTGGATAAGAGCAGTCTGATGATCAATCTCGAAGATATCGGGCTGGAAAAGGATGTACTCGGGCAATTGCATGAAATTCTCGCCAGCTCCTATGGCATCATCCTGGTCACAGGCCCGACGGGTTCGGGGAAAACCACCACGTTGTATTCCTGTCTCAATACGATGAACACGCCGGAAAAGAACATCATCACCATCGAAGACCCGGTGGAGTACCGGCTGAAATTGATCCGCCAGGCACAGGTGAACCCCAAAGCCGGTCTGACCTTTTCAGCCGGTTTGCGTTCGATCTTACGCCAGGACCCGGATGTGGTGATGGTCGGCGAGATCCGCGACTCGGAAACCGCAAAAGTGGCGGTTGAGGCGGCGTTGACCGGCCACCTCGTGCTCTCGACGCTGCATACGAACGATGCACCCGGTGCCATCACACGGCTGATCGAGATGGGCGTGGAACCCTTTCTCGTGGCTTCGGCCACAGTCGGTGTGATCGCACAGCGTCTGGTCCGGAAAATCTGCCCGAAATGCCGTGCTCCGTTCGAGCCATCGGATGATCTGTTGCGCGGCATCGGCGTGGCGCCGGTGGGGAAGAAGTGGCAGTTCTACAAGGGTGCCGGTTGCAGTCACTGTCGCGGTACCGGGTATCGCGGCCGCGTGGGAATTTATGAGATCATGCGTATGAACGAACAACTGCGCACCCTGTGCCTGCAGAACGCCTCCAGCGATGCTCTGAAAAGGATGGCACTGCAGACGGGCATGCGCACTCTGCGCCAGGATGGTTTTCTCAAAGTCGTCAAAGGAATCACAACCATCGAGGAGGTCATCCGGGCGACGAATGTTGAGACGTGATCGCTGGTTGCTTTTTGTTAACATAACGAATAGCGCTGTAGCTAACTCATGCCCGTGACGATGATTTGTAAGTACTCACAACCATGGGCGGAGGCTGTTTTTTCAGGCGGTTAGAGGCTAAGATGTTCGGGTATCCAGTTAACTCAGAAAACCGGGCCCGGCTCAGATATCGGCATGTGTCATTCCGGCCAGGCGTAGCGCCGTGCCGGAATCTCATCTTTTCTGGCGCATGCCTGAGTCTGGGAGAATTCCGGTCTTCCCCTGAGGGGAAACCGGAATAACGGTTCCGGGGCAGGCATGTGCTGTTGTCACGCGGTCTGGTTGAAAAAATGCAACCGTGCTGAGTTAAGTGGATAACCAGTGCCAAGATACCGGCAGGTGGTGGGTTGGCAGAAGGCAAAGAGTGGCCACCCTTTCATAACATCCTGAGAGCAGCACAGCTTCAGAATGGGATTTCATGGCAGAGCAGTAAAAGTACACTTGCACTCAGGCTGCCAGCCTTCCCGGGGTACGGATCAGGAGTCATCACCAGCAATGTATGGCCGGTGTGATCGATACAGGAATATCAGGCAGGTTAACGGTTGAGGTGAAAATGGAAAAATATCGTGTACTCGTCATCGAGGATTCGGGTGAAATCGCTTATCAGATTCGTCTGCGGCTGGAAAAGGAAAATTACATCGTGCTCACAGCCAGCGATGGCGATGCCGGTCTGGAAAAAGCGCGCGAGGAGCACCCGGATTTGATTCTGCTCGATCTGATGCTGCCCAAGCTGGATGGTTATAAGATCTGCCGCATGCTCAAATTCGACAGAACGTATGAGCAGATTCCCATCGTAATTTTGAGCGCGCGCACCCTGGAGCAGGATCAGGAGCTGGCAGCCGAAGCCGGAGCAGATGCCTATTTGACCAAGCCGATCAACTGGAAGATTCTGCTGGAAACCATGCAGAGACTGTTGAAAAATCCTGTTACCGGTTCGGATGAACAGCATCTGTACTCCCCCGATGATGATGTGGAAAGCAAAGTGGATCAGCAATGAAAGCGACGCGGCAGTTAAGCAAGGAGGCTGAATTGGTAAAGAAGAACGTTCTCCTGGGAGATTTCCTGATCGAACAGGGCTTGATCGACAAAGAGCAGTTGCGCAAGGGGCTGCAGTATCACAACGAGCATGGCGTTAAGCTCGGCCGGGCGCTGATCGATCTCGGCTTCATCAACGAGAAAGAGATGATCAAGGCGTTGAGTTCACAGCTGGGCGTTCAGTATATCAATCTGAAAACCTACCGCGTCGATCCGGAAGTGCTCAGTCTTGTTTCCGCTGAGATGGCATGGAACTACCATGTGTTACCCTTGTTTCGCATCAACAACCGCCTGACCGTGGCGATGGTCAACCCGCTGGACCTGTTCGCCATCGATGCGTTGACTCGGGAAACGCACATGAAAATCGAGCCGGTGGTTTGTTTTGAAGTGGATATGAAAGCCAAGCTCGAGCAATATTATCCCCTGGACAGCAACAGTTTCCGCCGGAGCAACGGCATGCAGGACGGCGAGGAGCCCCGGGTCGTTGTCGTGGAGGCCGGGCATGAACGCAACAACCTCATCGCCGAAATCGATGCTGTGTTGGAGAACATGGTACGCCTGCGGGTGCGCAAGGCTTTTATCGTCGGCACTTCTCTGAAAGTTCAGCTCGGTGAAAAGTTTGAAGACTGGCCCCTGCCCGATGGTATGGACAAGAAAACGTTTATCCGCATGCTGTGCAATCTCGGTGAAGAAGCCCATTCCGGCGAGCGCGAACCCAAGCGCTACGTGATCGAAAAGACGTTCGAAAACAAGCCGGTGCGCTATCATATTTACACCGGCCCTTCGGTGCAGTCCGAAACCGTGACGATCTATATTCAGATGGTACGTGACGCCGAGAATGCCATCGAGAAGTTTGGCAGCATGGCCTTTGAAGGGTTGAAATCTTCGATCCTGCAGACCGGCGGCATCACTCTGATCAGCAGCACGGATCACCATCTGCTCGATAGTCTCTACTACGACCTCTGGCAGCAGATTTCCCGCAATGCGGTCAATGCCCTCTCGATTGAGGGGCGGCCGACCACGCTGACACTAGGGACCAGCCAACTGGTCTGCAACCACACAGCCGAGCAGGTTGCAGCCTTGCGCTACGCAGAGATTTCAGCCGTGGACTGCCTGTTTATCAAGGATGTCAATGATCGCTATGCCCTGGGGCAACTGGCATCCTTTGCTGAAAGCGGGCGCAATATCGTCATCGGTGTGACGGCCCAGGCGCCGTGGCACGCACACCGCCGTCTCTTTGCTGCCGATGAACATGGCATGGTGGCGCGCAACCTGCGCAAGGTGTATATCAATATTCCCATGCGCCGCCTGTGCCCGCACTGCCGCAGCTCGATGGACGCTGCCGGTGCCCTGGACGAGCTATCTATTGGTAATGGCAAACAGGTTCATTTTTATGAAGCCAGCGGGTGTGAGAAGTGCTTTGGCGAGGGATATCTCGGCAAGGAAAATCTGGAATATACCTGGGAGCGCAGCACAGCTCCTTCGGGCGCTCGCGAGCTGCTGGATGAAGATAAACTGGCTGATGTGTTACAAAAGGGAACGCACAAGCAACTGCTGGCCATTGCCAGCGACGGCCAGATTTCCTATGACCAGGCCCTGTATGTCGTGTCGATGTGAGTCGCCTGCTGGAACAGAGCTATCAGGTGATTACCGACATTTTCTCCGGAGCAGAAAAAGGATATGGAAAACGCAA
The DNA here is from genome assembly GCA_015485525.1 of Candidatus Zhuqueibacterota bacterium. Classification (GTDB taxonomy): domain Bacteria; phylum Zhuqueibacterota; class Zhuqueibacteria; order Zhuqueibacterales; family Geothermadaptataceae; genus Geothermadaptatus. Next base: position 8,588 of record WFTM01000467.1, on the reverse strand, counting down.
AACTCCTCATCATTGACGATGAGCCGGAATTTACCTCACTGACCTCGGACCTGCTGGGCCGGCACGGCTTCATAACCGAGCGTGTGCACAACGGGCTGGATGCCGTGCAGTTGTTGCGTGTGCGCAGCTTTGATCTCGTGCTGCTCGATATGGTCATGCCGGTAATGGATGGTATCGAAACCCTGCGCCGCATCAAGGCGGGTTCCCCGGATTTGCCGGTGATCGTGCTCACGGCCAGCGAGAATCTGGGCACAGCCATCGATGCGATGAAGCTCGGGGCTTACGACTATCTCACCAAACCGGTGGACTGGGATCGGCTGAAAATTATCATCGATAACGCGCTGCTCACCGGCAGCCTGAAGGCGGAAGTCTCACGACTGCGCAGTGAAATGAAGGAGAAGTTCGGTTTTGACAATGTGATCGGTGTCAGCCGTCAGATGCAGCACGTTTTCAACAGCGTGGAAAAGATTCTCGACAGCGATGTCACCGTGGCGCTCTACGGCGAGAGCGGCACGGGCAAGGAGCTGCTCGCCAGTGCGATCCATGCCAACGGCCGGCGGCGCAACCGTCCCTTTGTGGCTGTCAACTGTGCGGCTATTCCGGAGACACTGCTGGAAAGCGAGCTCTTCGGGCACGAAAAAGGCGCGTTTACCGGCGCTCATACCATGCGACCCGGCAAGTTCGAGCAGGCCGACGGCGGGACGATTTTTCTCGATGAAATCGGCGATATGAGCCCAACCACGCAGGTGAAAATTCTGCGCGTTCTGCAGGAGCGGCGTTTTCAGCGCGTCGGCGGAACCGGCGACATCGAGGTGGATGTGCGCGTGATCTCTGCGACCAATAAAGACCTCGAGAAGGAAATGGAGAAAGGGCACTTCCGCGAGGACCTGTACTATCGCATCAATGTCTATCCGATCGAAATCCCTCCCCTGCGTGACCGGCGGGAGGATATTCCGGTGCTGGTGGCTTTTTTCGTGCGCAAGTTTCATGAAAATTCCGGCCATAACGTCGTCGGTTTTTCCAGCAAGGCGATGGAGTACCTGATCAACTATCACTGGCCCGGCAACGTGCGCGAGCTGCAGAATGTGGTCGAACGATCGATTCTGACAGCCGGCCAGGGCGTGATCCAGCCGGAGCACCTGCCCTTCATGGTCGTTTCGCAGCAGACACATCCTGCCATGAGCAACGGCGGGCTGGACTGGCGCAATGTCATCGGACTGAGCAAGAATATCGTGCCACTGGAGGAGATCGAAAAGGAAGTTCTGCAGCATGCTCTGAAGGTGACCAACTACAACATGACCACCACAGCTTCAGCCCTCGGCATCGGCCGTACCACGCTGTATCGCAAAATTCATAAATACGAAATCCCGGTACCCCGTTTTGCGATGACCGCCCGCGGAAACTGAGGGGGGAGGCCGTGCCTGCTTTTTCCTACAAAGCCCTCAATCCCTCCGGCATGATCGTCGAAGATGTGCTCGAAGCGCCTCATGCCGGCGCGGTGGCAGACAAGCTGGAATCCCTCGGTTTTCATCCGATCAAAATCAGCCGCGCTTCCGGTATGGGCGGCGGCTTTGAGCTGCCTGGAACCAGGCCGGCTGTCAAAACCAATGATATCATCGTTTTTACACGCCAGTTGACGACGCTGTTGCGCGCGGGCGTGCCGCTCCTTTCCTGCCTGGATGCCCTCACTGAGCAGGCAGATAACCCTGCCATGCGCGAGATTATCAGCAAAATTTATGTCGATATCGAGAGCGGAATCAGTTTCTCCGAAGCGCTGGCCAAACACCCGAAAGTATTTGAGGAGATGTACATCAACACCATCCGCGCAGGAGAGATGGGCGGCGCCCTGGATGACGTCCTCACCCGTCTGGCTGATCTGCTCGAATATGATCGTGAAACCAAAGCCCGCATCAAAGCGGCGATGCGCTATCCGGTCATCGTCATCGTCTCGATCATCGTTGCCGTGCTTTCGCTGATGATGTTCGTGGTGCCGAAATTCATCGATATGTTTCAAAAGCTCGGTGTCGAGCTGCCGCTGCCGACGCGTATCCTCATCGGCATGCACGCAGGGCTGACAGAGTACTGGTACATCGTCCTGACCGTGCTCACAGTCGCAGGCGTGGCGTTTAAATTCTGGAGCAGGACCGATAGCGGCCGCTATCAGTGGGATTACGTTAAACTGAAGCTGCCGGTTTTCGGCAATTTGTTGATGAAGAGTTCGATGTCGCGGTTTACCCGCATGTTCGAGACACTGAATCGCAGCGGCCTGCCGATTCTGCAGACGCTGGAGATCGTCGCGCGTACCGTTGGCAATGAAGTCGTCGGCCGTGAGATCGAAAAAGCCAGCCTTGGGATTCGTAAAGGTGAAGGGATCGCCATGCCTCTGAAGCAGAGTAAGCTCTTCCCGCCCATGGTTGTGCGTATGATTGCCATCGGCGAACAGTCCGGCTCCCTCGATGAAATGCTGATGAATATTTCCAAACACTACGACACAGAAGTCGATTATGCTGTTAAGAACCTCACCTCGATGATCGAGCCGATCATCACTGTTGCCCTGGGCGTGATTGTGCTCTTTCTTGCCCTGGCTATCTTCCTGCCGATGTGGGATATGACCAAGATTGCTCAATAACCCTCCCCATGCCATGCCGGATCGGAATGGCGTGCCGATTCGGAACAAAATATTATAAATTATTGAAAATAAAATAGTTAATTGATTTTTTGCTGCCTGAAGCGGATGTGATATGCCGAAACGGAACAGAGCCGGGAGCAGGCATCACATTGCCCGGGCCGGGTATTACGAAAATAGTATTGATGTAATTTTAATAAAAACAATAATCGTTAGCTGCTGCTGTTTCAAAAAGGTAACTTTGGCACATGCCTTGCCTTAGAAGGCGTGAAAACAGCTTCCCCACAACCCGCACGACAAGCAAAGGAGCAGTGAGATGAGAAATCAAAAAGGTTTTACATTGATCGAATTGATCATGGTGATCGTCATTCTGGGCATTCTGGCAGCCGTGGCTATCCCCAAGTTTGTAGATTTGAGTGGCAACGCAGAGACGAGCGCGTGTAAGGCGAACCAGGCGGCGATCGAAAGTGCGGCAGCGATCAAATATGCTGAAAATGCAGCAGGCGGCAATGCAGCTTTTCCCGCTGCAGCGGCTCTGAAAGACCTGTTCCCGGGCAACACGCTGCCAACCTGCCCCGGCGGCGGTGACGCCTACACCACGACGTATAATGCCACTACCGGAACAGTTTCATGTAGCATCGCTGCACACCAGCGTTAGTCTCCTTGCTTACTGCAATCAGGGAAGTCGCCTTCGGGATGGCTTCCCTGTTTTTTATCACTGTTTTGGATCGAATGCAACAGTCTGGTAAAACCACGCGGTCCCAGGCAGCCCGACTTTCCTTGTACCGGGTGCTGGTTGGTGAATAGATCGGCTTAACCTGACGAATAATCATTGAAAGGCATGGGCTGAGCCTGAGCAGTGCACATGGATTTTTGATCAGTGAGGAGCAATGACGTTATGACGCACGCCAATAAAATCATCCGCCTGCTGTCCGGCATAGCACGCTTGCGCCATCCCCAGCACGGATACACGTTGCTGGAAGGCGTGGTGACGATGACCGTGATCGGTATCATCACAGCGGTTTCGCTCAGCCGGCTGCAGGGTAATTCTGCCGGAGTCCAGCAGCGCAATGCAGCCCGAATCGTGGTTGCTGACTTACAGTATGCCCAGGAGCTTGCACAGATGCGTGGTAAAGCCGTGCGAGTGAGCATCGATGAGGCGAGCAACAGCTATGCGATGTATTGGCATGGAAGCAGCCAGCCTGTGATCAACCCCATGGGTGGCGCCGCCTTTGTGCGCACATTTGGCAAAGATGAGTTTCTCCATGTTCAGATTTCCGGCAGCGACCTGAGCAACGGGCAGATCATCTTTGCCCCGGATGGTGCGCCGAAATCCGGCGCGGGCAAGCTTACCGCTGAGCGTATGGCTGTCAATATAAATGGTAAATTCCACATCGTGGTACAGCCTGAAACCGGGGTGATCAAGCTGGTGACATTGTGATATTTTGACCCGAAAGGCGGTCATCATGATTTTAATACAGGAACATTCCTCTTCTGGCCTGGCAAGCGCAGGCAACCGTACCCTGCACCATCTGAAAGGCGAAGCGGGATTTTCGCTGTTGGAGGCCGTTGTGTCGATCACCATCACGGCTGTGATCGCGGGGGTGATTTCCCGTGTGCTGGTCTCGGGAGTGGATACGTACCAGTTCGTGGAAGCGCGCAAACAGGCTTTGCAATCGAGCCGGTCCGGGATTCAGAGGATAACCCGCGAGTTGCGGCAGATCACCAGCAGCGCTTCTCTGCTCGTCGCGCAGGAAGATTCGATTCGCTTTTACAAGCGCAACAGCGAGCTGGTGACAATAGCCTATGGCCAGCAAACCATCAAGCTGAACGGTTTCCCCCTGGTTGAAAATGTCACTTCGTTTGAGTTCCGTTACTTCGGCAACGACAAGAGCGAACTGGATGCCCCAGTCACCAATCCTTCAGACATCTATCAAATCAAATTTGAGTTGGAAGTGGTTCGCGATGGACACACCGTTACGTTGTTCAATGAAATCCGGCCGCGCAATTTTTAAGGCGCTCACCAACCAGCGCGGCAATTCATTGCTCGAACTGATCATGGTGATCATCTTTCTCGGCGTCGCCTTTGTGACGACTCTCGGCATGATGAGCACCGGCATCACAAAGAGCGTCAAGATCGAGCAGTTGACGCGTGCCTTGATGCTTGCTGAGCAAAAGATGGAAGAAGTGCGCGGAGACAAAAGCACGCGCGGATATTCCTGGATCACAGAGAACAATTATCCGGTTGAGAACAATCCGGGTGGTTATTCCGGCTTCAAGCGCACTGTTAACGTGATCAGCTATTCGACTTATAAACAGGTACAGGTCGTCGTTGAACACGATGAACTTCCCAAGGTCGAGCTGTACACTCACATCGCCAACTTCTAAGCCGGGCAGGTGGCTCGCATAGTCTGGTTAACCGAAGGCTCTGCCATGAATACGACCCTCAGAAAACTGTGGCAGGATGCGAAACGAGAGAGCGGAATCTCGCTGATCATGGCCATTTTTGTTGGGCTGGTACTGAGTTCCGTGGGATATGTCACTATCCACTCGGTGATCATGGACAGTAATGTCGCCGGCATGCATGCGAAAACCGTGCAGGCATTCTGGCTCGCTGAAGCTGGTATGGAGCGCGCGATGCGCTACCTGCGCTTCGCTAACCCTCCGCCGGGCGGCACCGCTCCGTTCACTCATTTCGACAATGTCGCCCTTGGAGCCGGGACATTTACCGTTGAAATAGACCCGGATGACGGCAACCCGTCCACGTTCATGAAGGAGTACGTCATTACCTCGACCGGGACGGTTGGAGATGTCGAACGTTCGATCCGGGCCTCTGTCAAAACGGTTACTTTTGGTAATTATGCCTACCTCACCGGTAATGAAGGGGGAACGATCTGGTTCAATACCAACGACCTGCTCGAAGGCCCCATTCACACAAACGACAAATTTTCGATTACCGGCAGGCCGGTTTTTAAGGGCAAAGTGACCAGTGTTGCGACGAGCTTCAATAAAGGCAGCTCCTACAACCCTGATTTCCAGGATGGCTATCAGCTCGGTGTCCCACCGGTGATTTTTCCCACTCTGCAGAACTTGATCGATAATTATTTCATCGAGAATGGCAGTAGCACACCGGCGCTGACCATCGATGCGCGTTTCAACAAAGATGCGAGCATTCGCTTCAATTCCGATGGGACGCTCACCTACAGCGTATGGAAATATCGCTGGAACGGCAGCCGAAGATATATCATCCACGATCAGGTCGTGGATATCAACAGTCTCAACGGATTGCTGTGGGTGAAGGGGGATGTCGAAATCGAGGGGACGTTTAAAGGGCAGCTCACGGTTGTGGCAACGGATAATATTTACATCACCGACGACATCCGCTACAGCGATTCATCAGCAGGAGGGAAGCCAGCAGAAGGCAGCACCAACACACTTGGCCTGATTTCCCAAGAAAATATCGTCGTTGCCGACACCTGGGCCAATAGCAATGATGTGGTCATCAACGGTGCATTGCTGGCATTGGGAGATTCGTTTTATGTAGAGAATTACGCTTATGGCTATCCGCGTGGCAAGCTGATCATCTGGGGGTCTTTGTCGCAGAAGGTGCGCGGGCCCGTTGGAACATTTGGCTATGGCTGGACCACAGGGTTTCAAAAGGACTATCATTATGACAGCCGGTTGGGCGAGACACCGCCGCCGTATTATCCCAGTACCGGCCAGTATGAGGTCTTCAGCTGGCAGGAAATCGATGGTGAATGACATGAGCTGGAAAAAGGTCGCGTGTGTTGTCTTGCTTTTTTTGCTTGCGAATACAGGCCTGGTAGGGCAACAAAATCTCAGCGGTTCGATACGCGGTGTGCTGTCGAAGTCAGACAGCCCGTACACGATCATCGCAGATATCATCGTTGAGGCCGGTGATACGCTGTGGATCGACCCGGGTGTGGAGTTACGCTTTCAGCAAGGGACAGGGTTGGTTATCGAAGGCATTGTGCAGGCCGTCGGGCTGGAAGCTGATTCGATTCGCTTTACCAGCGCGGCCGATACCAGCAGGCGCGGAGACTGGACCGGGATTTTTTTTCGCGATAACGGTGGCGGAACGCTGTGGAACTGCGTAATCGGTTTTGCCGCCACTGCCGTGACCACAGGCAGGGGGGAGCTGTTGGTCAAACGCAGCCTGATCAGCAACAACAATAACGGCTTTGATTGCCTGCAGCAGGGCGAGCCGGTCATCGAATTCTGTCGTATCGAAAAGAATATCAATTCCGGGATGCGCGTCATCAACGCATCGCCTGTGGTCCGTTTTAATTCCGTTTTGTTCAACAGTGACGGCGGCGTGGAATCAGCCATCGTGCTGCAGAACTCTTCAGCGCAGATCAGCAATAATTTGATCGCCTTCAACAGCAATTCCGGTATCGACCTGATCAACAGCAGCGCCGCGGTTATCCTGCAGAATACGATCTCGGCCAACGATATCGGTATTACGCTGACGGATTCGGATGCGACCATCACCAACAACATCGTTGCCCTGAATTATGATGGCGTACTGGCAGAAGGCAGTACGCCGATCCTGCGCTATAACAACATCTGGGGGCACCAGGGTGATGAGTTCACAGGCCTGCCGGAGGGCACCGGCGTGCTCAGCCGCACGAATGCGCGCGGGGATTCTGCGGACGCCGGCTATAATATTTTTCTCGATCCCCAGTTTTACAACCCCGACGGAGTGGATTTTCGGCTGCTGGCGCAATCGCCGTGTATCGATGCAGGGGATCCGGCTAATCCGGCGCAGGTTTCTGTCACCGGCAGTGCGCCGGATATCGGCGTGTACGAGCTCAACAGCATTGCCGTGCCGGTGGAATTGAGCGCCTTCTCTTTCCGTGACGGCATCTTGTACTGGGTTACCGAGACTGAGAGCAACAACTATGGGTTTTATATCGAGTACGCCGGGCAGGATGGGGTTGGATTTGAACAGATCGGTTTTGTGCCCGGCCGCGGTACAGCGACGACGGTACAGGAGTACCGCTTTGTGCTTCCGGAAAATCGCCGCAGCGGTCTGTTTCGACTGCGCCAGGAAGATTTTGACGGCAGGACGAGCTACAGCGATGTTCTTCGCGTGCAGATGCCGGTAGCCGGCCTGAAACTGGAGCAGAACTACCCCAATCCCTTCCTGCCCGGAACAGGCCAGGGTACGCGTATTCGCTTTTACCTGCCGCAACAGGCTGATGTGCTTTTGGAGATATTCGATATTCGCGGCCGGTTGGTCTGGTCTGCGCGCGAAGCCGCCCTCGAAGCCGGCCAGCAGGAGATGGTATGGAACGGTCACACAAAAGGAGGGTTGCGCGTCCCTGCCGGGACATATTTTTACCGCCTGAGCACCGGCGGCATGCTGTTGCAGCGCCAGCTTCGCCTGCTGCACTGAACGCCTGCCCGGTTGCGCTATGCCCTGATTCCGAGGCCGGGCAGCCATCTGATCATTCCTCCTGAGCACAGCACGTGCCTATCCAATAACTGCCACTGATCATTTCCCTTTGCCGGTAGATGTACGGTATTCGTCCGATAAACTACAGGTTGCTTTTCTCCATAGTTTCCGGATGCCAGTAGCGGAACTCGCAAGAGTTCCGGGGCTTGGTGTGCCCGAAGTGTTGCCACTTCGGCTACATTTCTCCGATATCGGTGCCTGAGCTATAGCTGCATTTGATACGTCGAGAAGAAGATGAACTGAAGAAAGGCGGGATTCACCGGACAGATACTGCGCGCAAGCACAGGCTTTGCCCCGTGTAGCGGAACTCTCAAGAGTTCCGGGGCTTGGTTTGCCCGAAGTGTTGCCACTTCGGCTACATCTGGCCCATGTCGGAGACTGATCCACAGCCGCATTCGAGGCGGCGAAAAGGAGATGAACTGAAGGAAGGTGGTGTTCACCGGACAGATACTGCACGCAAGCACAGGCTTTACCCCGTGTAGC
>WFTM01000466.1 GCA_015485525.1 Candidatus Zhuqueibacterota bacterium | reverse complement strand
TTCCATGAATTCCCTGCGGCTCACAGATTCATCTCCCCCTAACCCCCTACAGCCTATCCCCCTAAACCCCTAATTTATTACCTTGACTATTACAGGAGGAACGGTAAATTAAGGAACCCCCTTTTGCTCGTTACGATTTTAAACACCATTTGGTAAAACCGGAGCAATTTAGTGACGCATTCTGATTTTCACGAAAGTCAGCAAGAGGGAGTTAGCACCAGGGACAGCGGAAGTCCGGACAATGAGTCAGGTGCTAATTCTACTTTGCCAGGGAAGGGCTTGTACAAACCTTTAGCCGAGTTCCCAAAAGAATTCAATAAGGAATTCGTTCGATCAACGGATTGGCGGTTTTTGATGATCGTCGCCTTTTCGTTGTTTTTTCATGCCGGGCTCATCTATTACCTGTTCGTCCATTTGCCGAATACGATATCCGAGGAATATGTCACCAGGCTGCAGAATCGTTTTGCAAAGATGTACCTGTCTGAAATAGACATCTACGACCAGGAGCATCCGGAGATTTCCTCGGATATTCTGTCCTCTGCCTCGGACTGGGTCGATAACCTCGTTGAAGAGACGATAGACCCTGTGAAGCAGGTTAAAACATTGCCCCGGGACCCGGACAGGCCGGATACCGGTGCTCCCAGGGAGCGCAGTTACGAAGACAGGGTCGAGACCCGCAGCGACCGGCGTACATTCCGCAGGCGCAGCATGGCTACCCTCAAAGATGATGTCCGCTCCGTCGGTCTGCTGGGGATCATCACTTCGGGGAGCGGGCTGGTCGATAACCAGGAGGTACAGGATATCCTCGCCCATGCGGACAGTTCCACCATGCGCATTGCTGAACGCATCAAGGATGTGCGCTATCTCAAAGTACCGCGTCCGGGCGTGGATTATTTTGGTCAGGACCTCGATGGCAATGGCCCGGTTTTTCTCGCGGAACGCCAGGGCAGAGCCAACCGCGTCGTCAGCACGGATATCGAAGCCAGCGAATTTGTTGAAGCTCTCGAGAAGCCGGAAGAAAAGCGTGTCGAGCGCAACGTGCGCTACGAGGATACTGCGGTCAAAAAGCCACAGGGTATTTTCGCCAGCCTCTCGAACCGGAACAAGGTGCTGAAAAAACGCACGCGCAAGCAAATCATCGATGTGGTCATGGCGCATAATCCGGCCATCCAGGACTGTTATCGCCTCGAGCTGAAGACCAATCCCGACCTGAGAGGGGAAGTCTCGGTCCGGTTTGTCATCGCCCCCACAGGATCGGTCGTACACGCTGAAATCACCAAATCCTCGATCGAGTCCAGGCGCATGCTGCAGTGTATTTTGCGCAAGATAAAACGCTGGAATGACTTCGGCCGTGTTCGCGAAGAGCAGGGCAACCTGACGATACGCCACACCTATGTTTTTGATTTTTGATAGCTGAACGCGCGGTGCAGACAGCTTCTGCAGCGCACGGTTTCTGATAAATCCAACGGCTGGCAGCTCTGCTGCCGGCCCCCCTCCAAGCGCCCCGTTGGGGCTTTCCCTCTGACATGCTATGTGCGTTTCCTGATTTCTTCTGTCACGCGCACCCATGCTGGAAACCTGGCTGTGTCACGGGTGTAGTATATCCAATCATATCGCGGATGAGTTCATGTCGGGTTCAGAGAGACCGGAACAGATGGCGCGTACGACTCTGTCGGATACACAGGTCAGAGAGTTGCTTGAAGACCATGGCGTGGCCGGGCGTGAGCATGTGCAGCTCGCTGCAGACCATGACGCTGGTGTGACGCGCATTCGCAGCTTTGAGCGTGATATCCACATAGCTGATCTCATCGTTTCCCTGCCTTACCCCTGGCCCGGTTGGTATGCCGTGCAGGCAGCCGGCAATCGTCTGGCTGCTGCAGGCGCGGCTGCGACGCATTTGTCCGCCCGGATTCTGCTGCCTGAACAGGCTGACAGCACACCCACGGATGAATCCCTGAAAGCGGAGTTGCTGCACGCCTGCTCTACCTTTTTTATCAAACCCACCCATGTCGAAACCATTCTACTGCCACAGCTCAACAGTCCACTTCTGCTGGTCACAGCCCTCGGTGAGCAGATGCCGGCGCAGGAAAGAGATGAAGCGGTGGAAGCCACTAGTGATCAGATCGTGCTCATCGGGCCTCATGGGCTGGAAACCGCCGCATTGCTCGCAGCCCGCCATGCCGGGGCACTTGCGCGCGCGTACGACAGCAGTTTTGTCGGCCGTTGCCGCGATTTTGTCCGTTTCCCCGGGCTGTCGGCTCTGCGTCTGTTGGCTCTCTGCCGTGCTCAGGAAGGCGTGAGCCATGTGGTGCTGGTCAGCGAAGATGGTGTTCTCGGGGCTGCGCACAGATTGGCTGGAAAACTGGCTGGTGCCAGCGTTATACACGAAGGTGCCCTCACACCGGAGCCGGAGGCCAAGCTGATCTGCGACCATTTTGGCCTGGACCCCATGCATGTGCCCTCGGAAGGGAACGTGCTCGTGGTTGTCGGGAATGAAATGGCGGATACTTTCGTTCAGACCATGCTGGCCATGAAGATTCCTGCGGTCATCATCGGAGAACTGAAGGATGGAGAGAACCACATGCTGGATAAGGAGGCTTACAGCGTCCGGCTACCGGCGCCGAACAGGAAACCGCTGCAGAAGCTGTTGCAATAATTCTGGCGGGGCGGCTGAGTTCACTCAGCCCGGTTGCGCAGTGCTGTGGTCAGATTATTGTCGATGCGGGTGTACTGGTTGAAGATGGCCATTGTGTTGATTGCCTGCACCAGTTGCGTGTCGCGTTCAAGTGAAGCAAAAATGCGGCCCTCTTCACCGCCGGCAAGATAAGCGATCTCCCGTTTGAGCAGGAAGATGATCTCATCTCTATGTGCCCTGAAAAACTCCGCGTCCGCCGGATATCCTGCCGCGAGTACCATTTTTTTAAAAGCCTGGAACTGGTTTTCACTGATACGGATTTTTTTTCTCAGCAGCCGGATCGGCAGCTGCCTCAGTACCGGTGTCTCCAGAAAAACCTGGGCTGCAAAGCGGATGAAAAACTTATCTTGCGCGAGAAAAAGTGCGGTGAGCTCCGGATCGATCTCCGCAGTTTTGTTGTGCACGCGGATGTCTGGCGTGATGCCACCACCGCCGTACACTTTACGCCCGTTTGGGGTGAGGAAAACCTGCCGGTTGCTGTCATGCTCGCGCCGGCTCAGCGCAGCGAGGTCATAAGCACCATAATAGTATTCATCCCGCGTCAGGTTGTTATAATCCCGCTGGATCATCCGGCCCAGAGGCGTGTAGTAGTGCGCTGTGGTCACCAGCAGGGCAGAGCCGTCGCGGAAGCGGTACTGGCTCTGCACGAGCCCTTTACCGAAGCTCGTGCTGCCGACAATCAGCGCCCGGTCCCAGTCCTGCAGAGCGCCGGCAACGATTTCCGCAGCGCTGGCTGTGCCGTGATTGATGAGGATAGTGACGGGCACATGCTGCCAGGGGTAGTCGCCATTTGAGCGGTACTCGCTGTACGAGCCGGGTTCACGGCCCTGGGTATAGACGATCATTTTACCTGCCGGCAAAAACCGGTTGGTCACTTCAAAAGCTGCAGATAGATAACCGCCACCATTATCACGCAGGTCGAGAATCAGTTCCTGCATGCCCCGGCGCGTCAGGCGTTCGAGAGCTTCGTCGAGCTCTTCTGCTGTTTCTCCGGTGAATTTTTCCAGCAGAATGTAGCCGGTTGTGCGCGTGAGCATGAAGGCGACGGGTATGCTTTTCAGCTTGATGTGCCTGCGTTTGAGGGCGACGACCTGTGGCTGCCGGACATTGTGCCGCATCACCGTCAGGCGCACCAGCGGTTGTTCCTGTCGCCGGATGAGTTGCTGGATGTCAGACTCAGTCAATCCCTTGAGAGAGGTTTTGCCGATATGGGTGATGAAATCACCTACCTGCACACCGGCCTCACGCGCCCGGCTGCCTTCGAGAATATGGGTGACCATCGGATAGTTTTCCAGGACCACGTAGCTGATGCCCAGGCCGCTGAAGCCTTCGAAACTTTTGTTCCAGCGCTGGAAATTGTCCGGCGGCAGATAGCTTGTATGCGGGTCCAGCCGGGCGATAACGCCTTCCATGGCGGCCTCGAGCAGCTCATCGAGGGAGCGCTCCTCCACGTAACGGCGCTGGATCGTCTCCAGTACGCTGGCAAATATTTCCAGCTTGGCGGTGATGCTGTTGCCTTTTTCCCAGACTGCCCCGGCGCTGCGGGAGCCCAGCATGATAGCGGATATGATGACGACTGATGCAAGAAAAACAGCAGAAATAAAAGTCTGTTTTTTCATTTTGATTCCTCGAATGCTGGAGTAAACTGGCGCCGGCGGGAACGAGTAACGGTTTTGGGGGTGCCCTGATACCATCTTACAGCGTTGCGGCCCTCTTCCTTGGCCTGGTAAAGGGCAGTATCTGCACAGCGAATCAACTGCCGGGCGCTGGTCGCATCTGCCGGGCAGGAGGCCACGCCAAAGCTGGCGCTGATAAAACCCAGCGGCTGGCTCTCGCGGTGTTTGAACGGATACCCGGTGATCAACTTGCGAAAACGGTCGCAGAAGGCGGCACTGCCGTCCTTGTTGACACCGAGGAGAATGACGGCAAACTCCTCGCCGCCATAGCGCGCCACCACGTCTGTTGTGCGCACACTGCTCTGCAGCAAGCGGGCAAACAGGCGCAGCAAAGCATCACCGGCCTGGTGGCCGTTGGTATCATTGTAGTTCTTGAAATGGTCGATGTCGATCAGCACCAGGCTGAAGCCGGACTCGTAGCGCGTGCTGCGGGTAACCTCCTTGCTGATGATTTCGTCAAATGCGCGGCGGTTGAGAATACGCGTCAGTCCATCGGTTGTGCTGAGCTTTTCCAGGCGTTCGATCAGCCGAATCTGGTTGAGCACATTGGCAAATATGTTGTTGACCAGCATGAGCAGCTCGACATCCGATGCACCGTACGGCGTGCCATTGACACGCTTGCCGATGAGCACAACACCGATGATCTTGCCAAAATTGGTGAACGGAGCAATCAGCTCCACTCCCTGTTTTTTACAATAAGCAAGATCCGGGTTGTTCTCGATGCGCCCGGGCAGGGCTGCCGGCCGGAGAATCTCCGGTGCGCTCCCCAGCTCCGGCATACGAAAGCAGGAAGCGTCCAGGCTGAACTTTTCGGCCGCCTGATCATCAAATCCGCGGGAAATAGCCGGAACAAAACGCCGTGGCTGCTGGGCATCCGGCAGGAGCAGGACAGCGCCGTTGGCGCGCATCAGCCCGATGATGTTGACGATGTACGAGAACAGGACCTGATCCCGGCTCATGCCGGAGGTCAGCTCCAGTGAAATTTTGAATACGTTATGCAGCTCATAAATCCGCCGCGAGAGATCGCGGTTGATCTGTCGAAGTTGTTCGGATGGGACGTTTGTTGCCATCATTACTCTGTGCCAATCACTGTTATGCCGCTGCTTGTCTGAAACCGACGGTGATGTGCCCATCAAATCGCTGCTGCGAGACCGAAGTTCGAAGGCTTCGTGGCGGGGACGTGCTCCTGATTGCCGGTGAACGTACTGTTGTTATCGTCGAAGACGTCCAAAAATTAACTTGACTGGCCGGATTATATTCTTAAATTTTTTAAACTTGAACGATTCTTGCCACCCTCATCGCTTGCAACCGTTGTCTCGTCTTCAGGCTCTCGAATGAACCGTATTCTCCTCGCTATAGTGCTTTTTGTCGTGCCGTCAACCCTTGCCGGCCAGTATTATTTCGGCCGCAACAAGGTGCACTACGACCATTTTGAATGGCGCATTTTAAAGACAGAGCACTTCGATATTTATTACTATCCCGAGATGCGCGAGCTTGCCGAAATCGGCGCTTCCTATGCTGAGGAAGCCTACCAGCGCCTGATGATCCGTTTCGATATCAACATCGCACGTAAAATCCCGCTGATTTTCTATTCCAACCACCTTCATTTTCAGCAGACGAATACCACGCCTGCGCTGGTTTCGCCCGGCGTCGGCGGTTTCTTCGAGTTTCTCAAAGGCCGTGTCGTCATTCCGGCGAATGGCTCCCTGCACGATTTCAGGCATGTCATCAACCACGAACTCGTGCACGTGTTCATGCACACACGCTCGCTGCGCACACTGCGCGATCATCGCAAATCGCATTTCCCCCTGCCGCCCCTGTGGTTCATCGAAGGGTTGGCCGAGTACTGGTCCGAAGGCTGGGATTCAGAAGCAGAGATGTTCATCCGCGATGCCACTGTTACAGGCTATCTCGTCCCCCTGAGCCAGATGTATCGTATTTTCGGAACATTTCTGATGTACAAGGAAGGCCAGGCGGTTTGCCGGTTTATCGCCGAAAAGTACGGCGAAGAAAAACTGCTGCAACTGATCGATAATCTGTGGATGTCGGAGAACTTCGACGAGGTGATGCTGCTGACTCTGGGCTTGAACTACGAGCAGTTTGATGAGCAGTGGACCTATTACCTGCGCAAGCAGAAGTATCCGCTGCTGCAGCAAACCGACCTGCCCGGCATGGTTGCCGAACGTCTGACTTCGACGGGTATCAACACCAAACCAACCATGTGCCTTGTCGGAGATGAAGAGCGCATTCTTTTCCTCTCCAACCGCGTCGGCTATTCCAATATTTACAGCATGCCCTATAGCGGCAGCAACTCGGAAGATTCAGTCCGGGTTTTGATCAAGGGTGAGCGCACCAGTCTGTTTGAGGCCTTTAATCTGCTCAAGAGCAAGATCGATGGTAACGACCGCGGTGAGTTCGTCTTTGTCGCCAAAAGCCGCGGCAAGGATGCCATCTATCGCGCCGAAGCCGCAAACGGGCGCATCATCACCCGCTTGCAGTTCGATGATATCGTCACGCTGTTCTCCCCGGCGTGGCATCCGGATGGCGAACAGATCGTTTTTACCGGAGTGGATTTTTCCGGCCGCAGCGATCTGTACACATACAACTTCAGCACGGCTGAGCTGAAACGGCTGACCAACGATTTTTACGATGACCGCGATGCGGTCTGGTCGCCAGACGGAAAATATCTCGCCTTCAGCTCGGATCGCACCCGGTTCGGGCAGGAGGGGGCGTACAATATTTTTATCTATGACCTCGCCGGCGATGATATCTACTTTTTGACTTACGGCAGTGCAAAAGATGTCACGCCCGCCTGGTCTGCTGATGGCTCCATGCTCGCGTTTGTTTCCGACCGCTCCGGCACACCGAATATCTGGGCTGTGCGCCGGCCGCAGGACAAGCTCGCGCTGCTCTCATCCGGCAGCGAAATGCTCCGGGATGGACACCAGCCACCTTTCCCCTCGGCGTTTTATGGCGAAAAACCCCTGCGCCAGATCACCCATTTCACAACCGGCGCTTTTGACCCTGAGTGGAGCGATGACGGCTCATTGCTTTTTACCGCCTTCGAGAATTTTTCCTTTCAGCTCCGTCGCCTGCGCGATGTCGCTTCTCTGTACGACAAAGCAGATGTCGCCCGGCGTGACAGCCTGCTCACCCTGACACCGCCCTGGCAAATCCCGAGTTTTGCCGCTAAATCATCGTTGTCGAGCGTGGTTTATCGCAAAAAGTTCAATCTCGACGTCGCCCAGAGCCAGATCACCCAGGACCCGATTTTTGGCACTTCCGGTGGTGCTCAACTGGCCATGAGCGATATGCTCGGCAATCAGCAGTACTATTTTCTCATCTACAATACCGCACAGACCCGCGATGATTTTCTCGGCAGCTTTAACGTGGCTGTGACCCGCGTCGATCTCAGCAAAAGGTTGAACACCGCGATCGGCGGCTATCATTTTGCCGGCACGTACTATAACTACGCGCAGGGATTTTACTACGAGCGCCGCTATGGCGGGTTTGCATCGGTGAGCTATCCGCTGTCGGTCTTTCAGCGTATCGAAGGCAGCCTGAATGTGCGCGTATCCGACAAAAATATCTTCGGGCTCATCGATCGCCGCGCTCTGCTGGTGTCCAATTTCGTTTCCTGGGTTGGGGATAATTCTCTGTGGGGCGCTTCCGGGCCTCTGGACGGCGAGCGGTTCAATTTCACCATCGGCAATACCCTGGATGTGTGGGAATCGAATGTCAATTTTTACACCATCATCGCGGACTACCGTCGATATTTCCGCATCAGCACGCGCATGACCCTGGCCACACGCCTGTACACGGCGATCAACCAGGGCAAGGAAGCATTACCTTTTTTCCTGGGCGGCAGTTGGGATTTGCGTCTCTATCCGCGCTGGCAGATATGGGGCAAAAAATCGTTTTTGATCAGCAATGAGTTGCGCTTTCCCTTTATCGATCGCTTCATCGTTTCATTCCCTTTTGGCGGCCTGGGTTTCAGCGCAATCCGCGGCGCGGCTTTCGTCGATCTTGGGAATTCCTGGGACAACCGGCTGAATACAGTGCTCGGCAGTTATGGGCTCGGCATCCGCCTGCGCGTCGGCGGTTTTCTGGTGCTGCGTTATGATGTCGGCAGAGTCTTTTCCCTGCATGGTCTGCGCTCGAATTCGCGTCCATCTTTCTTTCATGACCGCGAGTGGAAAACACAGTTCTTTTTTGGCTGGGATTTTTGAGGACGGCCGGGAACAGAGTACTGGCGGGTGATACCATTCCAGGTTCAGAGAGTATCGCGTGTCCCGAAAAGCAGGTTATCCATATAACTCAGCACGGTTGCATTTTTTCAATCAGACCGCGTGACAACAGCACGTGCCTTCCCCAGAACCGTCATTCCGGTTTCCCCGCAGGGGAAGACCGGAATCTCCTGGGCTCAGGCACGTGCCAGAAAAGATGAGATTCCTGCACTGCTGGCCGGAATGACAGATGCCGGTATCTGAGCGGAGCCCGGTTTGCTGAGTTAACTGGATACCCGGACCCGAAAAGGGATAACAGTAAATTTACCATGATCCTGCTTATTTTTTACAGCAGGCCCGGAAGTGTTTTTTCAGGTTGAATTTTTCGTTACGGGAACAGGACGGTCCAGATGTCTTTTTTTCGTTTTCTTTATCCATTTTTTTTCCTGCTTTGCGTACAGATGTTCACAGGCTGTACGCGCCCCATCAGTCTGGCCGAAGTCCCGTTGCAGCAGTCACGGGAGCAGGGTTCCGCTGTTCGGCCGCCTCTGGTTGTGCACGAGAAAATCACCCTGTCCGCCGCTCCGGTAGAAAATTTCGTGTGCTACCGCTCAACGCTGATTTTCGCATCCCGCAACGGCCGCATCAACGCCTGGCACCCGGATACCGGGCTTTTACGCGGTAAAATCCGGCTCGAAGCCAATGCAGAGCCTGTGCTGGCTGTCTCTCGGGATGGTCTGCTCGTGGTCGGGGATAAATTCAACCGCAGCAATCTGAGCTGCTACGACCTGCAGAGCGGGCAGCGTCTCTGGCAGCAGCAGGCCGGCGTCATCGTGTCACCGCCGGTCATCGCCGACTCATCCATCTACCTGCTCACACGCTTCCGCCAGCTCAAGCGATATGACCTGAAAACCGGGGTTAAACTGTGGGTTTACCTCTTTCCCGGCCAGGCTGTGGCCCCGCCGGTCATCGCTGGGCGGCATGTGATTTTTGCGACAGAAAAGGGGGAAGCCTTTTCTGTCACCCGCTTTGACGGTGAGCTGGCCTGGCAGCAGAAGGTTTTTGATGAGGCGGTTTTGGCCGCTCCGCTGGTGCACGGCGATGCAGTTTTTCTTTTTTCCCGCGATGGCCGGGTGGCGCAGCTTTCGCGCCAGAGCGGTAGCGTGCAATGGCAAAAGAAAATCGCCACCGGCCAGTTCAGGCATTCCGCAGCCTATGCCGACAGTACGCTGTTTCTCACTTCATCCGCCGGCGAGATCATCGCCTTTGACCTGCGAACCCGGGAAACAGCCTGGATGCTATCTACACCTATGCCTGCAGGCTCTGGCCCGGTCGTACATCGGGATATTTTGTACTTCAGCAGCATGGACAGGCACTTTTACAGTGTGGATATCACCAGCGGAGAAATCGTGCAGAAGGTGAAACTCGCTGGTCGCAGCCGGACTCGACCGGTTTTTTGCGGCCCTTTCCTGGCGACCGGCAGTGAAGACCGCTATGTTTTTATCTTAGGGCCGGAGGCCAATAGATGATGTGTATCAGGAAATTCAGGCATTCTTCTGCGCTGATACTGGCCCTGTTTGTCCTGCTGCCGGGCGTTGCACACGGGCAGCAAACCAGCAAGGCGACCGGCTATCTGAGCGTTGAATCACACGAGGGATACGAAGTTTACCTCGATGGCCGGCAGATCGGTTCCACTCCCCTGACAGCAGTTGCTGTCCCCGCAGGGGCACATCATCTGCTCGTGCGCCGCTCCGTTCTGTTAAACTGGTTCCAGCCCGATTGGGCGGACTCTGTCGTTGTCTCTGCCGGAGACACTGTGCTCGTACGGCCGGAGTTTATCACCCTCTGCAAGATCAGTTCAAGCCCACAGGGCGCACGCGTTCTGCTGGCCGACTCCCTGCTCGGCAACACACCTTTCGTACTGCGCATGCACAGCGGGCAACGCTTTCACCTGAGCATCGAACAGGATGGATACTTCCCGGCTTTTCTCGTTTGTGATACCAATTCACCACGCAGACACCATGTAGTTCTGCAGCGCGACCAGGAATTCTGGCAGCGATATCTGCAGGAGAGCATGCAACGTCAGCGCTATAAGACGAGGACACGCCGCAATGCTGTTTTTGCCGCCGGCGTCAGCATCAGCGCTGGAATTGCCTCTATTTTACTGCGACAACAGGCAGACAGGTATTATGGCCGCTATCAAGCAGTGCTTGACTCCCGTAAAATGGATGCCTATCTTGACAAGACCAGACGCTACGACCTGTACAGTGGAGCGGCCTTCGCCCTATTCGAGGTCAGCTTCGGCCTTGGATTTTATTTTTTCCTTAAAAGCCAGTGAGGGGACTATGGACGAAACCGGGAGAAAGAAAAAGAAATACGAAAAATTTTTAGAAGAGATCGATCTGAGCTGGCACATCATGATGAGCAATCTGGTGCCGCTCGTTTTGCATGAACTGAACAACCCTCTGACCGCCATCAACGCCTACTCCAGCCTGCTGTCCAAAACCGACGATCTCGAAATGATCAAGAAAGATATCGCGGTCGCCATCCGGGAAGGCAACATCAACCTGACCAACATTTCCGAAGCCTGCCAATCGCTTTACCGGCTCGACAGCCGCATCGAGCGCATTCGCTTCAGCAATGCCTTTGACCCGCTGCACTTTTTTCTCAGCGTTAAATTCCGGCGCTATGGCGTCAGCCTGGCCGTGCAAACGAACGGCTATGGCGAGTACATCCACTGCCCGCAACGCTACCTCGCTGTTGCGATCTATGCCATCTTTATCAACTGTCTGGGAACTGCCATGGCCCTCGGTGATGGCCGGCACAGCGTCATACACGTCAGCAATAACTTCGATAAAGCAGAAAATTTGTTTAAATGGACGATCGCCATCAAGGGCGATTCGCTCCGCTCCCTGCCTGGAAAACTGCCTGATTCCGCCTTCTGCCTGCCCGAATGCGTCGAATGTGAACCGGAACCATTCGCTGATTTTGTCCTGCGCGCCCTCGAGCGTTCCGCATCCCTTCTCGGCATCTCGGCGTGCTGGTCTGCCGGTGATGACGGTGTGATGTTGCACGCTGATTTCCCACTTTTTCGATAGCCCGTTTCAGTGCTTGCTTTTGATGCGTGCAGGTCATCATTGCACTGATTCTCACAGCCATCAGGGAATCCAGTTAATTCAAACAGCTCTTCATCAGATTGTATATGTGGGGAAATTATCGTTTTGCAAATCCGGTCGGTGTTGCTGGTTGTAAATAATGATATTTGTCCACGGCCCAATTTTTGGGATTGTTGACGATATCATTCGGTTTGTTGCCAATGCTGTGTTCTCGATCATTACGTTGCCAGAATTTTTGCCGTGGACCGCGACATTTTTGTCGCGTCTCAGCCAATACTCCCAAAATCGCCTGAATAGCGATATGTATCGTACTTCGCGACATGAATGTCGCGGTACAAACTGGGCGCCCCGCCGGTGTTCATACAGAAAATCAATCCACACGAGTTGAGAAAGAGCCAAAAACACAACACCGGACTACGGCTGATTGCTGGAGACCATTGCACGACATACTGCGTGGCTGATTTCCCTTGCGTCCATCTCGGGTGACCGTTATATTGCTGCGCAAATTTTTTTTGACAAAAATGGAAGCGCATCCGTAGCCCCGGTTCTTGCTGTGCCGCAGGGCAGGTGAATGGTGAGGAGGAAAATTACATGAGCGTTCTCGATTACAGCATCGTCGTCATCTATATTCTCGGTATGGTCGGGGTCGGGCTGTACATGCAGAAAAAAGCCTCTGCCGGTATCGATTCCTATTTTCTCGGCAATCGTAAAATCCCCTGGTGGGTGCTTGGCTCATCCGGCATGGCCTCGAACTTCGATGTCAGCGGCACGATGATCAATACAGCCTTTATCTTTGCCCTTGGCGCAAGCGGTTTTTTTATCGAAATCCGCGGTGGCGTTACGCTGATCATGGCTTTTCTGATGATTTTTCAGGGCAAATGGAATCGTCGTGCTGAGGTGATGACCCTGGCCGAGTGGATGAAGTTCCGCTTCGGTGAGGGGCGTCAGGGGCATCTGGCCCGCCTGATCGCCGCGTTGTCAACCATCATCATGACCATCGCCATGATCACCTATTTTGCCATCGGCTCAGGCAAGTTCGTCAGCGAGTTCCTCGGTATTCCGGCTTTTGCCGGATTCTCCGGACAGTTCTGGGCCGCTACTCTGATGATCGTCCTGGCAATGATCTACACTG
>WFTM01000465.1 GCA_015485525.1 Candidatus Zhuqueibacterota bacterium | reverse complement strand
CGGGCACGCTGAAGCGTGCACTACGAACGACCTTCTCACCACACCGCTCCCGCGGGGCAGCGCATACGTGAATGAGATATCGCCTGCCCCAGAAAGCCCGCATCCATACCGAAACCATCATTTGATCAGGGAAATCATCACCGTGCCGACATGCGTATTCTGATGAATACCGGTCAGCAGCCTTGCGGAGGGCCCGGCAGCAAACAAGGGCACCATCTCGGCGGTGTGGTAGTTGGTGGTGAAATCGCCCTTTTCGACTTTGTGCTCAGCGACAGAGCCTTTTTCAAGAGAGAAACCGCCGGTCTCGTGGTCTGCCGTAACGATAACCAGAGTTTCTCCATTGCTCTCGGCAAAATCCAGCCCTTCGCCGACCGCGGCATCAAAATCGACCATCTCCATGATGATGTACTCTGTATCATTCCCATGCCCGCCCCAGTCGATCTGCGAGCCTTCGACCATGAGAAAAAAGCCATCTTCGTCCTGCGACAGGATCTCGATGGCCTTTCGAGTCATCTCTTTCAGGGTGAGCGGGCGCTCATCGGCTTTGCCCATGTGTTTGTCCGCCAGCAGGGCGACCAGCTTCTCCTTGCCGGAGTAGGCGCGGAACGCTTCTGCCGTGCGCACGATCTGCTGCGGTTTTGCCAGCCGGCTGAGCAGGTCGAGCTCGTCATCTCGCTTGCTGCCTTCTGCGCTCGCAGGCAGAAAATACGCCAGCCCGCCACCGATGAGGACATCGACTCCGCTGCGGGACATGCCTTCGGCTATTTCATTATCCTTTTTGCGCGAATCCACATGCGCGGCAAAGCTGGCCGGTGTGGCATGGGTTACACTCGAGGTCGAGATCAACCCGGTGGCTTTACCTGCCTGCTCGGCGTATTCGAGCACGGTCTTCAGCGGTTTTTTATCCACATCCACACCGATGGCACCGTTGTAGGTTTTCTCCCCGGTCGCCAGAGCCGTGGCACCGGCGGCCGAGTCGGTCAGATAGTTATCGGCTGAATGGGTGATCAAAAGGCCGAGATCGCGGAAGCGTTCGAGCTCCAGCTTGCCTTTGACAGTGCGACCGGCAGTGATCTGGGCGATGCCCATGCCGTCACCGATGAACAGGATGATATTTTTCGGCCTGTTGTCCTGAGCTGCCAGCAGAGTACTGCAGAACAGAAACCCGGTCATCAGCCGCAGATAGTGTTTTGATATCAGCATGATTTCTTTTCCCATATTTCTGAAGTCATCGACACATTCATCTTCTCATGTCTGGACATGACCTGCCCGGATGTGTTCATCGTATAACCCGAAAAATTTGCCCCGCTGAAGCAGCCGGAGCGATTCAACAGCCGGCACCTGCGCGAAGAAAACTGTACACCCATCAGAACAGAAACAGTGTCAGACCTGTGGCGAGGTAGTATCCGCCCACGCTCGTGCCCTCAAAACCGCTCTTGCCGGAAAGGGCCGCAGAGCTGATTTCGAGCTCGATGCTGGCCTGCAGCCGGGAGGTGATGGAGATGAACACCCCGGTGTCGAGAAAAAAACCACCGGCGTTCGATTTACGCGGCCCGGTGCGATCACCGAACAGGCTGTAGCTGCCGTTTTCCTCGATGGTTGCCGTCAAGAAGCCAAAGCTGAAAAAGTTGGAGACGCGCTTATCGTTTGCATAGATGTAGCGGATACCAAAATTGAGAATCTTTTCCCGCCATTCCAGTGTGTGGGGTGTGCCGGAGATCGTGGCAGAACCACTCTGGCCGGCAACGCGGTATTTGACCAGTATATTATAGGGCGCTTTGATCAGGTAGGAACCAGAGCCAGCTACAGAATTCATCCAGCGACCACCGTAGATGCTGGGGAATTCATCGTAAGAGATACGGAACGTGCCGAAAGTCCCCCCGACAACAATGCGCGGTTGGCGTTCGAGGCCAAAAAACTGTGCATCTGCCCGGTTCGGCAGCCCGGCGGTGAATAAGAGAAGTAAGAGGAAAAGCCTTGTCTGAGTCATAAGTCCACCTGCGTTAGAGTATCCAGTCGTTTGTGTAGTCTGAAAAGTTCATTGATTTGTAGCTCTTGCACACGGCTGACCGATGATCAGCCGGCAAAATGGTGTGTGCTCCAGAAAAAATTTTTCCGTTATCCCGCTCCCTGTGTGCGAAGTGCTATTTCAGGAATCATGGGGAGCAAACTCAAAAATAGAAAATTTACTGCATCGTCGTCTTTCCGTCAACAAATAATCCTGCGAAATAGCCACCGGCCACGTGTTCCTGCAGTGTGACATCCATCCCGACGCTCGGCGCGTCGAACCCACGCGATCACGGAACCGCATCAGACTGAGTAACGGATAGCCGCCCCGGGGGAAAAGCTGAACCCGACAACATCCTCGGTATCAATCACCTCCGGGCGTAAAAAGCAGACTCTCCAGCTTCTCAACCCGCTCGCGGTCTCCGAGTACGATCAAAACATCGCCTTCATCGATCATCGCAGAGGACTGGGGATTGAACAAAACCGTTTTACCATCTACAGCTTTTGCCTTTTTGATCGCAATGACGATCAGACCGGTACGCTGCGGGATTTCCATCTGGCGTAGTGTTTTGCCCGCGAAACGGCTGCCTTTGGGAACGCGGATTTCCTCCAGCCGCAGAGTAAATCCCTGATCATTGCTCATGACATCGAGAAAGCTGACCACGTTGGGGCGCAACACGGTTGCTGCCATGCGCATGCCTTCGGTCAGGTTGGGCGAAATGACATGCGTGGCGCCCGCCTTGTAGATTTTATTTGCTGCGTGCGTATCCACAGCGCGCGCGACGATGGTGATATCCGGCTTCATCGCACGGGCTGAGATGACCACATACAGATTGGCGGCATCTTCAGATAGCGCGGTGATCAGGCCCGAAGCAGAGGCGATGTTTGCCTCCTGCAACACCTCATCTTTGGTAGCATCGCCATACACGGCGTACATTTTCGGATACTGATCGACCATGCGCTCGAGCACTTCCGTATTCTCTTCGATGACTACCAGAGGTTTGCCGGCTTTTGCAAATTCGCTGATGACCGTTTTCCCTGTTTCACCAGCGCCACACAGGATTGTATGGCCTTTGAGATGTTTAATTTGTTTTTTCATTTTTTTCGTTCTGTATGTTGCGATGAATTCGCGGCGCACCAGCATGCTGGTCACGCTTGCGGAAAGCATGGCGATGATGATCAGGCCGGAAAACACGATGAACATGGTGAAGATACGCCCACCGGGATGCAGAGGCCGTACCTCGCCAAACCCGACCGTTGAAAAGCTGATGAAGGTCATGTACAGCGCATCGATCCAGTGCCAGCCTTCGAGATAAACATAGCCCACCATACCGATAAACAGCAGCAGCGCCATGCCCGCGAGTATCGTAGCGAAATTCATCGTCGCTCTGCTGTTCTGCCCCAGTTCATTCATTCGTTTCCGCCCTCAGTCCTGGCTGTTGTTTTCTCAGAAAATAAAAGGCCGTGCTGCCGAACAATATACCCACTGCGTCCGCAAGGACATCAGCAGCATCTGCATAGCGACCGGGCACAAACGCCTGATGCAGCTCATCGCTGATGCCATAGAGCACGCCTATAATCAGCGTGAAAAGCGCTGTCTGGGATGCTGTCATATTTTTGTGCAGTGAGAGTGCCCGCCGCAGCAGGAACCCGAGAGGTGTGTAGAGAATGATGTGTGCAACTTTATCGTTGATCTCTATAAAAAAATCCATATCCGGCAGGTCCGGACGGGATGACAGAATAAAAATCAGTACTGCATAGAGTAACACAGAGACCCAGGCTGCTCGTTTGGTTCGCTCCACTCTCGTTTCTTTCTTCGTTTTTTCGTTTAATCTGCAAAACCCACATGCCGTGCACGCGTGTGCCGGTCAATCACGTTATGCTCTTTGCCGGAGCTGAAAAAACGTATTTTCACATGCGCGTTTCGCCTGTATGTGTGTTTTTACTCTGCTTCAGCAGTGCCTTTCTGCAAAAATAAGAATGCCCTGCCGAGGGCTTCGAGAACATCGCCGGCCATCAGTGCGTGAACACCGGTGTCCTCGACAGCAATATCTGCGGCCAGGCTGTGCAGCAGCATGCCGGCCAGCGCAGCCTGCAGAGCTCCGGTTTGCCCGGCCAGGCCGGCGATCACCCCTGTGAGCACATCGCCCATGCCGGCAGTCGCCATCCCGGGATTACCTGCGCAATTGAAAAAGACCCTGCCCTCCGGATCAGCGACCAGCGAGGGCGCGCCCTTGAGCAGCAGATAGACGCCGTACTTCTGGGCAAACTCCCTGGCGACTCCGATTCGGTCATTGCGAATCTCTTCCGGCGACCGCCCTGAGATGCGGGCAAACTCACCGGCATGGGGTGTCAAAATAGTCGGGGCTTCGCGCCGGCGGAGCTGCTCCGGTTCACCGGCGACGATATTGATCGCATCGGCATCGAGCACCAGAGTGCCGGGGAACTGCTGAAGCAAATTGAAAACGACGTACCCGGCGCCGGCAGAAGTCCCCAATCCCGGCCCGGCAGCGACAACATCTGCCCAGGGCAGGCGTTTTTCGATGACCGGCCAGGCCGTGCTGCTGACGGCGCCATCTGACTCGGGCAATGGCTCTTTCATCACTTCCACGAGCCCCCCTGCCATTGCCTCTGCCAGCGATGCAGGGGCTGCGAGAATCGCCAGCCCGGCACCGGCACGCAGCGCCGCTTTGGAAGCCAGCAGAGCAGCGCCGTCCATCCCCCTGCTGCCGGCGATGACATAGACATGGCCGACTTTATTTTTGTAATCGGTCCGCTTTCGCTGCGGCAGCAAGGCAGCAGCAGACGGAATTTTCAAACGAAAAATCTGCGCCGGCACGGCAGAAAACGCCTGCTCCGGGAAACCGATGTCCGCCACTTCGATTTCACCGGCCAGGTCTGCTCCCGGTGCCAGCAGCAGGCCCGGCTTGAGGGCGCCAAAGGTCACTGTCCGGCGCGCCCGGATGGCATCTGCATCAGCGAGGCCGGTGTCGGCATCGATCCCGGTGGGCAGATCAACGGCAACGACATCAGCCGGACTTGTGTTGGCCAGCCGTGCAGCCTCCTGGTAAGGCCCGCGCAACCCACCGCGTGCGCCCGTGCCCAGCATGGCGTCGATGATCAGCACGGCTTTCTGCAGTGCATCGGCTGCATCTGCCGGGGAAAAAGGATGCACCGAACCACCGAGGTTATGCCAGATTTCCGCATTCAGGCGTGCGTCGCCGGTGAGGTCATCGACTTTTCCGAGCAGAAAAATTTCGCACGCTATCCCCCATTGGCGCAAACGTCTGGCAGCCACAAATCCATCGCCACCGTTGTTGCCCTTGCCGCAGAGAACGACCACAGGGCCGGGCTCTGACAGCATCCGGCGACACTGCCGGGCAACGGCGAGACCGGCCTGCTCCATCAAAACAGCGCCGGGGATGCCCACTTTTTCGATGGTGAATTTATCCACCGCCGCCATCTGGCCGGCAGCCAGTACCGGATCGGTTATGCGATCTGTAAAATGCATCATGAGTGACCTGAGAAACTTCGGTTGCGAGACAAAGGTGCGAGACATTCGGAGAGGTGACGCCGGACGGAGCACTGTTTTGCACCCTCGGCTCCGATTCCCGGTCCGGGAGAGGAGCGCATCAGTGATCGCCCTGGCTATCCATCTAACTCAGCAATGTTATATTCTTTCAGCCAGACCGCCAGAGCACAGCACATGCCGCCCTCAAGAACCGTCATTCCGGTTTCCCCTCAGGGGAAGACCGGAATCTCCCGGACTCTGGCACGCGCCGGAAAAGATGAGATTCCGGCACGGCGCTTCGCCTGGCCGGAATGACAGATGACGGTATCTGAACGGAGCCCGGTTTGCTGGGTTAACTGGATACTCGGAATCTCCGGCGCTTAGACAATTAATAATTATAAAATTATAACTGGTCAGTTGCAACGATTTTCTCCTTGATTGTTTGTGTTTTTTCTGTTATTTTTAACGTCATTTTACTGGCCACAACTCCCCTTATTTTATGACTGATACGAGCAAAAAAGAGATAGACGAAAAGCTGATCACCCGAACTTTGGCGGGTGACGAAAGTGCCTATGCCGAGCTGATGGATCGCTATCGTGGCCAGTTGTTTCATCTGCTCTACAAGATGGTGTACAGCCGCATTGAGGCCGAAGACCTGGTGCAGGAAGCGTTCATCAAAGCCTATAAAGGGCTGGAGAGTTTCAACCGCGAGTATGCCTTTTCGACCTGGCTGTACAAGATCGCTGTGAACAACTGCATCGATTATCTGCGCAAGAAACGGCTGCAGACCTATTCCTACGACAAACCCATGGCCGGCAAAGATGGGGAAATGCGGCGCGAGTATCCGGACAGGGATGCCGGAACCGACAAACCCATGCTGGACAAAGAAAAGAGTACGATCATCAACCAGGCTATTGACTCCCTGCCGGAAAAATACCGCACAGTCATCCACCTGCGCCATCGCGAAGAGATGGCCTACGAGGAAATAGCCGAGCTGCTCGACATCCCTATCGGTACGGTGAAAGCACGAATCTTCCGCGCCCGCGAGCAACTCAAACATCTGCTCAAAGGTAAAATCCTGCCCTGACCCTTGCCTGTTGTTTTACTCCGGCCTGCCACCTGAGCGATTAACTATTTTGGACAAAAAAGCAGCAAAAGAAGCTGTATGCATGGATTGATGCATTCAATTTTCAGTGTCCGTCGCCAGATCGTTATGGATATTTTTTCCATCTGTATCGGCCCGCATCGTGCCTGGTTATTCCATCCCCTACAGCTTTGGTCTGAAGCCGGATTTCAGCACGCAGTAAGCCTGCATTATTCTCGCAGAGACGCAGTGAGCGCAGAGAAAGAATGGTTAATTTCTGCTAAAACAATAAACTGCGTGCTCTGCATCACTGCGAGATATACAAGTCTTTCAAAAACTACGTTTGAAAGGATTACAAGCTGTAACATATAAAATATTAAAGTAGTTGCGCCTACTCTTAAAGTATTTTGTGAAGAATACAGGTAAGATGACATCTCGCAAAAATCAGAACCAGCAGTCCCCGGCCTTTGTTCTTGTTTTCTGCGTGTCCATCGTGATGCATAAAATTGCTCGGATGCGATTGGAATCCAGCAGGCAGCGACTTTTCTTCATTATGCCCTCTCACGCAACACCGGGGCGACACTATATCTTCTAAATTGATCTGTCGCGGTGCTGTTACGTGGGTCTTTGCAGACCTGGCTCGTGTCTCTTTACTGTTTTCGTCCGGCTTATTTGCAAACCAGCGCCTCGCGCCGGGAAGTGGTGATCTCTTAATACTGATTACAATTCAGCCCACTTGATGACATTTCTTCCATTTCACTCATTATCTCCCGCCTTATTGCCGAAATCACCTTGGTAGCGCGATAGTTACACGACCTGAAACTATCCTGCACAGCCTGCTCAGGGATATGGATGCGCAGCCGTGCATCCAGGCATTTCCAGATTTCCCGATGTAAATCAGACTCTCTTCAGTCGCTATTTTCAACGAGGCATATCATGCAAAAAACAGGCACACGTCTTGGCATAGCCGGTGCAGTTTTGCTGCTGGCACTGCCGCTTTTCGGCCAACGGGGCGAAAGCAAATTCGGCGTTGGTGCGGCAGGGGTCGCCAGCCAGCTCTACAGCGATGCGGCAACGACTCCCTTTGGATTCGGCGGCCAGGCGTCGCTGCTGATCAACCTGAGCCAGCGATTTGGCTTCAGTTTTTCTCCGTCATTTTCCTCGGTCGGCTATCTACGTTCGGCACCAGTCGGAACTGAGACAACTTCCCTGCTGGCGCTGGATTTTGCGGTCGATACCTATGTGCTCAAAAAATCACGTCTGCAGGCTTTTATCAGCTCGGGTGCAGGACTGCTGCGTTTCAGCCCGCAAAACAGCGCCAGTGGCATAGCGGCGGAATTTTTTGCCGGCCCGGGGGTGCGATGGTTCTTTTCAGAAAACCTTGCCTTTTCCGTTTCCGGAGTCGCCAAATATACCACCAGTGATGAGCTGGACCAGATCATCAACTCCGGATCGGACATGTATTTCACGTTTCGCGCCGGCATCGAC
Source organism: Candidatus Zhuqueibacterota bacterium (assembly GCA_015485525.1). Classification (GTDB taxonomy): domain Bacteria; phylum Zhuqueibacterota; class Zhuqueibacteria; order Zhuqueibacterales; family Geothermadaptataceae; genus Geothermadaptatus. Next base: position 5,564 of record WFTM01000465.1, on the reverse strand, counting down.
TATTTCCAGCCCTCGCGTGAAAAAAGCATCCACGAAGAGCTCGAGATCACGGAAATCGACCTGCTCGATGAAAACGAACCGGCGCTGGAGCCAGATACGGCAGAGGAGATGTTCGCACGCATGGACAGCCTGGAAAGCGAGCCTGCCCCGCCGGAGGACCCGGCTTCGGAAACGGAGCCGGAGCAGGATTTATTTCCGGAAGAAGAAAACCCGGCGCAGCATGACGAAGAAGAGTCTGCTATCGATCCTGTTCTGCCGGCCCGGGACGCAGAGCCGCAACAGGAAAAGCCGGTACAGCAGCCCCAGCGCATCTCACCGCAGGAATACAATGAGCGCTACGATCGCGGTCTGATGGATTTTCAGAAGCGAAACTACAGAAAGGCGATCGAAAATTTTCGTTTTCTCGCCGAGGCAGACCCGGGCAATGCATTGGCAAGCAACTGCTGGTACTGGATTGGTGAAAGCTATTTCGGGCTGAAGGAATATGCCAAAGCGGCTGAATATTTCAGTCGCGTGTTTGAATATGAAAAATCATGGAAGCACGATGATGCCCTGCTCATGCTCGGCCGCTCTGCGATCAAACTCGGCAACTACCGCCAGGCGCGCGAATGGCTGATTCGCCTGCTGGAAAACTACCCGGCCAGCGAATATGCTGCCAAGGCCGAGTACTATCTCGGAGTCGGAACCATCGCCGAATAGGCAGGAAACGACAAATCAGCAACAGTTTTCCGCAAACATATTTTTTCGTTTATAACCTCAAAACAACTTTGAACGCACATCCAGGGAGCTGTACTATGAATTTCAACATTCTCACCCAGATCATCGATTATGTCTACGATCACCGCGAAAATGATACCGATGACTATCGCAATGACTTCGCCATCGACAGCAGCGAAGTGGAAGACCCTGTCGGCGGAGAAGACGGTATCACGACATATGATCGGTATAATCTCGATCAGGATGCTTAGGCTTTCTTCCCTCGCGCGATAGCTTGCGCACCATGTGCCGCCAGGGTGTTGTGGGGACACTCAAATCATTCCTGAAAGCCACACCTCTACAGAATACAACGCAGTACACCAATATTCCGGGGAGTACGCAACCAGCCGGAAACAGACCCGGTTCTTTTCTGGCGGAACGTATTGCCCGGAATACTGCGTGAGCTCAGCCCCCCGATCCGTCCGATTCCTCTTGTCTCAGTTTTATTCACACCGTACTCTGTATATCATTGAAACCATGTATCGTTCACCGATACTCTGATGAGACCATACGGCAATTTTCTGTCGTACCAACCCCCTGAACTCCCCATGTTAAAAACGCATTTTCTGCTTTCCCTGCTCTTTTTTGCAGCAACTGCCAGCGCGTACACGGCGGTGGAGGATTCATTGACTCAACCCGGTGTCACCGAGGCACTGGCACGGCAGAGAGCTGCCAGCCTAGACAGCCTGAGCTATGCTGTGCACTTCATCATTCCCGAATCACGGCAGGCGAACATCTCCGCTGAGCTTGAGCTGAATTTCCTGCTGCGAGATACTTCTACTGCGCTGATTCTCGACTTCAGGGCAGCAGATGGCGCAGTTTCAGACATCAAGCTGCAGGGGCGCTCCGTGCCGTGGCGCTCCGTCAATGGCCATCTTGTCATCCCGGCCCGGCTGCTGACTGCCGGCAAAAACCGCCTGCAGATCAGCTTTACTGCCGGGGATGACCCGTTGAACCGCAATGACAAGTATCTGTACACGTTGTTCGTGCCCGGCCGGGCTTCGGAGGTGTTCCCCTGCTTTGACCAGCCCAACCTCAAAGCCCGCTTCACTCTGACCCTGACCCTGCCGGCACACTGGACCGCAGTCGGAAACGGCTCCTTGCAGAAGCAGACTACTTCCGGCGACTGGAAAACATGGTCTTTCGCCGCTACACAACCGTTGCCAACATATCTCTTCGCTTTTGCTGCTGGCGAATTTCAGCGCATCAGCAAAACCATCGATGGGCACGAACTGGAGATGTACCATCGCGAGACCAACATCAGCAAACTGGCCCGCAACAGCCGGGCGATCTTCGGCCTGCACGCTTCTGCCCTGAACTGGCTGGAAAACTACACCGGGATCGATTACCCGTTTCAAAAATTCGCTTTTGTGCTCATTCCGGATTTCCAATATAATGGTATGGAACATCCCGGGGCTGTGCTCTATCGCGCATCCAGCCTGCTTCTGGATGAATCCGCGACACAACGCCAGAAGCTCGGGCGCGCCAGCCTGATCGCGCATGAAACCGCTCACATGTGGTTTGGTGATCTGGTGACGATGAACTGGTTCGACGATGTCTGGACCAAGGAAGTTTTCGCCAACTTTATGGCAGCAAAAATCGTCAACCCGGCTTTCCCGGATATCGACCACCGCGTCCGCTTTCTGCTGTCCCATTTCCCGCCTGCCTATGCGGTGGACCGCTCCGCCGGAGCCAACCCCATCCGCCAGCACCTCGGCAACCTGGCCGACGCAGGTTCACTCTATGGCGCCATCATCTATCAGAAAGCCCCTATTGTAATGCAGCACCTGGAGAACCGCCTCGGTGCACGGGCTTTCCGCGACGGTCTGCGCGACTATCTGCGCAAATTTTCCTATGCCAACGCGACCTGGCCTGATCTGATCGCGATTCTCGACCAGCGCAGCGACGAGGACCTGCGCCAGTGGAGTCATGTCTGGGTTGAGGAAGCGGGAAGGCCGCGGCTGCGCACTGTGCTGCATCGTACGGAAGACCGCATCGCGGGGCTTTCCCTTTTGCAGGATGACCCGGGAGGGCAAGGCAGAATCTGGCCGCAGAAAACCACGCTGTTGCTGCTGCGGCAGGGCGCCAATCTCGCCTTCAGCACGGATATCAGCGCCGCCGCGACACCCATCGACGAGGCGATCGGCAAACCAGTACCCCAATGTATTTTACCCGACAGCAGCGGCCTGCTGTACGGCGAATTTATCCCCGACTCCACCAGCATGGCCTTTCTGCTGCACTCTATCGACACGATCGACAACGACCTGTGGCGCGCTTCCGCCTGGCTGATCCTGTACGACAACCTGCTCAACGGCACTATCCCTCCGGAACAGTTTTTTGCGACTTTGCTGAACGGTCTGCACAAAGAATCCTCCGAGCTGATCTGCAACACGCTGCTGCGTACATTACGGACGCTGTGGTGGCGCTTTCTCAGCACAGACCAGCGCACACATTTTGCGGCCCGGCTGGAAGGTCTGTTGCTGGAGAGGATGCAGGAAGCTGGTGAGCAGTCGTTCAAAGCGCTGTGGTTCAACGCTCTGCAGGATGTAGTTCTCAGCGAGGAAGGGGTGGCCTGGCTTTTTTCAGTCTGGAGCGGGGCAACGGCTGTTGAGGGTTTAACCTTTTCGCAGCGGCAGTACACGCGCATGGCGCTTGAGCTGGCAGTTCGCCCCGGTCAAAACAGCGACTCTCTGCTCACGGCGCAACTCGCACGCCTCAGCAATCCGGACCGCCGTGCCCGGCTGCAGTTCGTCATGCCCGCCCTTTCAGCCCGAAAGGCCGAACGGGACAGCTTTTTCATCAGCCTGAAAAATCCGGGCCGGCGCACACACGAACCACGGGTTCTGGAAGCTCTGCGCTATCTCAATCATCCCTTACGCGCCTCAGAGGCCATACACTACCTGCGGCCCGGACTGGAGCTCCTGCGTGACATCCAGCAAACAGGCGACATTTTCTTCCCCAAGCGCTGGCTGGATGCCCTGTTCAGCGGTCATACATCCCCACAGGCCGCAGCAATCGTCCGGCAATTTTTAGAGGAGCATCCTGACTATCCCGAGCGCCTGCGCGGCAAAATTCTGCAATCTGCAGACCTGCTCTTCCGTGCAGCACGTTTGCAGGGCGCTCGCAACGCCGGCGAATAGTCACCCGTTTTTGATGTCTGCATTGATCTCTTCCTTGATGCGCTCATAGTATTCGTCGTAAAAATTCTGCAGCTCTCGGGTGAGTTTGATGCATTTGGTGTAGGCCCCGGAGGACAGTTTGCCTTCAGCCACAGTGACATTGATCTGCATCAACGCGCTGGAAAGATGGGGGCAGGACTGGTCGTTCTCGCGGCAGAGGAACAGGGTTGGTGTCGAAGTACCCCGGGTGGGATACGGGACGGGCACGTCAGTTCTGTCTGCGCCTTTGGCGCACTGCGTACGCAGAAAATCAAGGATTTTATAGAAACGAAAAACCGCGACCTTTTCGATCCAGTATGCCAGTTTCTCGACAACAGCTTCATCAAAAACCCCGCGTTTGGAGAGCGAATATATCTGCTTGAGGATTTTAACTGTTTTGCTGTTTCCCGCTGAAAGAAACACCGCCCCGTGGAAGTACAGCGCGACGTAGAGTATCTTGGCGACTGTGTGCTGAGCTTCTGTACCGGCAACATAGCTGTAGTCTTTCACGTCGTGTTTGAAGACATGCCTCAGGGCCTGCACCGCCGTTTCATCGACTCCGTCGATCTTCTGAAACTCTGCCAGCCGGTTCAATTTCCACTGTATAATTTTTTGTTTATCAGTTTCTTTTTCATTTACCTGCTCAGACCTGACAGTCAACAGCGCCTGAAGTACGCCAGCCGTGAAGACCGCATTCATGTTGTCCGGCACGTTGTCTCCGCTCATGGCGATTCCCATGGCAATCAGCAGAATACGCAGACCGTGTACCATACTTTTCTCAAAACCATTAAATTCACCATCCCCCTTGAGCTGGAATGCACCTTCTTCAAAAAAGAGATAGGCAAGCTCGCTGCCGGACAGGGCCTCTTTGGCAACCTTTTCAATTCTTGTCTGGTATGCTTCAAACAACGATGCGCCGACCTTTTTAGCAATATCCGTGTGGTTCATCTCAACGATCAGGGCAGACACCACGATATCGGCGAGTCGGCCGGCGATTTTCTCATTTTTGGCCAGTTCAATTTTTATCCTGCCTCCAGAAGAGACATTCTCCAGCTTATGGTAGAGCGCAGTGCTCACCTGCGTTCCGGATTTACACAGCAACGCGCCGCGCTCATTGTGCAAATCCATCGCCAGATACAGCAGGCCATTCTGATCATCGATCTTTTTTTCATCAACACCGAGGAGACGGAGAAAACGGGAAAATTCGAGAAAAGAATCAAAAGTTATCGTTTTTTCGGAAAAATGCATCCGATCACATCCTGTCTGTCCAATATAATATTCACGGCATACTGTACGGGAGAATCCAACTCATACCAGCCGGGTCCACATGCTGGTGCAAGAGCCAGAAACTGCCTGCCCGCAGAATACCCGGCTTCCTGAGTAGCCGGGTTGCGACCTGCTCCCGATTTTATTTATCAGTTATCCCCTGGGCACAGAATATCGTGACATCTGAATACAGCGATCGCATTTGTATATCTTTCAGGATATGAGCTCCGTCCTGCGCTGCACAGCCCCGTCCCGTGACGCAGACGCAGCGCTCAGACTTCAGGCAATACGAGCCTGAAGGATCGCCAGCTTCTGTGCTACTTTCTGATTATCTACTCAACTCAGCTATCCGCTCAGAAGCAGAAATCGACATCTGTCAGTCCG